>JAEMQS010000017.1 GCA_016463765.1 Solirubrobacteraceae bacterium | reverse complement strand
GCAGGACGCCGCGGTCGTCGACCGTTCCGAGCGCGGCAAGCTCGCCCTCACCGGCACCGGCGCGAAGGAGTTCCTCGCGGGCCAGGTCACGAACGACGTGCTCGGCCTCGAGCCGGGCCGCGGCTGCTACGCCGCGCTCCTGACCCACAAGGGGAAGATGCGCGCCGACCTGCGCGTCCTCGACGCGGGCGACGAGCTGCTGCTGGACACCGAGCGGGTCACGCTCCAGGCGCTCTTCGACACCATCCGGACCTTCAAGCTCGGCTACGACGTCGAGCTGCACAAGCGGACCATCCAGCGGGCGCTGTTCAGCGTCGCCGGGCCGCAGGCGCGTGCGGTCACCGGCGCCGACGACGCGGGCCTCGGCACCGACGAGCACGACCATGTTGCCGCCGTTCTCAGCGGCCACGACGTCCGGCTGGTGACGACCGATGTGGGCGTCGACGTCCTCGCCCTGGCCGACGACCACGACGCGGTGCTCGCCGCGCTCGTCGCCGCGGGTGCGGTGCCGGTCGGCGAAGAGGTCCTGGAGATCGTGCGCGTCGAGCACGGGCGCCCCCGCTACGGCCTGGACCTCGACGAATCGGTCATCCCGCAGGAGGCCGCGCTGAACGAGCGCGCTGTGAGCTTCACGAAGGGCTGTTACGTCGGGCAGGAGACCGTCGCGCGGCTGTTCTACAAGGGCAAGCCCAACCGCCACCTGCGCGGCCTGCGACTGTCGGCACCGGTCGTGACGGGCGCGGCGCTGCGCCTGGGCGAGAAGGAGGTGGGCCGGCTCGGCAGCTCGGTCATCTCCCCCACGCTCGGCCCGATCGGCCTGGCGATCGTCCGGCGGGAGGCCGAGCCCGGGGCCACACTCGAGATCGACGGCGGGGGCACCGCCGAGGTCGTCGAGCTGCCGTTCGCGCGCTGAACCGGGTCAGGCGACCGCGGCGTTCAGCGGCGCCAGCTCACGCACCTCGTGCTCGTGTGAGGCCAGCCACGTCGCGACGATCCGCAGCTCGTCGACCTCCTCGGCCGGCACGTGCGCCGCCCGGCGTCCGGCAGCCCGGACGAGCGCCGCCGCGCTGCGGCGCTCCAGCTCCTCCTCCGAGCTCGCACGGCACCAGTCCACCAGGCGCCCGCCGACGAGCCAGAACGCGTCCCCTGGCGCCGTCCCGCGCGGATGCGGCGCGATGACCAGCGACGGCCGCGCGTGGGTCGCGCGCAGCGTCCCCGTCGCTTCGGCCAGCCGCCGGCACAGCACCTTCAGGCGCTCGCGCCGCCGCCGCAGCCATGCCGCGCGCTCGTAGTGCTGCGCCGCGGCGGCCTCCTCCATCTCCATCGCCACGTGCTCGAGCAGCGCCGCCCCGCCGTCGCCGTCCTCGCAGAACAGGTCGAGCGCGGCGTCGAGCCGGGTCCGGTAGAGGTTCGGGTCGAGGTCCTGCAGGCACGGTGACAGGCAGCGGCCCATCTGGCCGTACGCCGACGGATGCTCGCGGCGGGGCAGCCCGCGGCCGCAGTGGCGCAGCCCGAACAGCGAGTTGAGCTGCTCCATCAGCTCGACCGCCGCGCGGTGCCCGGCCAGCGGCCCGATCGTCACCGCATGCCCGGACGCCGGCTCCCGGGCGACCTCGAGGACCGGGAACGGGATGTCCAGCCGGCAGCGCAGGAAGACATACGGGTCGTCGTGCTTGAGGCGGACGTTGCCCGGCGGGCGCAGGCGCTTGATCTCCCGGCACTCGAGCACCAGCGCGCCGAGCTCCGAGCCGCACGCACGGGCCTCCACGGACGCCGCCTGCCCGGTCCACGCCTCCGGCGGCGCCGACGGCTGGAAGTGCGCCCGCGCGCGCGACCGCACGGCGACGGACTTGCCGACGTACAGCGGCTGACCCGCCGCGTTGCGGAAGATGTAGACGCCCGGCTCATCGGGCAGCTCGGCGAGCCCCGGCGGCGGCGTGCCGGCGACGCCCGGGAGCCCGCCGACCGTCCTGCCCGCCCGCACCTTGCGCGGACGCCGGCGCACGGGTCGCAGCAGCGCGACCGCTTCGCCCACCGTCTCGACCGAGCCCATGAGGCGTGGCAGCAGCGCGCACAGGATCCGCGCGCAGGTCTCCGCATCGGGCAGCGCGCGGTGCGACTGCTCGACGTCGATGCCCAGACCGCCCGCGAGCACCGCCAGGCCGCGGCGCGTCTGCAGCGGGGCGAAGCGGCGCGCCAGCGCCACGGTGCAGAGCACCGGCGGGTCGGGCCACCGCAGTCCCGCCTCGCGGAAGCCCTGCGCGAGCGCCCGGCGGTCAAACGGGGCGTTGTGGGCGACGAGCACGCGCCCGTCCATCCGCGCGGCGAGCTGCTGGAGGACGGCCTGGGGCGCGGGCGCACCGTCGACCATGGCCTGCGTGATGCCGGTGTACCGCTGGATCCGGCGCGTCAGCGGGGCCCGCACGGTGACGAGCGACGACCACCGCTCGTGCAGCTCGCCACCGCCGACGAGCACCGCGCCGACCTCCGTGAGCTCGCACGCCGCGCCCGCCCGGCCGTTCGTCTCGCAGTCCACCACGAGGTACTCGGCGGTCGCGAGCGGATGGTCGGCCAGGTCCATGCCGCAGTGATACGACGCCGGCCCGACGCCGTGCATGCGCGCTTGCGGACAGGAGGACGATTGCGCGAGTCATCTCACCCAACGATCATCTACAGTCGAGACCATGTCCTCGTACGCGACATCCGACGACCCCGCCGTCCGGCTCGCCGAGCTCGACGTCGCCGTCACCGACGCCTGGATGGACTACCGCCTGGCGCTGCGCGACCTCGAAGGCCGCGCCTACGACCAGGCGGAAACCGAGGCGTGGGACCACCTGCAGACGGAACTCGAGCAGCTCGAAGCCGAGCGCCGCTCCCTCGTCGGTTAGGGTCTGCTCCGCGTTCGTTCGACGCACGCACGGGATGGAGACCGCGACGCCTGCCATGACCCCTACCCGCCCGCGCCTTGCCGCGGGCGTGGTGACCGCTGCCCTGTTGCTGTCCGCCTGCGGGTCGGACGAGCCTGAGGAGCGGGGCAACCGGCCGCCGACGCCCATCGTCGTCAACGCCGCGATCCTCGACGACACGCTCGCGATCTCGCCGAAGCGCTTCGGCGCCGGCCCGATCCGCCTGGTCGTCACCAACCAGACCGGCAACACCAAGGAGCTCCGGCTGGAGACCGCCGGCCAGGACTCCGGGCTGCGCCAGCGCACCGGGCCGATCAACCCGTCGGACACCGCATCGCTGCAGGCCGACCTCCCCGAGGGCGAGTACACCGTCACCGCCGGTGAGGGCTCACGCGCCACGTCGGAGACCCTCGCGGTCGGCCCCGAGCGGCCGAACTCCGACAACGACCTGCTCCAGCCGTAGGCGTAACGCGACGAGGGCGGCTCGGCGGGTAGGATTCCGCAGCTGTCCTGACCGCGAAACGTATGGGGTTTCTTTCACCGTGGCCATCGATCTGAGCCAAGTCACCAGAGTGGATGCCGAGCCGGGCGAGCTGCCCGCGACGATGGCCGCCTGGGTCATCCGTCAGGAGCGCGAGGGCGAGCCGAAGGACGCCTTCCAGCTCGAGGAGATCGAAGTCCCCGAGCCCAAGGCGTTCGAGGTCATCGTGCGCGTCATGGCCGCCGGCGTGAACTTCAACAACGTCTGGGCGTCGCTCGGGCAGCCCGTCTCCGTCTTCGGCTACGCCGACCACCCCGAGTACGGCCATCACATCGGCGGCTCGGACGCGTCCGGCGTCGTGTGGAAGGTCGGCCCCGGCGTCACGCGCTGGAAGGTCGGCGACGAGGTCGTCATCCACTGCAACCAGACGAGCTACGAGGACCCCGAGGTCCACGGTCTCGACCCGATGGCCGCGCCGTCGCAGAAGATCTGGGGCTACGAGACCACGTGGGGCTCGTTCGCGCAGTTCACGAAGGTCCAGGCCCAGCAGCTGCTGCCCAAGCCCAAGTCGCTGTCCTGGGAAGAGGCCGCGTCCTACGGCCTGACGTACTTCACCGCGTACCGCATGCTCTTCAACCGCGCGCAGATCCAGGCGGGCCAGAAGGTCCTGATCTGGGGCGCCGCGGGCGGCCTCGGCGTGTTCGCCACGCAGCTCGTCAAGGCGGCGGGCGGTGAGTCGGTGGGCGTCGTGTCCTCCGACGAGAAGGGCGAGCTCGTCAAGCAGCTCGGCGCGAAGGACTACATCAACCGCAAGGAGTTCGCGGGGATGATGCGCACGGGCAAGGAGACGCCCGAGGAGGAGAAGGAGCGCTTCAAGGTCTCGCGTGCGTTCGCCAAGCGCGTCAAGGAGATCCTCGGCGAGTCGCCCGACATCGTCTTCGAGCACGTCGGCGCGGCCACGTTCCCCACGTCGGTCTTCACCGTGAAGACGTTCGGCAAGGTCGTCATCTGCGGCGCCACGTCGGGATACACGCTGGACTTCGACGTCCGCTACCTCTGGATGCGCCAGAAGGAGATCATCGGCTCGCACTTCGCCAACGCGTGGGAGTGCACGAAGGCCAACGCACTGATCGACCAGGGCCTGATCCAGCCGGTGCTGTGGAAGACGATGCCCTTCGAGGACGTCGCCCACGCGCACCAGCTCATGCACGAGAACAAGCACGCCGGCAAGATCTCGGTCCTCGTCGGCGCCGAGTCCGAGGGTCTCGGCCGCACGGCCGAGGGCCCCGGCGCGATCATCGCGGAGGTGGGCGCCTGATGTCCTACATCGTCACGGTCCCGTGGTACGCCACGGCGCTGCGGGCCGACGACATGGAGTACGCGCTCGAGAAGATCAGCAACGTCGCGCTCAAGCGCGGCGCGCTGCGCTTCGACCTCTACCGGTCCAAGGAGGATCGGTACAAGTTCACGCAGATCCTGGAGTTCCCGAACAAGCTCGAGTGGGAGCGGTTCTGGTACGGCGAGGACTTCCAGGACTTCCGCGCGTCCACCGCGGGCTGGTACACGGTCCCGGTGCTCTACTCGCCCACCGAGCGCACGGCCAGCGGCCGGCTCGAGCTGGAAACCAGCGCCTAGCACCAGCGTCATGCCGCCACCTGGTGGGGTGAGATCTTCACCCCACTGGGTGGTTTCGGCGGCGAACCCCGCGGACCTACGCTCCGCGCGTGCGTCACGCTCTCGCCGCCCTTTTCACCGCGACCGTCTGTGCCGCGAGCGCCGCCCCGGCTGCGGCCGACCCGCTGACGACCGTCGCGGGCACCGGGGTCGCCGGCTTCGCGGGTGATGCCGGCCCGGCGACAGCCGCGCAGCTGAGCTTCCCGGTCGGGGTCACCGCGCTGTCGAGCGGCGGGTACCTGATCGCCGACCAGGTCAACCACCGCGTGCGCCGGGTCGCCGTGGACGGGACCATCACGACCGTCGCCGGCAACGGCACCGCCGGCTTCTCAGGAGACGGTGGGGCCGCGACCGCCGCGCAGCTGAGCGCGCCGTCCGGTCTGGCCATCGCCGCCGATGGCTCGATCCTCATCGCGGACGCGAACAACAACCGCATCCGCCGCGTCACCCCCGGTGGCGTGATCTCGACGGTGGCCGGCGGCGGGGGCGGCTTCGGCGACGGCGGCCCCGCGACGAGCGCGCAGCTCGCGTTCCCGTACGACATCGCCACCCAGTCCGACGGCTCGTACCTGATCGTGTCGGTCGACCAGCACCGCATTCGCCGGGTCTCGCCCGGCGGCGTCATCAGCACCGTCGCGGGCACCGGCGTGGCGAGCTTCGGCGGAGACGGAGGGGCGGCCACCGCAGCCCAGCTCAACAAGCCGTTCGGCGTGTCGCTCACCGCCGACGGCGGATACCTCATCGCCGACCGCGACAACCAGCGCATCCGCAAGGTCACGGCCGGCGGCACGATCTCCACCGTCGCCGGAACGACCAACGGCTTCTCGGGCGACGGCGGCGCGGCGACCGCCGCGCAGCTCGCGAGCCCGTCGCGCGTGCTCGCCACGTCCGACGGCGGGTTCGTCATCGCCGACCTGCTCAACCACCGCATCCGGCGGGTGACGGGCGGCACGATCACGACGATCGCCGGCGACGGGACCGCAGGGTTCGCCGATGCGGCCAACGCCACAGCCGGCCGGCTCAACCGGCCCGCCGGGATCGCCCTGAGCGCCGCGGGCGACGTGCTCATCGCCGATTCCTTCAACCACCGGGCGCGCATGATCGATGTCCCCGGGACGACGATCCTCCCGCCGGAGCTCCCGCCGCCCGTGGCCACGCCGGACCCGGCGCCGCCGTCGTCACCGCCCCCGCCGCCGCCGGTGGCGTCCTTCAGCGCCCCCACACGCGCCTCGGCGTTCTCCCCGGTGCTGCTGAACGCCGGCTCGACGACCGGGGCCACCCGGCTGCAGTGGGACTTCGACTCGGACGGGAAGATCGACCTCACCTCGCCCCCACGCGACTCGGCGGTGCGCCTCACCGTCCCCGGGAACAAGACGCTGCCGGTGAAGCTCATCGTCACGGGCGCGGGCGGGGCGACGGACACGAAGGTCCAGAACGTGACGTTCACCCCGTCGCAGCTGCTCTCCGGCTCGGTGCTCAAGCAGCTCCCCGCCGTGCTCACCAGCGGTCCCGCCGAGATCTCCGCGTCGACGTCCATCCTCGCCAACCGCCCGTGCATCGACGGGACGACCGTCATCTTCCGGCTCGTCGAGGCCCGTGGCTGCTTCGTCCGGACCGAGGACCCGGCGGACGTCCCTCCCGCCGAGCGCGCGGTCGGCCAGGCGCACTACTTCGAGCAGCAGTACTCCGTGCCGGCGGTCGTCAACAACCTCTGCCGCAGAGCCGACCTGGGCGAGCTCCCGCAGTCGAAGTGCGACCAGGCGAAGGCGATGTTCAAGAAGCCCCAGGAGTTCTACGTCTCCAAGCAGGCGATCAAGCTCAACGGGATCACCATCCGGCCCCGCAACGGCAGGAGCATCGTGCTGCTGCCCGCGGCCGAGCGCCTGCTCGCAGCCGACGCGGTGATGATCTGGAACGGCATCACCGTCAAGAGCGGCGCGCTTGACCTCAACCTCGTCGACCAGGTCAAGGCCATCGCGTTCGGCCAGCGGGCCAAGGACTTCCCGACCGGCCGGGCGCCGCTGTTCACGTTCGACGGCAACAAGGACATCCCGGACATCGCGGGGTTCAAGATCGACGGGGCGATCTCGCTCTCGATCGGAGCGACCGACGGCAAGCGCTGGTCGGAGGGCGCGATCAGCCTCAGGCTGCCTCCCGCATTCAGCCTGTTCGGGGGCAACCCGCCGAGCGCCAGCACGTCGCTGCGCGCCGACAACGACAACGATCCCGTGCTCGACCAGCTCAAGGTCACCGTCCCCGAGGCGTACATCGGCGCCGTGCGCTTCACCGACCTGAGCTTTGAGTACCGCCTGGCCGGCGGGATCGACGGCGACACGAACCCCGGGACCTCGTGCACCCGCAAGGAATGGAAGGCGCGCGGCAACGTCTTCATCAGCGGCGGGAAGTCGGGGGAGGCCGGATTCCGGCTGACCGCGCCCCCGAGCCAGAACGGGGTCGGCTTCTGCAACGGCAGCTTCAAGCACGCGGGCGGCGCCCTGCAGTTCGGCGGGCCGATCCCCAAGCCCGTCCTGTTCCCCGGGGTGCTCCTCGACGAGGTGAACTTCGCCCTGCAGCTCAACCCGTTCCTCGTGCGCGGCGGTGGGCAGATCAGCGTCGGCGAGGTCGCGACCGTCAAGGGCGCGCTGCTGCTGGCCTTCCCGACCGCGTCGCGGCCCTACGTCCTGAACGAGCGCGACGCGGGCCGTGAGTTCAAGCAGCTGGCCGGCAAGCGGTTCACCAGTCCGACCGTGGCCGTCGGCGGCGACGTCGGCATCAAGGTCCCTGAGTTCGGCACCCTCGGCTTCGGCAACGCCGCGCTCATGTACTCGTACCCCGACTACGTCTTCTTCGGCGGTCAGGTGCGGCTGATCCTCCCCGGCCTGGCGGTCACCGGCGGCGTCTCCGGCGAGATGTCCCTCGCGACGAAGCGGTTCCAGCTCGGCGGCGAGGGCGAGGCCTGCCTGGGCATCGACGTCGTCTGCTTCGGGGCCAACGCGAACGTCGGCAGCCGCGGGTTCTCCGCGTGCGGCCAGGCGGTCGGGCTCCGCCCGGGCGGCGGCTACCGCTTCGCCGACAAGTACATCGGGATCTGGCCGATCGACGGCTGCAAGCCCAGCCAGTTCTGGATCACCGACGTGCGGGCGCGCACCGCGTCGGGCGCACGCGCGGCCCAGGCAGGGGTCCTGACGTTCCAGCGCGAGGCCGGCGAAGCGGTCAAGCAGCTGCGCCTGCAGGGCGACACGGCGGCCCCCGAGGTCACCGTGCGCGGCCCGTCAGGCAAGGCGCTCACCGTCACTGGCGACGACCTGACCTACGCGCCGGGCAACGACATCGGCGCGATGCGCGAGCTCACCGGCAAGCGGACGTTCATCAGCCTCAACGACGGGCCGGGCAGGTACACCGTCACCCCCGAGCCGGGCTCGGCGAAGATCACCCAGGTCGCCGAGAGCCGCAAGGGCTACGACTCGGAGTTCGAGGGTGAGATCGACACGGCGCGCAACGAGGCCAAGCGGATCCTGAAGTACGACCTCGGGCCCAAGGGCGGCGACCAGCAGGTGACGTTCTACGAGAAGGGCGAGGACGTCTATCAGCAGATCGGCACGGCGAAGAGCGGCAAGGGCGAGATCACCTTCACCCCGGCCGACGGCGCACGCGGCTCGCGCGAGATCGTCGCGGTGGCGCTGATCAACGGCGTCCCGATCGCCGAGCAGACACTCGCCAAGTTCAAGGCCTCCGCCGAGGCTGCCGTCACGCCGCCCACCGACGTCGAGGTCCAGCGCCGAGGCGCCGGGCTCGTCGTGACGTGGGACAAGGCCGAGCAGGCCAAGGCCTACGGGATCGTCGTCACCCAGGCCAACGGGGAAGTCCAGCGCCACCGGGCGAGCAGGGAGCAGCGGTCACTGCGCATCGCGAAGGTCGACGCGGAGTTCGCCGGCCGGGTGACGGTCAGCGCCCAGGGCCCCGACAACGACTGGACCAAGCCCACCGAGGCAGCGCGGTACAAGCGCACCGAGGCGCCGTTCACCGTGCTGCAGACCGCGCAGGACAACGAGAAGCGTGACGCGGCCAAGGCGCGCGCAGAGCGCGCGAGGTCCCGCTAGCCCGAATGGCCCAGCCGCTCGCGCAGCCGCTCCAGGGAGCGGCGGATGATCCGCGAGATCTGCATCTGCGAGACGCCGACCTGCTCGGCGATCTGCGACTGCGTGAGGTCCTCGACGAACCGCAGTCGCAGCACCTCGCGGTCGCGCTCGGAGAGCACCTCCGAGGCCTCACCGAGCATCGCGCGCGTCTCGGCGTGGGCCAGCTCGGGGTCACCTCCGCCGAGCGTGTCGCCAAGCGTCAGATCCTCGCCCGTCGGCTCCTCGAACGAGCGTGCGCGGCGCGCGTCCTGGCTCTGGATGGTGGCGAGCACCTCTTCGAAGGGCTGGTCGACGGCGTCGGCGAGCTCCTGCACCGTCGGCGCCCGGCCGAGCTCGGTCGTGAGCCGGTCGCGATGCCGTGCGATCTCGAGCTGGAGCTCCTGCATGCCGCGCGGCACGCGGACCATCCAGGTCGTGTCGCGGAAGTGGCGGCGCAGCTCACCGAGCACCGTGGGCGTCGCGTAGCTGGAGAAGCGCACCTCGCGCTCGAGGTCGAAGCCGTCGATCGCCTTGACCAGGCCGACCGACGCCACCTGGACGAGATCGTCGAGCGGCTCGCCGCGACCGGCATACCGCGCGGCCAGTGAGCGGGCCAACGGCAGCATCTCCTGGACGAGCTCCTCGCGCGCGCGCACGTCTCCCTGCTCGTGGTATCGGCGCAGCAGCTCGCGTTCACGGCGAGCGCGCGCAGCAGTGGTCGTGCTGGCGTCGCGGTCCTTCATCGTCCCTGGGACAGATCCTGCCCGATGCGACCCGCGCCAAACATCCCGAGAACCGGTGACCTGTCGGGGACGGGCGGTCAGCCCTGCTCGAGCGGGGCCATCGTCAGGCCCGCCTCGCGCAGCTGATCCCAGTACAGCTCGGCCGCTTCGCGGTGGCCGGTCCACACGACGGCCAGGCCGCTGTTGTGGATGCGATCCGCGATCGCGTAGCCGGCGTCGACCGTGACGCCGGGAATGAACCGCGCAAGCGTGTGCGCGACATGCTGGAAGGTGTTGTGGTCATCGTTCTTGACGATGACCCGCCAGGCGTCCCCGAGGCCCGAGCCGGGACCGGAGACGCGGGGGAGCTCGATGGTCTGGCTCATACGTCTCGGCAGCCTAGCGAGCGGGCGGGGATCGTCCAAGGCCGCACGCGTGCTCAGGCGTCGCGTTTGGACCAATAGCGGTGCAGGCCCGGCCAGAGGTGGTCGGGCGGCATCGCCTGCGCCAGCGCGTCGCGCGCAGCGAGCGGCAGCGCCGCGGCGGTCGCCGCGCGCGTGGCGGCGGCGAAGTCCTCCGTATCCAGGCGGCGGGCGAGCTCGGCCCAGGTGTCGAGGACCACGTGCAGCCGCTCGAGATGATCCGCGGGGTCGGTGATGGCCCCGAAGTGCGTCGGGCCGAGCGCGACCGGCTGCCAGGCCTGGAGGATGTCGACCGAGGCGTGCCACGCCTCGATGTCGATGTCGGGTGGCGGCGTCGGCGCCATGATGAAGTCGCTCGGTGCGATGCGACACCCCGCGACGTCCCCGGTGAACGCCCACCCGGTGCGCTCGTGGCGATAGGCGACGTGGTGGCTGGCGTGGCCGGGGGTGTACGCGACCTCCCACCCGTCGATCTGCTCGCCACCGCTCAGCACGCGCAGGCGCTCAGCCGGGATCGGGGCGATCTCCCCCCACAGCCGGTCCATGTCGTCGCCGTACAGCCGCGTGGCCGAGGCGACGAGCTTCGAGGGGTCGGCGAGATGCGGCGCTCCGCGCTCGTGGACCCACACCTCGACGTCGGGCCAGCGCCGCGCGAGCACGCCCGCGCCACCGGCGTGGTCGAAGTGGATGTGCGTCAGCAGGATGCGGTTCGGCCGCCAGTCGCCGAGCGCTTCGAGCAGATTCGGCAGCGACGACGCCGGCCCGGGATCGACCAGCACGTCGTCAACACGCCAACAGCAGATGACCTGTTCGCGACCGAGATGTCGCACGTCGATGGGGTCGGGCGTCCCGGAGATGGCGCGGAACCTTACAATCCAGGGTGATGAGCGAGACTCCTGCGCACCGCCTGCCCGAGCGCGACCGGCCGTGGATGATGCGGACCTACGCCGGCCACTCGACGGCGAAGGCCTCCAACGAGCTGTACCGCGGCAACCTGGCGAAGGGCCAGACGGGCCTGTCGATCGCCTTCGACCTGCCCACGCAGACCGGGTACGACCCTGACCACGAGCTGGCTCGCGGCGAGGTCGGCAAGGTCGGCGTCCCGATCCCCCACAAGGGCGAGATGCACACGCTGCTCGACGGGATCCCCCTCGACGACATGAACACGTCGATGACGATCAACGCGACGGCGGCCTTCCTGCTGGCGCTGTACATCGGCACGGCCGAGGAGAACGGCGTCGACCGCGCCAAGCTCCAGGGCACGACGCAGAACGACATCATCAAGGAGTTCCTGGCCCGCGGGACGTACGCGTTCCCGCCCGGCCCCTCGATGCGGCTCATCGCCGACATGGTCGCCTTCACGGTGACCGAGGTGCCGAAGTGGAACCCGATCAACATCTGCAGCTACCACCTGCAGGAGGCGGGCGCGACGCCGGTCCAGGAGATCGCGTACGCGATGAGCAACGCCATCGCCGTCCTCGACGCCGCCCGTGAGCGCGTGCCCGCGGACCAGATGGGCAAGGTCTTCAGCCGCATCTCGTTCTTCGTCAACGCGGGTGTCCGCTTCGTCGAGGAGCACGCGAAGCTGCGCGCGATGAGCATCCTCTGGGAGGAGCTCGGCCGCGAGCGCTACGGCGTGGAGGATCCCAAGCATCTGCGCTTCCGCTACGGCGTGCAGGTCAACTCGCTGGGCCTCACCGAGGCGCAGCCGGAGAACAACGTGCAGCGCATCGTGCTCGAGGCGCTGGCCGTCACGCTCGGCCGCAACGCCCGCGCCCGTGCGGTCCAGCTTCCGGCCTGGAACGAGGCGCTCGGCCTCCCCCGCCCGTGGGATCAGCAGTGGTCGCTGCGCATCCAGCAGGTCCTCGCGTTCGAGACGGACCTGCTCGAGTATCCGGACATCTTCGAGGGCTCGGTCGTCATGGACGGGCTCGTCGGCGAGCTGCTCGCGGGGGCGCGTGCCGAGATGGCGGTCGTCGCCGAGCACGGCGGCGCGGTCGAGGCCGTGCCGTACATGAAGGCCGCACTGGTCGACAGCCATCGCGAGCGCTGGCGTCGCATCGAGTCCGGCGAGCAGGTCGTCGTCGGCATGAACAAGTTCGTGGAGACGTCCGAGTCGCCGCTCGTCGACGAGGACGGCGGCATCATGACCGTGGACGCCGCCGTCGAGGCCCACCAGCGTGAAGCCGTCGAGGCGTGGCGGGCGGAGCGCGACCAGGCCGCCGTCGATGCCGCGCTGGCCAAGCTGCGCGAGGTCGCCGCCGACGACAGCCAGAACATCATGCCCGCGAGCATCGAGGCCGCCCGCGCGGGCGTCACGGTCGGCGAGTGGTCGCAGGCGCTGCGCGACGTCTTCGGCGAGTACCGCGGCCCGACCGGCGTCGGGGAGGCCACCGCGGCCGATCACGGCGCCGACCTCGAGGCGCTGCGCGAAGAGGTCGGCCGCGTCGGCGAGGCGCTCGGCCGCACGGTGAAGATCCTCGTCGGCAAGCCCGGCCTGGACGGCCACTCCAACGGCGCCGAGCAGATCGCCGTCCGCGCCCGCGACGTGGGCATGGACGTCGTCTACGAGGGCATTCGCCTCACGCCGCAGCAGATCGCGCGCAGCGCACTCGACGAGGGCGTGCACGTCATCGGCCTGTCGATCCTCTCGGGTTCGCACAAGGAGCTCATCCCGACCGTCATCGACGAGCTGCGCGCCGCGGGCGTCGACGTGCCCGTCGTGGTCGGCGGGATCATCCCCGAGGCCGACGTCGCCCCGCTGAAGGCCGCGGGCGTCGCCGGGGTCTACACGCCGAAGGACTTCGACATGAACCGGATCATGTCGGACATCGTGGCGCTCGTCGCCGCCAAGGGCGGGGTGTCCACCCCCGCCTAGGGCGTCTTCGGCCGACGAAAGGCCCGCAGAGCGGGTCAAACGCCGACGTGTAGCGTGTCCGCGATGTCCGTCCCCGCCCCACCGTCCGCCGGACGCGGCGCCGAACTCGGCGTCCGTCTGCGGGACCGCGATCTCAGCGCCGCGCCGGCCACGCTGAATCTCGTCGAGTCCCGCACGCCCGCGGACCGCGAGCAGACCGCCGCCCTGCTGCGTGAGCTCTCCCCCGCGAAGCTCGGCGGTGAGGCGCAGGGCCACGTCATCGGGGTCACGGGGCCGCCGGGCGCCGGGAAGTCGACGTTGCTGTCCGCGCTCGTGCGCGAGTGGCGCACGCGGGGGAAGTCCGTGGCCGTGCTCGCGGTCGACCCGTCGTCGAAGCGCTCGGGTGGCTCGCTGCTCGGCGACCGCGCGCGCATCGACTTCGACCCGGGCGACCGGGAGCTGTTCATCCGCTCCACGGCCGCGGGTGAACGACTCGGCGGCCTCGCTCCCGCCACGCGCGCCGCGGCGCAGGCGCTGGCGCCGGCGTTCGACATCGTCGTAATCGAGACCGTGGGCGTCGGCCAGTCGGAGACCGATGTCGCCGACGTCGCCGACACCGTCGCCGTCATCGTGCAGCCCGGCTCAGGCGACGCGCTGCAGTTCCTCAAGAGCGGGATCATGGAGACCCCGGACGTCCTCGTGGTGACGAAGGCCGACCTGGGGAAGATCGCGATCAGCGCGCGACGTGACCTCTCCGCGGCGCTGCGCTCGCTCGGGGCTCGCGACACGAAGGTCGTCATGGTGAGCTCGGTCCCGCCCCCGAGCGGTATCGCCGATCTCGCCGACGCCTTCGAAGACCACCGCGCCGCGCTTGACCTGCCCGGGCGACGACTTGCCGCCCGTCGCGCCGCCGCGCTGGCGGACTTCGCCGTCGAACACGGCGAGCGCGGGGTGCGCGGTCTCGGGGGGCGCCGTGCGGCGGTCAAGCTGCTCGCCGAGCAGGACCCCGCGCTGGAGGTCCCCGCGCTCGTGGCGGTCCTCGAGGCTAAGGTGGCGGCATGAACGTCCCCGCTCCCCCGTCCGGCTGGCCCGCGCAGCTCGCACTCGTGCTCGGCGCGTTCGGCGCCGGGACGCTCGTCGCGCTGCTGTTCGGCGCCGCCAATCTCGGGATCGCGTTCAGCGTCGGCCAGCTCGCGTTCGCAGCCGTGCTGGTCTGGGTCCTGCTGCGCGGCTGACCGCCCGGGCGCTCGCCGCGCGCGCGGATCCGCTATCACGGAAGGGCATGCCGGCCACCCGTCAGCTCCTCGCCGAGGACATCACCCTCCCCGCACTCGCGCGCGCGGTGGGCGGTGATCACCGGCCGTTCGTGCTCAGCGGGCGCTGGGCCGACGGTGTCGCGATCGCCGGGTCGGCCCCCGTCCGTGAACTCGGCGACGACGAGGACCCGTTCGCGGCGCTGGACGACCTCCCGGCACCGGACGGCGACGTCGTCTTCGGTGGCGGCTGGGTGGGCCTCCTGGGGTTCGCGCTCGGGGCGCGGCTCGAGGATCTCCCCCCGTCGCCTCCGGTCCGCGGCGCGACCTCGCCCGCCCACCGGCTCGCCTCGTACGACCACGTGCTCGTCCTCGACGCGGACGGTCGCTGCTGGCTCGAGTCCCTCGGCCTGCCCGGACGCGACGACGCCGTCGCCGCACGGGCCGACGTGCTGCGCGCGCGACTGACCGCTCCGTCCGCGCAGGCTCTGTGGGCGGTCGGCCCCATGGAACCTCTCGCGCCGGGCGGCGCCGGCCACGAGGAGGCCGTCGAGGCGGTCATCGAGCGCATCCGCGCCGGCGAGATCTTCCAGGCGAACCTCTGTCTGCGGCTCGCCGGATCGTTCGACGGCTCGGCCCTAGAGGCCTGGCTGGCGCTGATGGACGCCGCGCCCGCCGCGTACGGCGCCTACCTCGCGTGGGACGACGGCGCGGTGCTCAGCGCGTCGCCCGAGCTGTTCCTGCGCCGGCGCGGGCGACGGGTCGAGACGCTGCCGATGAAGGGCACGCGGCCCCGCGCCGACCACGACGACGAGTCCGCCGCCGCCGAGTTGGCCGCCGCGACCAAGGACGCGGCCGAGAACGTGATGATCGTCGACCTCATGCGCAACGACCTCGGCCGGGTCTGCGCGTACGGCAGCATCGAGGTCGATCCCCCGCGGGTCGAGCCGCATCCCGGCGTCTGGCAGCTCGTGCGCCGCGTCTCCGGGACGCTGCGCGACGACGTGGGCGACGCCGACCTCGTCCGCGCCTGCTTCCCGCCGGGCTCGGTGGTCGGCGCGCCGAAGGTGCAGGCGCTGAAGGTCATCGCCGCGGAGGAGACGACGGCCCGCGGGGCGCACTGCGGCGCCATCGGGTTCGCGAGTCCCCACGCGGGCCTGGAGCTCAGCGTCGCCATCCGGACGCTCGAGGTCGAGGGCGACGCGATCGCGCTGGGCGTCGGCGGCGGCATCGTGGCCGACTCGGTCCCCGCGGACGAGTACCGCGAATGCCTCGTGAAGGCCGCGCCCATCCTCGCCGGCCTCGGTCTGGCATCCGTCGCCACCGGCGCGGCGCGCCGGCGTGCCTCGCCCCCGCCGCTGCTGACCACGACCACCGCGCGACCCGATCCCGCACAGGGGATCTTCGAAACCGTGCTCGTCGATGCCGGTGCGCCCGTGGCCCTCGATGCCCACACCGCGCGGCTGCGGCGCAGCGCCATGGCCCTCCGCGGGACGGCGCCCGACCTGCACGTCGCCACGGAGGAGGCACGCGCGCTCGCACGTGAGGGCGCCGCTGCCGTGCGGATCATCGCCGTGCCCGACGACCGCGGCGGCTGGACGGTGACCGTGATGGCCCGCCCCGCCCCCGCGCCGGTGACCGCGCCCGTGGGCCTGGTGCCGGTGCTGCTGCCCGGCGGCCTGGGCGAACACAAGTGGGCGGACCGTTCGGTCCTGCGCGGGCCGTACGCGGATGCGTCATGGCTGCTGTGCGACCGCGGCGGCGAGGTGCTCGAGGCCGCGTGGGCCAACGTCTGGCTGCGTGAGGGCGACCGCCTGGTCACCCCACCTGCGGACGGCCGGCTCCTGCCCGGCGTGCGACGCGCCGCGATCCTGGCCGATCCGGGCACTGGCGGCGCACGCGCAGCCGCCGAGGAGCGGATCGACCTCGACCGCCTGCGCGCAGCGGATGCCGTCCTGCTGAGCTCGGCGCTGAGGATCGTCCCCGCGACGCTCTCGGACGCGATCCGCGGCACCTTCGCCGCCCGCCACTAACATGCCACCGATGGAGGGTTCCGAGGTTCGCGCCTGGCTGCGCTGCTACCGCTGCTGGTCCACCGACCTCGAAGTGCAGGTGCACTACGAGGGCATCCACCGGATCGATCCGGACACCGGCGAGCGCGCCGACGTCGTCGACGAGTTGCAGGAAGCCGTCGTCCAGTGCCTGCAGTGCATGCACGACCAGCCGCACCTCGCCTTCCACAACGGGCGCGTCGAGCCCATCGAAGACCGCTGGGAGCGGATGATCGCGGGCACCCCGTGGGTCGCCTCCTGCACCGTCACCGTGCACGCCGACGACGTCGAGACGTGCTCGGGCCCCGAGGCCGGCGACGCGCTCTCCTACGCCGCCTTCGGCGATCACGGCACCCGCGAGTTCTTCACCCATGTGCGCTTCCACAAGCACGACGACGACAACACGATCACGGTGCATCTGCTCGTCGAGCTCTACGCGCGCTCGGCGGAGGAGGCGACCGAGGTCCTCGAGGACGCCGCGCGGGGCACGCTCGCGCTGATGTCACTCGCCGAGGAGTCGCGCCCGCCGGCCGCTGCGGGCGGCGACCACCGCTGATACGCACGATGACGTAGCGAGGCGCTGCGCTGGCCGGGCCGGCCGGATACGGTCGCCGGATGACCCCGCGCCGCGCTGCCACCGCCGCTCTCGCCGTCCTTCTCCTGCTCGCCCCCGCCGCTTGGGCCGCCTACCCCAAGCGCGGGACCTACATCGACGTGAAGCTGCAGGCGTACCTCACGACGACCAAGGACGCGAAAGCCCTGAAGTCCATGACGTTCCCCTGCCAGTACCGGGGCAACGACGGGAGCCTGATCACCGGCGGCGGCATCCAGATCCTGCGCAAGGTGCGGATCTCCAGTGCCGGGTCGGTGTCCTACAGCGGCAAGGCGAAGGTCGCCGAAGGCAGCAATCCACCGGTGGTCAAGGACGTCACGGTCACCGTGAAGTTCGCGAACAACCGCGCGAAGGGCACCGTGACGCCCAAGAAGTCCGTCTGCCTGCCCGTGACGTTCAACGCGAAGAACTTCGGCGTCAACCCGCAGGGCTGACGACCGCCGCGCGGTCCTCGATGACCCGGTCGATGAGGCCGTAGTCGCGCGCCTGTTCGGGCGTGAAGAACCGGTCGCGCTCCATGTCGTCGTGCAGCTGCTCAACGGTCTGCCCCGTGTGCTGGGCGTACAGCTCGTCGAGCCGGCGGCGCAGCGCAAGGACCTCGTTGGCGTGAATCTCGATATCCGTCGACTGGCCCTGGAAGCCTCCCAGCGGCTGGTGGATCAGGATCCGGCTGTTGGGCAGCGACATCCGCTTGCCGGGCGCCCCGCCCATGAGCACCAGCGAGCCGGCGCTCATGGCGATCCCGCAGCAGATGGTCTGCACGTCGGGCTTGATGAACTGCATCGTGTCGTAGATCGCCAGGCCCGCGTACACGCCACCGCCGGGCGAGTTGACGTACAGGGAGATGTCCTTCTCCGGGTCGTCGGCCTCGAGGTGCAGCAGCTGGGCGACGATGAGGTTGGCGACCTCGTCGTCGATCTGCGTGCCCAGGAAGATGACGCGCTCGTTGAGCAGGCGCGAGTAGATGTCGAACGAGCGCTCCCCGCGCCCGTCGTTCTGGATCACCATCGGCACCAGCGGCATGGCCCACCACCCTTTCCGCAACCATCTGGTTGCCTTTTGTGGCGAGCACGGTAGCATGGACGCAACCCGACGGTTGCACGAAGGAGCCGACGCCGTGAACGTGACCCGCGAGATCCTGCTCGACCTTGACCGCGACGCGGCCTGGGAGGCCCTCGCCGACCTGCGCGGCTGGCTCTGCGCCGGCGCCGAGCTCGAGCTCGCCGAGGGCGAGCGCGGCTGGCTGTGGCTGCGCGACGGTGAGGAACGCGAGGTCGAGGTCGAGGAGGTTGTCCCCGGCGAGCGCCTGGTCCTGTGGTGGCGTGCGGGCGACGACGAACTCATGACGCGCGTCTGCCTCACGCTCGACGAGGGGGACGACGGCACGCGGGTTCGCGTCGTCGAGAGCGCGCCCGTCTACGCCGTCAGCACCACGCGGATCGGCACCCATCCCGTGCTGCGCGGCGGCGGCATGTACGGGCCGGCCGCGATGGCGCTCCCGATGCTCATCTCGCGCGTGGCCGTCCTGGTCTGACCGGCGCATGCCGACCGACGCCGTCTTCACCGCGCTGGCCGACCCGACGCGGCGCACCGTGCTCGACACGATCGCCGCGCGGGCCGGCATCACCGCGACCGAGCTCGCCGCGGACCTGCCGGTGACCCGGCAGGCCGTCGCCAAGCACCTGCACGTCCTCGCGGCGGCCGAGCTGGTCGCGGGCGAGCGGGCCGGCCGCGAGACGCACTGGCGCGCGACCCCGGCGCCGCTCAACGACGCGATCGCCTGGATGGCGCGCGTGGGCTCGGCGTGGGACGACCGGCTGGCCGCCCTGGAGCGCTCAGCGCATGGACCGCGCCGGGCGCCGTAGCGCACGGTCATACTCGTCCGTGTGCCCGCTCCGCTGATCGAGTTCCCCGCCGACGACCCCGACCGCGCCCTGCGGTTCTGGCACGGTGTCCTCGGCGTCGACCTCGCGCCGCGCCAGCAGGACGCGGGCTCAGGCTGGGAGACCGAGACCGACGGCCTGCGCCTCGGCGTCCACGAGCGCGGGAAGGGCCCGGGCGACACCGGGTCCCTCCCCTACTTCACCGTGGCCGACCTGCCCGCGACGCTCGCGCGCATCGCCGAGCTCGGTGGCACGGTCATCCATCCCGGCGAGCGCTGGGCGATCTGCCGGGATTCCGAGGGCAGCCCGTTCGCGCTGGCTGCCGCCTGAGCAGACGGGAGGACGGCCGCCTGGCCGCCCTCCCGGGCGCAGAGGCCGCTAGGCGACGGCGGCCTTGAGCTTGTCCAGCTGGCGCTGGATACCGGCCGGCAGGTGGTCGCCGTACTTCGTGAGGCTCTCCTCGACCTGCGGCAGCTCCTGCTTGACCGTCTCGACGTCGACGGTGAGCAACGCCTCGAGCGTCTCGGGCGCGATGTCCAGGCCCTCGACGTTCAGGTCGCTCGCCGGCGGCACGAAGCCGATCGGCGTCTCGACGACCTCACCCTCACCGTCGCAGCGACGGAAGATCCACTCCAGGACGCGGCTGTTCTCGCCGAAGCCCGGCCACATGAACTTCCCGTCCTCGTCCTTGCGGAACCAGTTGACGTAGAAGATCTTCGGCAGCTTCGCGCCGTCGGTCTCGCCGAGCTTCAGCCAGTGGGCCATGTAGTCGCCCATGTTGTAGCCCGCGAACGGCAGCTGGGCGAACGGGTCGAAGCGCAGCGCGCCGACCTGGCCGAACGCGGCCGCGGTCTGCTCGCTGGACATCGTCGCGGCGAGGAACGTGCCGTGCTCCCAGTCGAACGACTCGCGCACGAGCGGGACGCCCGAGGCACGGCGGCCGCCGAAAAGGAACGCGTCGATCGGCACGCCCTTGGGGTCCTCCCACTCGGCGGCGATGGACGGCGCCTGCTCGGCCGGGACCGTGAAGCGCGCGTTCGGGTGCGCGGCGGGCGTGTCGCTGTCCGGCGTCCAGTCGTTGCCGTGCCAGTCGATCAGGTGCGCGGGCTTCTCCTTCGTGAGGCCCTCCCACCAGATGTCGCCGTCGTCGGTCAGCGCGCAGTTGCTGAAGATCGTGTTCTTCGCGATCGACGCGATGGCGTTCGGGTTCGTGTCCGCGCCCGTGCCCGGAGCGACGCCGAAGAAGCCGTACTCGGGGTTGATCGCGTACAGGCGGCCGTCGTCGCCGAACTTCATCCAGGCGATGTCGTCGCCGACCGTCTCGACGGTCCAGCCCTCGAGCGTCGGGACGAGCATGGCGAGGTTGGTCTTGCCGCACGCGCTCGGGAACGCGCCGGTGACGTACTTGACCTTCCCCTCCGGCGAGGTGAGCTTGAGGATGAGCATGTGCTCGGCCATCCAGCCCTCGTCGCGCGCCATGATCGACGCGATGCGCAGGGCGAAGCACTTCTTGCCCAGCAGCGCGTTGCCGCCGTAGCCCGAGCCGTACGACCAGATCTCGCGGGTCTCGGGGTAGTGGACGATGTACTTCGTCTCGGCGTTCGTCGGCCAGACGACGTCCTCCTGACCGGGCGCCAGGGGCGCGCCGATCGAGTGCACGCACGGGACGAACTCACCGTCGGCGCCGAGCTGGTCGAGGACCTTCTGGCCCATGCGGGTCATGATCCGCATGTTCGTGACGACGTACGCCGAGTCGGAGACCTGGACGCCGATGTGGCTCTTGTCCGAGCCGACCGGGCCCATCGAGAACGGGATGACGTACATCGTGCGGCCGGCCATCGCGCCCTCGAAGATGCCGTTCATCTCGGTGCGCATCTCGGCGGGGTCGCGCCAGTTGTTGTTCGGTCCGGCCTCCTCCTCGGTCGCCGCGCAGATGAACGTGCGGTCCTCGACCCGGGCCACGTCGGACGGGTCCGTCCACGCGAGGTAGCTGTTCGGGCGCTTGGCGTCGCTGAGCTTGCGGAAGGTGCCCGCATCAACGAGCTCCTGCGCCAGCCGGTCGTACTCCTCCGCGCTGCCGTCGCACCAGTACACCGCCTCAGGCTTGGTGAGGGCGGCGATCTCCTCCACCCAGGCGAGGAGCTTCTGATTCTGAGTCGGGGCGGCGGTGGTCTGAGTCACGGAACGGAAGCCTCGTGTGTCGCTAGCCGGAGTTGGTTCGGAGCCGGCCGCGAGGGCGCAGATCACGTTCGATCTGCGGGGCGGCTCGCGACCAAACGTCCTGTCGGTCACGAGGCGCGCCATACCCCGGGGCGCTACCGATCCGCGAAGGGTACCAACGCCACCGACGCCGCGGCATGCGGGTTCCCGCGGCAATAACCGCGGGAAACCCGAAATGCCGTCGTCGCTAGGCGCCCGGCGTCTTGCGCGGGACCAGCACGAGGCGCTTGAACTCGGCGACGAGCGTGCCGTCCTGGTTGTAGACGCGGGTGTGGACCTTGACCACGCCGCGGTCCGGCTTGCTCTTGGACTCCTTCTTCTCCAGCACCTCGGTCTCGACGAACAGCGTGTCGCCGTGGAAGACCGGGTTGGGGTGCGAGAGCTCCTCGGTCGCGAGGTTCGCGATCGCCTTGCCGGAGACGTCCGAGACGCTCATGCCGAGGGCGAGGGAGTAGACGAGCGGGCCGACGACGACGTTCCTGCCCTGCTGGCTCTTCGACGCGTACACGTCGTTGAGGTGCAGCGGGTGGTGGTTCATGGTGATGAGGCAGAAGAGGTGATCGTCGGACTCGGTCACCGTCTTCGCGGGCCAGTGCTTGTAGACGTCGCCGACCTCGAACTCCTCGAGGTAGCGGCCGTACGTGTGCGCGCCGGACTCCTCGCGGACGCGCTGCTGATCATCGGTGCCGGGCGTGAAGCTCATGGGTCTCCGTGGTCTTCCGTGGGTCTGGGTCAGGCGCGCGCGAGAGGCGCAGCGGCCGTACATCGTGGCGTACGAGGCCTCTTCGATGCGGCCTGACCACCTACGATCCACCCACCAGACTCGATCAGGAGACCGTCCCGTGCGTAACCCTCGCGACTTCCTCAAGCCCCTCTGCGTGGGGGCTCCCGACCCCGTCACCGAGATCCCGTTCCCGCCGTCGCGGATGATTCATTTCTTCGACGCCGGCAACGAGAAGATGCGGGCCAAGCTGCCGGACATCGCCGCGAAGGCGGACATCGTCCTGGGCAACCTCGAGGACGCCGTGCCGGTCGATCGCAAGGAAGCCGCGCGCTCGGGCCTCGTCGAGGTCGGCAAGACCATCGACCTCGGATCGACCCAGCTGTGGACGCGCGTCAACGCCCTCGACAGCCCGTGGGTGCTCGAGGACCTCACGACGCTCGTCACCGAGATCGGCGACAAGCTCGACGTCATCATGGTCCCGAAGGTCGAGGGCGCCTGGGACATCCACTACATGGACCGCCTCCTGGCGCAGCTGGAGTCGCGCGCCGGCATCCAGCGGCCGATCCTGATCCACGCGATCCTCGAGACCGCCCAGGGCGTGACGAACGTCGAGGAGATCGCGTCGGCCTCCCCGCGCATGCAGGGCATGAGCTTCGGCCCGGCCGACCTCGCGGCCTCGCGCCGCATGAAGACCACGCGCGTCGGCGGCGGCCACCCCGGCTACCAGACGATCACCGACCCGACGTCGGCCGACGACCTCGAGACCGGCCGCGTGCGCTCGCAGCAGGATCTCTGGCACTACTCGATCGGCCGCATGGTCGACGCGTGCACGGCCAACGGCATCCTGCCGTTCTACGGTCCGTTCGGCGACATCAAGGACACGGTGGCCTGCGAGGTGCAGTTCCGCGCCGCGTTCCTCATGGGCTGCGTCGGCACCTGGTCGCTGCACCCCGTGCAGATCGACATCGCGAAGAAGGTCTTCTCGCCCGACCCGGACGAGGTCCTGTTCGCCAAGAAGGTCATCGAGGCGATCCCGGACGGCCGCGGCGTGCACATGATCGACGGCAAGATGCAGGACGACGCGACCTGGAAGCAGTGCAAGGTCATGGTCGACCTCGCGCAGATGCTGGCCGAGAAGGATCCGGAGCTGGCCGAGGCCTACGGGTTCGCGCCGGCTGCGGCGTAGAGGTCAGTCGACCTTCACGCCGTCCCGCTCCACGTACCCGTCCTTGCCGCCCACGCACAGGTAGACGACGTCGGTGTCCCCGACGTTCGTCAGTCCTCGCACGGTGCTGGCATCGACCCAGGCGAGCCCACCGGCCTCCAGCCGGTGGGCGGTGCCGTCGCCGAACGCGATCTCCAGCGTCCCGGCGTGGACGAAGTACAGCTCCTCCTGGCGTTCGTGCGCGTGCTTGCCGGCCGAGTACCCCGGCGGCATGACGATCGCGTTCGCGCCGAACGCCGTCAGCCCGAGCGGGCCGCGGATCTTGCGAAAGCCCCACCCCTCCCCCAGCTGGTCGAGTGAGCTAACGGCGTACCCGTCGCCCTTCGTGACATCCACGACGAAATCGGAGCTCATCGTGCGACCCTACCTGGCATGACGACGTTCTCCTCGGGGTCCGCGGGCGAACCTCCCGGCAGCACCCTGGTCGCCGCGATGGTGACCGAACTCGAGCCCCTCTACGGGCGGATCGACGTCCCGGACGCGCCGTCCGCCACGCCCGCCGATTTCGCGCCACCCGGCGGCGACTTCCTGCTCGGGACCGACGATGGGGCGGTCGTGTGCTGCGGGGGCCTGAAGCGCCTCGACCACGAGGCGTGCGAGATCAAGCGCATGTACGTCGTCCCCGAGGCCCGCGGGCGGGGCATCGCCGGGGAGCTGCTCGTCGCGCTCGAGGACCGCGCGCGTGAGCTCGGCTACCTGATCGCGCGCCTGGACACGGGCCCCAAGCAGCCGCACGCCGAGCGCATGTACCGCGCGGCGGGGTACGCGCCGATCGGCAACTTCAACGCCAATCCGTTCGCGAGCTTCTGGGGAGAGAAGCGCCTGTAGCCGCCGCTTCTGGTTGAGTCCGCGCCATGGTCGAGGTCGACGGCGTCTCATTCCTCGTCGTGGTGGGCGTCGCGCTCATCGCGGCGATCCTCTCCGCGCGCCTGGCCTCGTGGCTGCCGCTGCCCGTCGTCGTGCTCGAGCTGATCCTCGGGATCATCGTCGGCCCGGAGGTTCTCGGCCTGGCCGAGCCCGACGACTTCATCGCGTTCTTCTCCAGCCTCGGCCTCGGGCTGCTGTTCTTCTTCGCCGGCTACGAGATCGACCTCGAGCGCATCCGGGGCATCCCGCTGCGGCTCGCCGGGGTTGGCTGGGTGCTCTCGCTCGTGCTCGCGTACACGCTCGGCGGCCTGCTCGCCGCGGCCGGCATCGTGATCTCACTGATGTTCGTCGGCACCGCGATGTCGACGACCGCGATCGGCACGCTCATCCCGATCCTCAGCGACGCCGGGGAGCTGAAGACCCGGTTCGGGACGTACCTGCTCGCCGCCGGTGCGGTCGGCGAGTTCGGGCCGATCCTCCTCATGACGATCTTCTTCTCCACCACGAACCCCGTCTCCAGCGCGGCGTTGCTCATCGCGTTCGTCGTCATCGCGGTCGTGACGGCCGTCATCGCGACGCGCTCCGTCGTCCACGGGTGGAGCGCCCTGGAGCGCACGATCGAGACGAGCGGCCAGATCGCGATCCGCGGTTCGGTGTTCATCGTCTTCGCCCTGGCCGCGCTCGCGTCCGAACTCGGGCTGGACCTGCTGCTCGGCGGGTTCGTGGCGGGCATCATCGTGCGCCTGGCGCTGAAGGGCCGGGAGGTCCCGGTGTTCGAGAGCAAGCTCACCGCCGTCGGCTACGGGTTCCTGATCCCGTTCTTCTTCGTCACGAGCGGGCTGAAGTTCGATCTCGACGCCCTGCTCGACAACCCGACCGCGCTGCTCGAGGTCGTCATGTTCCTCGCCCTGTTCCTGATCGTCCGCGGCACCCCCGCGATGCTGCTGTACCGCGAGGTCCTCGAGAAGAAGGATCGCCTGGCGCTCGCGTTCTTCAGCTCCACCCAGCTGCCGCTCGTGGTCGCGATCACCACGATCGCCGTCGAGGAGAAGGAGATGCGCTCGTCGACCTCCGCGGCGCTCGTGGGCGCGGCGATCCTCTCGACGATGCTGTTCCCGCTCATCGGTCTCAAGCTCCGAGGAGACCGCGCGTCCGCGGTGGCATCCGAGCCGGGCTGGTCGCCGACGTGAACACGCGCCTGCTGCGGCTGCGCATCCGGCGCAGTCTGATCATCGTGCCGTCGCTGTACGTCATCGCCGCCCTGATCCTGGGCGACGTCACACCGAACATCGATCGCCGGGGCAGCTTCCCGCTGCGGATCGACGTCGACATCGATGCCGCACAGGCGATCCTCACGTCGACGGCGACCGGCATGCTCGCGTTCACCGGGCTCGTGGTCTCCAGCACGCTGCTGGTCGTGCAGTTCGCCGCGACGCAGTACTCACCGCGGCTCGTCCTGTGGTTCCGTCGCGACGCGCTGGTCAAGCACGCGATCGGCTCGTTCCTCGCCGCCTCGATCTATCCGGTCGTCGCGCTGCGCGAGCTGACCGCGGGGTCCGGCATCACACCGGACATCTCCGTCGCACTGTCGCTGGCCCTGCTCGTGGGCGCGTCGGTGCTGTTCCTCGCCCTGCTCCAGCGGGTCCTCGACCGCCTGCGGCCGCGCAATCTGCTCGGCCGCGTCCTCGCCGACGGTGTTGCCGCAGGAGAACAGGTCTATCCCGACGCCCTCGGTCCCGACCCGACGCCGCCCGCGCGCGACTGGGAGACCGCGGACCCGCGCATCGTCCGCGTGCGTTCCCACCGCGGCGTGCTCGCTTCGTTCGACGCCCGCACCCTGCAGCGCGCCGCGACCGCCGCGGACCTCACCATCGAACTGGTGCCCACGGTCGGCGAGTTCCTGTCGCCGGGCGACGAGCTCTTCCGCGTCCACGGGACCGGGACGTTCGACCACCGCCGGCTGCTGAGCAGCCTCGTCGTCAGCGACGAGCGGACGATCGAGCAGGATCCGGCGTTTGCGCTGCGCATCATGGTGGACAGCGCGATCCGCGCGCTCTCTCCCGCCGTGAACGACCCGACGACCGCCGTCCAGGCGCTGGACACCATCGGCGATCTCGTCCGCGCACTCGCCGGACGAGATCTCGGCTCGTCCGTCGCCCGCGGGCCGGACGGCCGCGTGCGGGTCGTCTGGCCCACGCCGACGTGGGACGGGTGGCTCGACCTGGCCTTTGCCGAGATCCGCGCGTACGGCGCGTCGTCGGTCCAGGTCACGCGGCGCCTGCGGGCGGAGCTCCTCGACCTCCGGGACGCGACGGACCCGATCCGCCACCCGGCGCTCGACCACCAGCTCGCCATGCTCGACGCCGAGATCGCCCGCGCCCATCCCCCGGGTACGCCGGATCACGACCTGGCGTCGGGCGCGGACCGCATGGGCCTCGGCCTCCAGCGCTAGCCCGAAATCGGCCCGCCCGGCCCGACCTACCGACTGGACAAATTTGCCCAGCGAGTTCGGACCGACGGTCCGTGTGCGCTCTGCGCAACGCGCCGGATGATGGCGTGACCCCCGCTGCGGCGGGCCGTCATGCCAGCTTCCAGGAGGTTCAGGTGACTCCAGAGGTCACAGAGGCGTTGGACACCATCAACGCCGTCAACATGGAGTTCTTCTACTGGATGAGCATCGCATTGATGCTGGTCATCCACGCAGGATTCCTCGCGTATGAGAGCGGGGCGTCGCGCGTGAAGAACGTGCTCGCCGCCTCCATGAAGAACCTGCTGGCCCTCGCGGTCGTCATCCCGTCGTTCTTCTTCGTCGGGTGGTTCCTCTACAACGCGATGCCGACCGGTGTTCCGCGACTCGACGAGCTCGCCAAGGGCGCGTTGCCGTGGAGCGCGAACATGGGGCCGAATCTCCAGGACGCCGCCAGCGGTGTCTTCTGGGGCGCCTTCGCGCTCTTCGCCGCCACGACGGCGTCGATCATGTCCGGTGCGCTCATCGAGCGCGTCCGCGTGAGCGCCTTCCTGATCCTCGCGACCTTCCTCGGTTCGGTCGTCTGGATCATCGGGGCGGCGTGGGGCTGGCACCCGGCGGGCTGGATGCTCACCGAGTTCGGCCTGCATGACGTCGGCGCCGCGGGCTGTGTCCACCTCATCGCCGGTGCGTTCACGCTCGGCGTGCTGATCCATCTCGGACCGCGCATCGGACGGTTCGACGCCGATGGCCGGGCCGTCACGATCAAGCCGCACAACCTGCCGCTCGCGATGCTCGGGCTCATGCTGATCTTCGTCGGCTTCTTCGGCTTCCTCATGGGCTGCCTGATCTACACCGGCGAGGGCTTCAACACCATCTACGGCACCCCGACGAACATGTCGGCCTTCGTGTTCAACACGCTCATGGCGCTGGCCGGCGGCATCATCGGCGCGTACATCGCGTCGAAGGGCGAGCCGTTCTGGACGATCTCCGGCGGACTCGCCGGCGTCATCTCGGCGGGTGCGGGCCTGGACGTCTACTACCCGGGGCTGGCGTTCCTGATCGCCATCATCGGCGGCTTCCTGATCCCGTACTCGGGCCGGCTCATCGAGCGGTTCGGCATCGACGACGCCGTCGGCGCCGTGTCGGTCCATGGCGTGTGTGGCGCCTGGTCGCTGCTGGCCTGCGGCATCTTCGCCTGGGGTTACCCGAACGTCGTCGGCCCGGACACGACCCTGTACGGCCAGGCGGTCTGCATGGTGGCGTTCATCGCCCTCGGCTTCATCCCCGGCTACGTGCTGGCCTGGGTCCTGAAGAAGGCGGGCATCCTGCGGGTGCCGGCGCACGCCGAGGTCATGGGCCTCGACCTCGCCGAGGTCCCCTCTGTGCCGTACCCGGAGGGCATCCCGTCGACGGTGGGCCGCAACGGCTCGGCCGCCGCCGCCCCGAGCCCCACCGTCCCCGCGGCGCCTGAGCGCTGATCCCACCTAGCGAAGGAGTACACACACCATGATCCCGATCGATGACTTCGAGGGCGCGGCCGACTACTTCACGTTCGGTGGCGACTCCCTCGGTGTCTGGATCACGTTCATCCTCGGCGTGGTCGTGTTCTGCGGGTTGATCGCCTACATGATCAATCACGAGAACAAGGCGTACGCGGGCTGCGAGAGCATCGAGGGCGACACCTCGATGCACGCCGCCGCCCCCATCGGCGAGGAGCCGGCCACCGATCCGGTGGCCGCGTCCTAGACGTCGCACCGCAGCACCCTCAGTCGGGCGGCGGCCCCGCGGACCTCGGTTCGCGGGGCCGCCGTCGTTCTGCCTCCTGTCCAGGCTGTACCTATTTGTCCATCGGACGTTGGACCGGTGGTCGGTGGGATGCCGGTGGCCCGCCATCGAGCATGTGCGGTGATGCCGTACGGGGTCTCCATGGAGCACACGACGCTGCCGAAGGACGGGTCGCTGACGTTCGATCCGTCCGGGGTGCGCCACGTCGTCGTCGCCGGTCCGCTCGGCCCCGAGGTCGAGCAGCTGCTCGCCGACGCGCGGTCGGCCGGCCGCGACGTCACGCTGCTGCACACCGGCACCGCCGGCACCGCCGCGGTGCTCGACAAGCTCGGCACGCTGTTGGCCGAGGCCCAGGTCGGCGTCCGGGTCTATCTCGCCGGCGACGATGGCTTCGTCCGGGCGACCGCCGCCGTCGCGCACGCCGCCGGGATCCTCGACGACGAGCTGCAGACCGCCGTGACCGCGTCGGCTGCCCGCCGGGTCTGGTGCTCGCACTGCCGGACCGTCACCGAGGACGTCACGACCACGGTCGCGCCGTGCGCCGGCTGCGGGCGCACGCTCGAGGTCTTCCACCACTTCTCCAGGCGCCACGGCGCGTACCTCGGCTTCCAGGCCGACGCCGAGGCGCCGGGCGAACTCCCCGAGCCGGAGGTGGCGTGGCCGTGACCACCATCAAGGTGCGCGTCGCCGAGATCACGGAACTCACGCCCGAGATCCGCGCGTTCGATCTCGTGCCGCTCAACGGCACGCCGCTGCCGCCGTTCTCGCCGGGCAGCCACGTGGTGGTCCATGTTCCCGGCGAGGACCGCGTGCGCAAGAACCCGTACTCCCTGGCGTCCTCCCCATGGGAACAGGACCGCTATCGGATCGCCGTGCGCCGCATCGACGAGGGCCGCGGCGGATCGGTCGGCATGCACGAGCGTGTCCGCTGGGGCGACGTCATCGAAATCGAGCCGCCTCACAACCTCTTCGCGCCCGACCGGGCGGCCACCCGGCACGTCCTGGTGGCAGGCGGCATCGGCGTGACGCCGTTCGTCGCCTACGCCCACGCGCTCGCACGGGACGGCGTGCCGTTCGAACTGCACTACGCGTTCCGCGGGCCCGAGCACGCGGCGCTCCTGGACGACCTGGCGGCGGCGAGCCCCGGGGCACTGAGCACGTACGTCGACGACGATGGCACCGCCGTGCTCGCGGGACTGCGCGAGCGCCTTGCGGGACAGCCGCTGGGCACGCACCTGTCGGTGTGCGGGCCCGCGCCGATGATGGACGCCGTGCTCGGCCTCGCGCGCGAGCTGGGCTGGCCCGAGAGCCGGCTGCACCTCGAGCGCTTCGCGCTCGACGAGGCCCCGCGCCTGCCGTTCAGCGTGCGCCTGGCCAGCACCGACGAGGTCATCGAGGTCCCTGCGGAGCTGACCCTGCTCGAGGCGCTCGAGGACCGCGGCATCGAGATCCCGTACCTGTGCCGGCAGGGCATCTGCGGCGAGTGCCGCACGCCGATCGTCGACGGCACGCCCGACCACCGCGACATCTTCCTCCCCGCGGAGGAGCACGGCTCCGCGCTCATGCCCTGCGTCTCGCGCTGCGCGCGCGGGCCCCTCGTCCTCGACCTCTGACACGAGCCCATCCATGGCCAACAGCCCCGACGCGATCGCCCACTTCCCGTTTCCGTTCGACCAGGACACGTACATGTACTCCACGAACGTGGAGCCGGCCGACCAGGTCCGCGACAACGGGATGGCGGGCTGGGGCGGACGGGTCTACGACGTCTGCGAGCACTACCGCGACGAGATCGCGCTGCGCAACGAGATCCTGGCCCGCGACCCGTTGCGCTGTCAGGTGCTGCCGCACATGCGCGAGGCGGCGTGGGACGTCGTCGAGCACGCGACCACCTCGATGGCCACCGACTACCCGGACTGGTTCTCCCGCGAGGAGCGCGGCGGCGAGGTGCGCTGGACCAACCGGCTGCTCGACCTCGAGCAGGTCTTCACGCCCGGGGTGGAGGACACGCTGCCCGAGGAGCCCTTCCACTGGATGATGCGCCAGGTCCAGGAGGACATCGAGCTACTCGACCACCGCGGGGACGCGCTGTACGTCGACGCGGGCATCCTCACGTTCGGCGCGGACTGGTCGCTGGACTTCGACCTGGGCATGAGCTTCCTGGAGATCCACGGGCCGGTGCCGCGCGCCCACGAGCTCGGCGTCTTCCAGCGCGCCCACACGTTCCTGCTGGGCCTGCGCGCCGGGCAGAACTTCCGCCGCACGAACTGGACGATGACCGTCGGCCGGCGGCTGGACACCGTGACCGAGGTCTACCCCGAGTGGGGCCCGGACCGCGCGTCGCTGACGTACGACGAGATCGGCCCCCGGCTGCACCTGCGCGTCGAGGTCCAGCACTTCGTGCGGCTGCCGCGCAGCAACGCGGTGATGTTCCCGATCCGCACGTATCTCATCTCGCTCGACGAGCTCTGCACCGTCCCGGCGTGGTCGATGCGCCTGGAGCGCGTGCTGGCCTCGCTGCCCGACGACCTGACCGACTACAAGGGCCTGGCCCGCTACCGCGACATGACGGTGCAGTGGCTGGCCGAGCGCAACGCGACCCTGGGAGCGACCGCCGCATGACGGAGAAGATGTGGGGCGCCGCCCCGTTCTGGGGGCTCGGCTACGACTGGGACCCGGACTGGGTCCTGACCGAGGACCAGCAGGAGCTGCGCGCGAAGCTGATCGCGCTGTGCGAGACCAAGCTGCGCGACAACGCGAAGGTCTCCGACGACGGCCTGGTCTATCCCCGCGAGAACCTCGAGCTGCTGGGCTCCGAACTGGGGCTGCTCGCCCTGACCGTGCCCGAGGAGTACGGCGGACTCGGGCAGGACCACGTCTGCTTCGCGATGGTCTGCGAGACGATCGCGCGGTACGGCTGCGCGTCGACGGCCATGTGTTACGTCATGCACATGGGCGCGGTCAACGCGATCATGTTCCGCCCGACACCCGAGCTGATCGACCGGTACATCCGCCCGCTGAACGAGGGCAAGCTCGGCACGCTGTCGTACTCCGACCCGGAGACCGGATCGCACTTCTGGTACCCGATCAGCTCCGGTGCCGAGCGGCTGCCCGACGGCGGCTTCACGGTCCACAAGAAGGCGTCGTGGACGACCTCGGCGGGCTTTGCCGACTTCTACGTCGTGCAGACGACATCGCCGGACTTCAGCGGCTACGACGACCTCTCCGTCTTCGTCGTCGACGCCGAGGACGCCGAGGCCAAGCCCGCGACCTGGGACGCGATGGGCCTGCGCGGCAACCAGTCCGGCCCGCTGGAGGTGCCGAGCGCCGAGCTGGGCGCCGACCGCATCGTCGGGCCGGTCGGTGACGGCGCGGCGTCGAACGACGAGTCAGTGGACCCGTGGTTCCTCATCGGCTCCTCGTCGGTGTGGAACGGCCTGGCGATGGGCGCGATCGACATCGCCAAGCGCCAGACCACGCGCAAGCGCCACGCCGACGTCGGCCTGCGCGTCGCCGACTACCCGACGATCCAGGACTACGTCGGCGAGGCGATCATGGACACGAACGCCGCCCGGTTGTTCACGTTCAGCGTCGCCCAGGCCATGGACGAGGCGACCGACGGCAACACGAAGGAGCTGGCGGTCGGCGAGTTCGCCCGCGCGGGGTTCCTGCACTGGTCGTGGCAGATCAAGTTCATCGCGGCGAAGAACACCGCGCACGTCGTCGACAAGATGCTGCACGCCTGCGGCGGCACGGGCTACAAGCGCGGCGACATGGAGCTCGAGCGGTACCTCCGCGACGCGAAGGCCGGCTGGGTCATGGGCCCGACGAACGAGGTGCTGCGCCAGTTCGTCGGCAAGGCTGCCCTGCTGGGCTTCGACGCGCTGGACTACTGGAACCAGACGTACAACCGGCGGGCGGTCGAGAACGAGATCAAGAAGCTTGACGCCGATGGCAAGCGCGCGCTGGCCGAGCAGCTCCTGGCCGAGGCGGCGGACACCGCGGCCGCGTAGACGAACGTGGCCGCGATCGACGCGATCGCCGGACCGGGAGCGCCGCTGGCGAGCGACGGCCTGCTCGCGGTGCGCCGCGAGCGTGAGTCGTTCTGGGTGCGGCCGGGCGGGGCGACGGCGGTGGCGCTGCGCGGCGACGACCGTGTCGAGCTCGTCGACCCGCAGGGCGGGCGCGCCGTCGAGGTCACGCTCATCGACCACGCCGGGGTCGAGGCGTTCGACGCGCTGGGCCTGGCGCCCGACGGCCCGGCCGGGCTGCTGCGGGCGCTGGCCGGATCGGACGGCGGTGCGTTCGCGCGAACGCTGCACGCCGGCGGCGCCGACCTGCACGCGGCGCGGTCGGCGCGGCTGACCCTCGACCCGGTCTTCGCCGCCGTCGCCGCCCGCGACGCCGTGCTCGTCGTCGCCGCGCCGGAGACCGGCGAGCCCGACGCGCCGGACCTGCTGCTGCAGCTGCACCGCGCCGCGCCCGCCGTGCGGGAGGAGGCCGAGCTGCCGCCCCCGCTGGCCGAGCCGCGCCTGGAGCTGCGCGTCGACGCCGCCACCGCTCGCGACTACACCGTCCAGGCCGGGGAATACATCCAGATCATCGACGTCGCCGGGCGCCAGTGCTCGGACTTCGTCGCCTTCGCACGCGGGAAGCTGGAAGACGGCATCGAGCGCGGTCTCGATGCGACGGCGACCCGCTCGATGACCGGGCGCGCCTACCCCGAACCCGGGCTGCGCGGCAAGTTCTTCGACACCGACCTGCTGCCGCTCATCGAGGTCGTGCAGGACACGGTGGGCCGGCACGACACCTTCGCCCTGGCGTGCACGGCGCGCTACTACGAGGACCTCGGCTACCCCGGCCACGTCAACTGCACCGACAACTTCAACGGGGTCCTCGCGCCGTGGGGCATCGCGCCGCGCGGCGGCTGGCCCGCGCTGAACCTCTTCTACAACACGGCCTTCGACGCATCGCACCTGCTGGTCGGCGACGAGCCGTGGTCGCGGCCCGGCGACCACGTCCTGCTGCGCGCGCTCGACGACCTCGTCTGCGCGTCGTCGGCCTGCCCCGACGACATCGACCCCTCCAACGGATGGGAGGTGACCGACGTGCACGTCCGCGTCTATCGCCCCGAGCACCGCTTCAGCGTCGCGATCGCGCATCGGCCGGACATCGAGCTGCCACCCCGCATGACGACCGACTCGGCCTTCGGCGCGCGGGTTCGCGCGCTGGGTGCGGACATGACGGACGGCGGCGGCGGCTTCTGGCTGCCCGAGCGCTTCCACGGCCACGGTGCGACCGCCGAGTACCTGGCGTGCCGCGAGCGTGTCGCGGTGATGGACCTCTCGCAGCTGCGCAAGTGGGAGGTCGTCGGGCCCGACGCCGAGACGCTCATCCAGCGCACCATCACGCGCGACGCCCGGCGGATCGCCGTCGGCCAGGTCTCCTACACGGCGGTGTGCGACGAGACCGGGGCGATGGTCGACGACGCGACGGTGTTCCGCCTGGGCCAGGACAACTGGCGGTTCATCGGGGGCTGCGACACCGACGAGCTGGTGCTGCGCGAGACCGCGGAGCGCCATGGCCTCGAGCGGGTGTGGATCAAGGCCGCCACCGACGACCTGCACAACCTCGCCATCCAGGGTCCCCGCAGCCGCGACCTGCTCACGTCGGTCGTCTGGTCCTCCCCCACCCAGCCCGACCTCGCCGACCTGCGCTGGTTCCGCTTTCTCGTCGGGCGGATCGGCGGGCCGCAGGGCGTCCCGGTCGTCGTCTCGCGCACGGGTTACACCGGCGAGCTGGGCTACGAGGTCTTCTGCCATCCCCGCGATGGCGAGGCGGTCTGGGACGCGGTCCTCGACGCGGGCGCGGACCACGGGATCGCGCCGCTCGGGCTCGACGCGCTGGAGCTGCTGCGTGTCGAGGCCGGGCTCATTCTCGCGGGCCACGAGTTCGGCAACGGCGAGGACCCGTACGAGGCGGGGATCGGCTTCACCGTCGCACTCGACGGCGAGGACTTCACGGGCCGCGACGCGCTCATCGAGCGGCGCGACCACCCGCGCGAGCAGCTCGTCGGACTGCTGCTCGACGGCGGTGAGGCACCCGCCCACGGCGACGCCGTCTTGGCCGGGCGCCGCGACGTCGGTGTCGTCACCAGCGCCGTCGTCTCCCCCCACCGCCGCGCGCCGGTCGCGCTCGCCCGGGTGGCCGTCCAGCACGCGAACGACGGCGCCGCGCTCACCGTGCAGCGTGCCGAGGGGCGCCGGCGGACCCTGGACGCCACCGTGACGGCGGTCCCGTTCTACGACCCCGACAAGCGGCGGCCGCGGGCATGAAGCGCACGGCGAAGCTCGGCCACGGCACCACGCCCGCGCGCTCGCGCACCGCCGGCCGGGCGCGCTCGGGCACACCCGTCAACGTGACGTCCGCCGGCATGGCGGCACTGACGCCGACCTCGCGCTCGACCGCACCCCGCCGGCTGCGCGACGCGATGGGTCGCTTCGCCACCGGCGTCACGGTCATCACGACGGCCGACCCCGACGAGGGCGTCCACGGCATGACGGCCAACGGCGTCCTGTCGGTGTCGCTCGATCCGCCGCTGGTCCTCGTCTCCCTCGGCCGCTGCCGGATGGCGGAGATCCTGCCGCGCACCGGCCGCTACGGCATCAGCGTGCTGACCGCCGAGCAGCAGGACGTCGCCGCGCACTTCGCCGGCCAGCACACGCTCACGGGCGCGCCGCGGTTTCACTGGGAGGGCAACCTGCCGTTCGTCGCAGGCTCGCTGGCCCAGCTCGGCTGCCGGGTGACCGACGTGCACCCGGCCGGCGACCACGTGCTGTGGATCGGCCGCGTCGAGCACATGGTCCACCGCGACGGCGACCCGCTGCTGTTCTACGCCGGGCGCTTCGCGGGCATCAGCCCACGAGCGGGTTGACCACGCGCAGCTGCGGGAAGCGGCCGAAGTCGCGGTCGGCGGTCCACAGCTCGGAGACCGCGTGGTCGAGGCAGATCGCCGCGATCCGGGCGTCGTAGATCAGGGGACCGACGGCGTTGGCGGGAGCCGCCAGCGACTCCAGGCGCGCCAGATGATCGGAGCCCTCGGCGAGCGCGATGCACCCCGGCGCATCGAGCAGGCGGCTCGCCATCCGCAGGGCCACCTCCAGCGGCGCGGGCCGCCACGAGATCCCGGTCATGACCTTCACGAACTCGTGCACCACGGGCCAGGGCAGGCCCCACGCCGCGCCGTCCGAGGCAAGCCCCTCGACGGCGCGGACCGCACGTTCGTGCTCCGGTGCATCGGCGCGGTGCGCGTAGACGAGGATGTTCGTATCCAGGGCGATCACTGGCCGAGCCGCCGCTCGAGGTCACCGTGCTCACGGTCCGCACGCGGTCCGTGCAGCTCGCGGGCGAGCACGTCGGCCGGGATCGGCTCGTCGGGGTCGCCCCACGGCTCGATGGTGAAGGCCGCGAGCGGGCGCTCGCGCTCGCGCAGCTCGCGGCGCAGCCCCGCTTCCATGAGCTCGCGCAGCGTCGTCCCGCGCTCCACGGCGAGCCGCTTGGCCCGCTTGAGGAGGTCATCAGACAGCTCTACGGTTGTCTTCACCCGTACAACCATATCGTTCCGGGGCCCCTACTCTCATCGGGATGGGGCTCATCACCGGGGAACGCACCATCGAGATCGCCGCACCCGCCGACGACTGCTTTGCCGTCGCTGCGGACCTCGAGCGCGCGGTCTCCTGGCAGAGCACGCTGCAGGACGTCGACGTGCACGAACGCGACAGCAAGGGGCGGCCGGTCGTCGCGACGCTGAAGTCCGACGCGAAGGTCCGCACGATCACCGCGCGCTGGCGCATCGACTACGCCGAGTACACGCGCATCGCCTGGCAGCAGGACAAGGGCGACGTCAAGGCGCTGCGCGGCAGCTGGACCTTCGTGGAGGCGGGCGACCTGACCCGCGCGACCTACGCGCTCGAGGTCGATCCCGGCCGCATGCTGGGCCTGTTGCTGCGTGGCCCGGGGATGGTCGACAAGGTGCGGGACTACCTGCTCGACGGCGCGGCCGGGGGCCTCAAGCAGCAGGTCGAGCGGCGCTGAGTCACCTGCGCAGGCGCATCTCGCGCGCGTAGTCCTGCGAGCCGCCGACGGCCTGCGGCAACCCGATCCGGACCGTCGCGCGCACCGACCGCTCGCGCCGCAGGCGCTTGCGTCCCGCCGTCGTCAGGCGGACTACGACGGTCTGCTGCGAGGTCGAGCCGATCGTGGCGCGCGCGGTCCCGAGGAGCGCCTGGGTGACCCGCGGCTTCTTGCCCCGGCGTGTCGTCTTGACCGGGATCGACACGGTCAGCGTCGTCTGGCACGGCCCGGTCGGCGCGAGCGTCGACAGGCGCACCCGGGTGGTCAGCCGGCCGCGCCGGGCGACGGTGCTCAGCCGCTGTGCCGGCAGCCCGAGCTGGCCGAGGACGCACGCGGGCACCGGCTGCGGCGGCGTCCCCGCGGGAGGCACCGGCGGGGTCAGGACGGGAGGGAGCTCCGTGGCCCCGAGCGCGGTCTCAGCCGAGCGGGCCACGAGCGGCGCGAAGTCCGCCGCGTACGCGCCGGCCCCGATCTGGGCGTGCACGCGCAGCTCCCCGACGGCGGTCGCACAGAAGCGCGCGCTGCCGTCCATACCCGTGAACACGGTGTCGGCGCCGGTCGGCGCCAGCACGGCGGGTGACCCGATGAGCTGCGCCTCCCGGACGGGCAGGCCGAGGTACGTGACGGTCGCGTCCCAGCACCCCGTCCCGGCCGGTGTCGTCGCAAGGTCGATGGGAATGGTCCGGCCCGGGGAGGGGTCTGCGCCGCACACGCGCACATCGCGCGTCGCGCCACCCGCCGCGCGGTCGCGGGCGATCGCTGCCGCGTACGCACGGCTCGTCACCGTCTCCGCTCCGGGCGCGGTCGCCGGGTAGATGCCCATCCAGTGCTCCATGAGGTCGAACACATTCGTGACCCCGGGTGGGGGCTCGAGCAGCAGACGCTCGCGCTCGACGACGGCGTAGCCGTACTGGTCACCCAGCCGGCAGTCGGCGGCCTGGAGCATGTCCGTGACCAGCGCGAAGTTCGCCGCCCTGGTGGGCTCCGGGAACCAGCCGTCGTCGCGAGCTGCCGCCGACCCGGGTGTCGCGTCGCCGGGCCGCAGTGCCCAGCCGAGTTCGGTCTGCTCGAGCGGGACATCGCCACGACCGACCGCGGCCAGGGCGCGCTGCATCCGCCGGACGTTCACCACGATGTTCACCGCCGCCGGTCCGTACGGGTGGATCGCGATGCCGTCGGTCTGCCACCCCGGGCCGCCGTCACGCACCAGGGCCTGGAGCCACTGCGCGTCGTTCGTCTGCACCGTGCAGTCGACCTGGCCGCCCCACACGACGCCGCCGACGAGGACCTGCGCGTCGGCGTCAGCCGCCTTGATGGCCGCGCGCGCCTGGTCGTACAGCGCGCGGTACTGCGCCGGGTTGACGTGGTTGTTCCAGTACGCGTCGACGTTCGGCTCGTTCCAGATCTCGTAGTGCGTGATCGGCCGCGGGGCCAGGTCCGGATTGGCAGCCCAGAACGCTCCGCCGTCGCCATAGCGCGCGGCGAGCAGCCCGGCGAACCCGGCGAACTCGTCGTAGTGCTCGGGCTTCGGCGGCAGGTAGCGCGGACCGAGGGGCGCGCAGCCCGGCCGCGGGTTCGCCGCCTCCTGCGACCACGCGGGCGCGAGGTCGACCACGGGCAGCCAGCGGATGCCGTGCTGGGCGAGCGTCCGCGCGATCCGGTCGGTCACGGTCCAGTCCGGAGTGTCGCCCGGCCCGTTCGGCTGCACGCGCGACCAGGCGGCATCCGTGCGAGCCACCGTCATCCCGTCGCGCGCCATCGCGGCGACGAACGGCTCCCACGCGGGGCCGGCCCCGCTCGTCCACTGCACGTCCCAGTTGACGAGGCTCTGGATGTTCAGGCCGAACGACGTCGCGGCAGACGCCGGCGCAGCGATCCCCAGTGCTGTGAGGAGAGCCAGCACGGCCGCGAGGGCGGCGCGCCGGGGACGGGGAGGCTTCACGCGAGAAAATTCAAGCAGACAGGGGGTTCGACCGCACGGCGTCAGGCACCGGCTCTCAGCTACGGTTCGCGGCCGCATGCGCTTCTTTGAATATGAGGCCCGCGAGATCGTCAAGCGCGCGGGCATCCCGGTCACCGACTACGGGTTCACCACCGACGCGGCCGAGGCCAAGACGATCGCCGAGCGGATCGGCGGGCCCACGGTCATCAAGTCCCAGGTCCTCACCGGAGGACGGATGAAGGCCGGCGGCGTCAAGTTCGCCGACACGCCCGACGAGGCCCGGCAGCACGCCGAGGACATCCTCCAGCTCGAGATCAACGGCCACTGGCCGCGTGGCGTCCTGGTCGACCCGAAGGCCGAGGTCAAGCAGGAGTACTACGCCGGCGTCGTCTGGGACGGCACCGCCAAGAAGCCGCTGATGCTCTTCAGCGACATGGGCGGCATCGACATCGAGCAGGTCGCCGAGGACCATCCCGACCACGTCGGCCGGGGGCACTTCTCCGCCCTCGAGCCGTTCCATGACTTCCAGGCCAAGCAGGTCATCGCCGCGGCGGGCGTGACCGGCAAGCCGCTGCAGCGCCTCACCCCGGTGCTGGCCCGCCTCGCGCGGCTGTTCCTCGAGGGCGACATGCTGCTCGCGGAGATCAACCCGCTGGCCGAGCTGACCGACGGCTCCTTCGTCGCGCTCGACGCGCACATGGAGATGGAGGACGAGGGCATGCCCCGCCAGAAGGCGCTCATCAAGGCGCTGGGCATCGGGGCCGAGGAGGGCACCCGCGAGGGTCACACCCCCACCCCGTTCGAGGAGGCCGTCAAGGCCATCGACGCCGCCGACCACCGCGGCGTCATCCAGGGCAAGGACACCGGCTTCCACGGCAACATCGGCCTCGTCATCGGCGCCGGTGGCGGCTCGCTGACGCTGACCGACGCGGTCCGCCAGCAGGGCGGCAAGCCCGCGAACTACTCCGAGATCGGCGGCAACCCGTCGGTCGCGAAGGCCTGCGGCCTCGCCAAGGAGGTCCTGCAGAAGGACGGCGTCGAGAAGATCGCGGTGATGATGTCGATCGTCTCGAACACCCGCGTCGACATCGTCGCGCGCGGCGTCATCAAGGCGTGCCTCGAGCTGGGCAAGGACCCGGGCGAGACCATCGCCATCTTCCGCATCCCGGGCGCCTGGGAGGACGAGGGCTTCAAGATCCTCGACAAGTACGGCATCGAGTACTGCGACCGCTCCGTCTCCCTGTGGGACGCCGCGGGCCGCGCGGTGGCCAAGATCCAGGGAGAGGTCGCCGCATGAGCATCCTCATCGACGAGAACACGACGTTCATCATCCAGGGCATCACCGGGCGCGAGGCGGTCAACCTCACGCGTGAGTGCCTGGACTACGGCTCGAAGATCGTCGGCGGCGTGACCCCCGGCCGCAAGGGCCGCGAGGTCCACGGCGTGCCGGTCTTCGACACCGTCGAGCAGGTCGTGGAGCACAACGGCGGCGTCGTCCCGGACGGCTCGGTCGTGACCGTGCCGCCCGCCGGCACGAAGGACGCGGTCATCGAGGCGCTCGACGCGGGCATCAAGACCATCGTCATCGTCACCGAGCGCATCCCGCGCCGCGACGTCGCCGCGATGGTCGAGTTCGCCGACCAGCAGGGCGCGCGCATCATCGGCCCGAACTGCCTGGGGCTCATCGTCCCCGGCGTCGCGAAGATGGGCGGCATCGGCGGTCCGGCGAAGAACGCCGAGCAGGCCTACCAGCCGGGTTCGGTCGGTGTCATGAGCCGCTCCGGCGGCATGACGACGGAGATCTCCTCGACGCTGACGGCCGCGGGCCTCGGCGTCTCCACGGCGGTCTCGATCGGCGGCGACGCGATCATCGGCTCGACGTACGCGGAGCTCATGCCGTACTTCGAGGCCGACCCGCAGACCGAGGCCATCGTCATCTACACCGAGCCGGGCGGCCGCATGGAGGCCCAGCTCTCCGCGTGGGTGAAGGAGAACAACTCGCGCCTGCCGATCATCGCCTTCATGGCCGGCAAGTTCATGGACGACGAGGAGATGCAGGGCATGTCCTTCGGGCACGCCGGCACGATCGTCGAAGGCAAGGAAGACAGCGCGACGGAGAAGATCGCCCGCCTCCAGGAGGCCGGCATCCCCGTCGTGGAGCGGATCGACGAGATCCCCGACCTCGTGAAGGCCAAGATCGCTGAGAGGAGCGCGGCATGAAGAAGGACGCCATCTTCATCGGCGTCGAGGTCGACGACAGGGTCGCCTCCGATGCCGCCATGGGCGCCAAGCTCGACGAGGTCTGCCCCGTGAACATCTTCAAGGGCACCGAGTCCGGCGTGGACATCGTCGAGGAGAACATCGACGAGTGCGTGCTCTGCGGGCTGTGCATCGATGCGGCGCCCGCGGGCACCGTGAAGATCCACAAGCTCTACTCCGGGGAAGTCCTCCCCGCCTGATGGGTCGCTGGCCGGCGCCTCCGGGCGCCGGCTACAGCATCTTGCGCAGGACGCCGAACGCGCCGCGCACGACCTCGCGCTGGAGCTTCTGGCCCTCGCGGCTGCGCAGGTAGTCACCGATCGCCTCCGGCCCCGGCTTGCTGAAGTCCGGCGGTGGGATGCGCTTGGGCTTGGGCTGCGGCGCCTCGGCCGGTTCGGCCGGTTCGGCCGGCGGTTCAGCCGCCTCGCGCACGCGTTCGGTGAGCTGCTCTCGCGCGCTCGCGCCGTCCTGCCGGGTCCCGTACTTCGCGAACAGCGGTGAGGCCTTCGCCGCCGCGTCGATGTCGTCGGCGGGGTCCATCCGCGAGCGTGGTGCGGGCAGCCGGCTGTGCACCAGCGGCGTCGGGACACCCCGCTCGTCGAGCACGGTGATCGCGGCCTCGCCGATGCCCATCGACGTCAGCAGCTCCGCCGTGTCGTAGAACTCGCTCTTCGGGAAGGTCTTGACCGTCGCGCGCAGCGCCTTCTCGTCGTCGGGCGTGAACGCGCGCAGGGCATGCTGCACGCGGTTGCCGAGCTGGCCGAGCACGTCGCCCGGCACGTCCTTCGGCGTCTGGGTGACGAAGTAGACGCCGACCCCCTTCGAGCGGATCAGCCGCACCGTCTGCGTGACGGCGGCGACGAAGTCCTTGCTCGCATCGCGGAAGAGCAGGTGCGCCTCGTCGAAGAAGAACGCGAGCTTCGGCTTGTCGAGATCGCCCTCCTCGGGCAGCGTCTCGAAGAGCTCGGCGAGCAGGCCCATGAGGACCGTGCTGAACAGGTGTGGCTTGTCCTGCACCGCGGCCAGTTCCAGGCAGCTGATGACGCCCCGGCCGTCGGGCGCCGTGCGCATGAGGTCGGCGATGTCGAACTGCGGCTCGCCGAAGAACTCGGTGCCGCCGCCGGTCTCGAGCTGCACGAGCTCACGCAGGAGCACGCCGACCGTGGCCTTCGCCAACCCGCCGATGCCCTCCAGTTCGGTCTTGCCGTCCTTGCTGTCCAGGAACGTCAGGAGCGCGCGCAGGTCGGACAGGTCGAGCAGGCCGAGGCCCATCTGGTCGGCGTAGTGGAAGACCAGCGCGAGGCTGGATTCCTGCGTCTCGTTGGCCCCGAGGATCTTCGCGATGAGCTGCGGGCCGAAGTCCGACACCGTCATGCGGACGGGAACGCCGGGCCCGATCCCGCCGATCGACAGGAACTCCACCGGGAAGCCGGTCGGTGCGTAGGTGATGCCCAGCTCGGCGCTGCGCTTGCCCGCGACGCCGTCGGGCGCGGGGTCGCCCGGGTGCAGCAGGCCCGACAGGTCGCCCTTGATGTCGGCGACGAAGACGGGGACGCCGTGGGCGCTGAGCTGCTCGGCCATGCCCTGCAGCGTCTTCGTCTTGCCCGTGCCGGTCGCACCGGCGATCAGGCCGTGGCGGTTCGTCATCGCCAGCGGGATCCGCACGACCGCCTCCGGGTGCACCGCCCCGTCGTGGACGCCGCGACCCAGGTCGATGGCCGGCCCGTCCACGGCGTACCCGGCGGCGATCGCCGCGGTGAAGTCAGTCATGCCGCGATCCTACGGTCCTGCGCGGTTCTCCCACTCTCCCCGGAGTGACCGACCTTGGACTTGCGTCCAAGATGCGCGCAATCTAAGGTCCCGCTCCGCATGATGACCTCGTTCCTGCGCTGCCTCGCCGCCGCCGTGCTCGCCGCGCTGGCGTGTGCGGTCCCGGCGACCGCCGCGCCGACACCCCTGTTCGAGAACACCGGCGACAAGTGCCGGAACTTCGGCATCTTCGCGCCGGTCGACCGCGCGGCGGCGCGCGAGCTGCTCCCGGCGCGCTACCAGCTCCCCCGCCCTGCGTTCGGGCTCGTCGAGCTCGCGTCGTGCGAGGGCGGGACGCTGAACGGGGAACCGACCGGGCCGTACCGCATCGCCGAGGCCGCGATCGTCATGCCGACCCTGCGCGGCGGCATCCCGTTCCCGCTCGGCGACCTCAACCTCTGGATGCTGTGGCTGCTGGACTCAGACCCGGAGCTCGCCGCGGCCAAGACGGCGGCCGGCTATGCCGGCGGCGTCGTCGACATCGGCTTCACACCGCCGCAGCAGGGCCGGACCCGCCGCTACGCCGCGCAGGTCGATCACGACGGCGGCTACGCCCTCGGCGGCTCGATGCTGTTCCTCTCGCGCGGCCTCGGGTTCCCGTCGATCAACCAGCAGTACGCCGACTCACCGCGCGGGACGATCCGGACCACGAACACGATCTACCGGACCACCGAGGCCCTCGTCGGCGGGGCGACCGCGACGTTCGCTCCCGGGAGCACGCTGGCGCGGTTGTTCGGCAAGACGCGCGTCCAGGGGCTCGGCATCGCCGGGACCGGCTGGTATCGCAACGCGACCGTGCTGCTCGGGCCCTAGGCCGAGCGCGCGGCGACGCCGCTGCCGCGCAGCGCGCGCTGCTCGGCGATGAGGTCCCCGATGCGACGCACGGCCTCCTCGGTCGTCAGTCCGCGCGCGTGGATGTTCGAGATCAGGTCGCGCTTGGCGTCGGTGTCCCCGGGCCTCGGGCGATAGGCGAGGTAGGCCGACAGGCTCTCCGCGGTCGCCAGGCCGGGCCGCTCCCCGACGAGCAGGACGACGACCGCCGGGTCCAGGGCATCCCCCACGTCGTTCATCACGCCGACCCGGCAGTGCCGGACGGCGAACGGGCGGCCGACCGTCCAGCCGCGCTGCCGGCACTCGGCGACGAGCAATGGCAGCAGCGTCGGCACCTGGGCGTGGACCGCGGCGGCGGAGAGTCCGTCGCCGATGACGATCTGCACATCGGTGGCGGGCGTGCACGCCGCGGTGATCGCCGCGCGCCCGGCGTCGGAGAGGCGCCGGCCGAGGTCCGGGCGCAGCAGGTGCTCCTCGATGCTCCCGGCCTGCGAGTCCACCGCGAACACCGCGTGGCGCGCCGCGATGTCGGCCAGCGCGGGATCGGCGAGATCCAGCGGCGCCAGCACCGCGTCGCGCGCGGCTGCGTGATCGGCGCGCAGGGCGAGCAGGTCGGTCGTCGTGTAGCCGCCCTCGGGACCCCCGGTGAAGATCCGCGCGGGTGTGACCTCGCGTGCGCGCCGGGTCAGCAGCGCGCGCACGTCGTCCTGCGTGGTGAGCGCCTCCCCGGTCACGCGGGCAGCTCCCGCGGAGCGGCCTCGGCCACGGCACGGGCGGCGGTGTCGAGGACCGGCCCGTCGCCGCCGGTGAGACCACCGTCGGCCCACAGGCCCATCTCGGCCAGCCATGCCTCGAACTCCGGCGCCGGCCGCAGGCCGAGCAGTTCGCGCACCGCGGCGACGTCGTGGTAGCTCGTCGACTGGTAGTTGAGCATCACGTCGTCGCTGCCCGGGATCCCCATGACGTACTGGCAGCCCGCCATCGCCAGCAGCATGAGCAGGTCGTCGTTGGAGTTCTGATCGGCGTCGGCGTGGTTGGTGTAACAGACGTCGCAGCCCATCGGCAGGCCGAGCAGCCGGCCCATGAAGTGGTCCTCGAGACCGGCGCGATTGATCTGTCGCGCGTCGGCGAGGTACTCGGGCCCGATGAAGCCGACGACCGTGTTGACGAGGAACGGGTCATACGCGCGGGCGACGCCGTGGGCGCGCGCCTCGATTGTGAGCTGGTCGACGTCGTGGTGGGCGCCGGCCGACAGCGCGCTGCCCTGCCCGGTCTCGAAGTACATGACGTGCTCGCCGATGAACGTCTCCTCGCGCTCGGCGTGGTGAGCGACCACCGCCTCGCGCCCTTCGGCCAGCAGGTCGAGCGTGACCCCGAAGCTCGCGTTCGCGCCCTGCGTCCCGGCGATCGACTGGAACAGCAGGTCGACGGGCGCGCCGCGGCGCATGGCCTCCAGCTGCGTCGTGATGTGCGCGAGCACGCAGCTCTGCGTCGGCACCCCGAGCCGGCCGATGAGGTCCTGCAGGCCGCCGAGGACCGAGGCGACGCTGTCCACGCCGTCGTCGACCGGGTTGAGCCCGAGCATCGCGTCGCCGCAGCCGAACAGCAGGCCGTCGATCGCCGAGAGCAGCACGCCCTCGACGGCGTCGGACGGGTGGTTGGGCTGCACGCGCACCGCCAGTACCCCCGGCTGGCCCATGGTGTTGCGCAGGCGTGTGATCGTCCGCAGCGGCGCGGCGGCCACGACGAGGTCCTTGTTGCCCATGAGCTTCGCCACCGCCGCGGCGATCTCAGGCGTGAGCGCACGCGCCAGCCCCTCGTCGGTCCAGCGGGCGGCGAACGCGCGGCCGAGCACGAGCTCGCGCAGCTCCCCGACGGTCAGCGACGCGAACTCGCGGTCGAACGTCGCGCGGTCGTGGGTGTCGGCGATGAGCGCCGTGACGTCGTCGTCGATGAGCGGCGTGTCCGCGATCTCACGCAGCGGCACGTCAGCGAGCGCCAGCTTCGCCGCGACCCGCTCGGTGGCGCTTCTCGCGGCGATGCCCGCCAGCGCGTCGCCGGACTTCTCCTCGTTGGCCTTGGCCAGCAGCTCGCGGAGATCCGCGAAGGTGAAGGTCTCGCCTCTGAGGGTGCAGCGGTACGACACGGTGCGTCTCATGCAACCGGCTGCGCGCCGATGCGCCCACCGACCGGGCGGAACAGCCGTGCGCCGTCAGGCTGGACCGCGTGTCGAGCGCGCCCGGCGTGCCGACCGGCGGCGCCACAGCGCACGACCGCCGAACGCCGCTGCGACCATCGCCGCGAGCACCGCCAGCGCCGCGATGATCGGGGCGGCAAGCGCGACCACGCTCAGCGCCGCCGATCCGGTGTCCTCAGCCGCGGAGACCGCGGGCGTCGCCGTGCCGGCCGTACCCACCGTCGAGATCGGCCGCAGCGCCGCGCGGGTGCCGTGCGCGAACTCCGCGGTGAAGATCGCCAGCACCGCGACGACCACCGGCGAGGCCTCTCCCCCCGTCGCCGCGAGCGCCGCCACGGTCCCGGCGATCGGCGCGGTCACCGTGCCGGCGGCGTGGAGCACGTGGTCGATGGCCGGGACCTTGTCGCCGACGAAGTCCGCCACGCCGATGGCCGCGAGCAGCGCCAGCAGCCAGGTCTGTTCGAGCAGATCCCAGTCGCCGGTCAGCTCGATCACGCCGGTGAAGCGCGAGAGCAGCCCAATCGTCAGCAGCGGGATCCAGGCGTTCAGACCCGCAGCGGCCGAGACGCCCAGTGCGGTGGCATAGGCGGTCAGCTCGTCCACGGCGCTGATGCTAATACCGTGGCCATGTGCCCGAGTTGCCCGAGGTCGAAGCCGCGCGCGCCCTGATCGCCCGCGCCGCGCTGCAGCGCGAGATCGCCGTCGTCGACGACGCGGACACGTACGTGTGCCGCCCCCACGCGCCCGGCGAGCTCGCCGACGCGCTCAGCGGCCGGACGCTCACGGCCGCCAACCGGATCGGCAAGTCGATGTGGGTGGAGACCGACGACGGCGAAGGGCCCAGCCTCGGCCTGCACCTCGGGATGGCGGGCCGGATCATCATCGACGGCGCGCACGCGGGCGACCCGCTGAGCGCGGCCGAGGCCCGTGAGGCTGTAGAGGCGGGGGGCCACCCCGACCCGAGGCTCTCCGGGGACCCGGCCTGGGCGCGCTTCACGCTGGAGTTCGCCGACGGCGGCCGTCTCGTGCTGTTCGACAAGCGCCGGCTCGGCCGTGCGGTCCTGAACCCCGACCTGACCCATCTCGGCCCCGACGCCGCCGAGATCTCCGCCGCCGATTTCCGCGAGCGCGTCGGCCGTGGCGACGCGCCGCTGAAGGCGCGGATCATGGACCAGTCGGTCCTGGCCGGGGTCGGGAACCTGCTCGCCGACGAGGCGTTGTGGCGTGCCGAGCTCTCCCCCGTGCGCGCGGCGGGTGAGCTCGACGACGACGAGCTGAACCGCCTGCGCCGCGCGATCCGCGCCACCACCCGCGACGCGATCCGCCTCGGAGGCGTGCACACCGGCACCCTCATCGAGCACCGCCGGCGCGACGGGCACTGCCCGCGCTGCGGCGCGCCGCTGGTGCGCGGCAAGGTCGGTGGCCGGACGACGTGGTGGTGCCCGGAGGAACAGCGATGAAGCTTCCCGCCGCGCTGCCCACCCTCCCGGCGCCCGTGCTGCGCGTCGCCTACCGCTACGGCCATCACCTCGCGCGGGGCTACTGGTACGTCCGCCGGCCCGCGGTGTTCGGCGTGAAGTGCCTGCTGCGTGACGGCGACGGCCGCATCCTGCTCGTCCGCCACACCTACGGCGACCGCGAGGCGTGGGGCCTGCCCGGTGGCGGCCGTCACGCCGACGAGCCCGCCGACCTGACGGCGACCCGCGAGGTCAGCGAAGAGATCGGCGGGGAGATCACGACGTGGACGCCGCTCGGCGACATCTACAGCGAGGCGCTGCACAAGAAGGACACGGTCACCGTGCTGCTCGGCGAGTGGCCGGGCGGCGAACTCGTGCTCCAGGACTCCGAGCTCGCGGACGCCGCGTGGTTCGCCCTCGATGAGCTGCCGGACCGCCTCGCCTTCGAGGCGGAGTTCGCGCTGGAGCGCCTGGCCGCGCTCTGACCCAGCCGTCAGTGGCTGGCGCGGCGCGTGCGGCCGCGCTCTTCCTGCTTGGCGACGACGCGCTCGATGAGCTGGAGCACTTGCCGGTTGCCGGTGGCCTTGGCCTGGCCGTACGTGAACGCCTCACGCCAATCGGCGATGTGCGCCTCCTTGGCCATGATGTTGAAGAACGCCCGCGGCATCTCGACGCGCACGCGCGCCGCCGGGTCGTCGCCCTTCGTGACCTTCGTTCCGGGCATCTCGAGCCGGTAGACCTGCACGTCGCCGCGGCCATGCAGTTCGACGACCGCGACGATCTTGATGGGCTCGAGCGCCGGCACCTCCTCGAGGAACCGGCGCACGGCCGTCTCGATGAGGGTCTTCGCGTCCTCCGAGGAGCTCATGCGCGAAGACCCTACAAGCCTCAGATCTTGTTGCGCTGCAAGAGCTTCTTGCCGATGACCATCCGCTGGATCTCCGACGTGCCCTCGCCGATGAGCAGCAGCGGCGCGTCGCGGTACAGGCGCTCGATCTCGTACTCCTTGGAGTAGCCGTAGCCGCCGTGGATGCGGAAGCACTCCTCGACGCACATGCGGCCCGTCTCCGACGCCAGCAGCTTCGCCATGCCGGCCTCGAGGTCCGAGCGCTCGCCGGCGTCCTTCATGCGGACGGCCTTCAGCGTGACGAGGCGCGCGGCCTCGATCTGCGTGGCCATGTCGGCGAGCTTGAACTGGATGGCCTGGTGCTCGGCGATCGGCTTGCCGAACGTCTTGCGCTCCTGCGAGTAGCGCAGGGCCAGCTCGAGCGCGCGCTGCGCGATGCCGACGCCGCGGGCGGCGACGTTGACGCGGCCGACCTCGAGCGCGTCCATCATCTGGACGAAGCCCTTGTTCAGGCCCTCTTCGCCGCCGAGGATGTCGCCGTCGGTGCGCTTGTAGCCCTCGAAGACGAGCTCGGTGGACTCGACGCCCTTGTAGCCCATCTTCTTGATCTTCGGCGGGACGTTGAAGCCCTTCAGCTCGCCGGTGTTCTCACCGACGCCCGACTCCTTGTCGGCGATGAAGCACGTCATGCCCTTGTAGGCGGGCTGCGCGTTCGGGTCCGTGCGGACGAGCACGAAGCAGACGGACGACATGAGGCCGTTCGTGACCCACATCTTCGCGCCGTTGATCTCCCAGGCGTCGTCGCCGGTCTTCGTGGCGGTCGTCTTGATCGCCTGGACGTCGGAGCCGGCCTCGGGCTCGGAGAGCGAGAACGACGCGCGGATCTCGCCCGTCGCCATCTTCGGCAGGTAGTGCGCCTTCTGCTCCTCGGTGCCGAACTTCATGAGGAGGTACGTGCCGATGAAGTGCGTGTTGATGATCCCGGAGATCGAGATCCAGCCGCGCGAGAGCTCCTCGACGATCATGCAGTACGTCGTGAGGTCCAGCCCCATGCCGCCGTACTCCTCGGGGATCGTGACGCCGAAGAGGCCGAGCTCCTGCATCTGCTCGACGATCGGCTGCGGGTAGGAATCCTCGTGGTCGTACTTCTCGGCGTTCGGGAGGATCTGCTCGTCGACGAACTGGCGGACCATCTGCGTGATGGCCTCCTGCTCCTCGGTCTTGTCCTTGTACGTGGGGGCGGCGACGGCCATGGTCTGGGTCTCCAGTCGTCGGTCAAAAGGCAGCGGGACGGACCAACGAGGATAGCTCCGATCGGCCCTCGATGCCCGGCGGTGTCGCCCATATAAGCAACTGCCTATATTTTTGGGGCAGAGATGGCGCCCCGAGACCCCTTCCACGCGATCGCCGACCCCACCCGCCGCGCGATCCTCGATCAGCTGCGCGACGGCGAGATGAGCGCGGGCGATCTCGGCGCGCACGTGCGGATCACCCAGCCGTCGCTGAGCCAGCACCTGAAGGTCCTGCGCGAGGCGGGGCTCGTCGCCGCGCGGCGGGACGGCCGCCGCCGCCTGTACCGGCTCGAACCGTCGGCCCTGCGGGTCGTGCGCGAGTGGATCGTCGAGTACGAGGCGTACTGGGACGACCGCCTCGCCGACCTCCCCGGCTAGCGTCGCGTGCCGTGAACGTCGCCGCCGCCCTCGTCGAGTCCGCGCCCCCCGAGCGCCGCGCGCTGCTCGAACTCGCCCGCGACGGCAGCCGCCGCGACTGGACCTTCGGTGAGGTGGCCGACCGCTCCGCTCGCCTGGCCGGCGCGCTGGCCGGCCGAGGCGTCGGCCGCGGCGACGTCGTGATGACGCTCATCGGCAACCGGCCGGACTGGGTCTTCGCGATGCTCGCGTGCTGGCGGCTGGGCGCGGTCGCGCTGCCGGGCAACGAGATGCTCCGCGCGAAGGACCTGCGCCTGCGCTTGGACGTGGCCCGGCCGAAGCTCGTCATTGCCGACGTGCGCAACCGCGCCGAGCTCGAAGCGGCCGGGCCCGAGGTCGACGTCCTCCTCGTCCCCGACGACGCGCTGTACGACGCGGCGCCCGCGCCGGCCGCCGACCTCACCCCCACCGACCCCGCGGTCATCGTCTTCACGAGCGGCACCAGCGGGGCGCCGAAGGGCGTCGTGCACGGCGTCCGCTACCTCGCAGGTCAGCACGTCCAGGCCGAGCACTGGTTCGGCGCGCGCGAGGGCGAGCTGGCCTGGTGCACCGCGGCGAGCGGCTGGTCGAAGTCGGCGCGCAACGTCTTCGTCGCCCCCTGGCTGCAGGGCGCCGCCGCGCTGCTGCACGACGATCGCTTCGACCCCGCCGAGCGGCTGGAGATCCTCGAGCGCGAGCGGGTCGACGTCCTCTGCATGGCGCCCACGGAGTACCGCGTCATGGCCAAGCGCACGGAACTGCGCCCGCTCCCGCTGCGCACCGCCGTGGCCGCGGGCGAGGCGCTGAACCCCGAGGTGCTGCGCACATGGCGCGCCGCGGTGGGTGTGGACGTGCGCGACGGCTACGGCCAGACCGAGACCGGTCAGACGACCAGCGCGCCCTTGGGTCAACCGCCGCGTCCGGGGTCGATGGGCTGCCCGCTGCCCGGCGTCCGCGCGTGGGTCGACGAGGGCGAGCTGGTCCTGGACCCGGCGACGGTCCCGACGTTCTTCCTGGGGTACCTGGGCGAGCCGCCGCGCGATCTGGCGACGCCGTGGCGCACGGGCGACCGCGTCCACGCCGACGACGACGGCTGGCTGTACTTCGAGGGGCGCGCCGACGACGTGATCATCAGCGCCGGGTACCGAATCGGCCCGTTCGAGGTGGAATCGGCGCTGGTGTCCCACGACGCCGTGGCCGAGGCCGCGGTCGTCGCCGCCCCCGACGAGGAGCGCGGGTCCATCGTCCGCGCGGTCGTCGTGCTGCGCGACGGCTTCGCGCCCGGCGCGGACCTGGCCCGGGCGCTGCAGGACCACGTCAAGGCCGAGACCGCGCCGTACAAGTACCCGCGCGTCATCGAGTTCGCCGACGACCTCCCCAAGACCGCGAGCGGGAAGATCCGCCGCGCCTTGCTGCGCGGCGAATCCTGAGTCCTACGGCGTGTCGACGACCTCGTCGGCCGACGGCGTCGGGACCTTCGAGTGCTGGTCGGAATCCCCGAGTGCGCTGTCGCCGTCCGGGTTGGGCGCGGCCGGTGGAATGTTCTTCTCCTCCGAATCGCCGCCCTCGGCGCCGACGCCCGGCTTCTGGTCTGTGCGTGTGGTGTCGTCCATGCTCGCTGGCTACCCGGGCGGGCCGGCGGACAACCGTCAGCTGAGCGCCACGATCGCGTCGATCTCGACGTTCGCGCCCTTCGGCAGTGCCGAGACCGCGACCGCCACGCGTGCCGGAGGCGCGGCGGGGAAGAACTCGGCGTACACCTCGTTGACCTCCGCGAAGTCGCCCATGTCCGTCAGGTAGACCGTGCAGCGCACGGCGTCGGCCAACCGGGCGCCAGCGGCCGCGCAGACCGCTTCGAGGTTCTGCAGGCAGCGCCGCGCCTGGACCCCCGCGACGCCTTCGACGAGTTCCCCGGAGACCGGGTCCAGAGGAACCTGACCGCTACAGAAGAGCAGCCCCGCTGCCGACACCGCGTGGGAGTAAGGTCCCACGGCTGTTGGAGCGTCGGGCGCATCGATCGGGGTGCGGCGGGGTTCGGACACGCGGATCCCTTCTTCGTTGAATCTTCGTCCCGAAGGTACCTCCCTTGCTACGGTCGCCCGACTTGTCCCGTCGTCGTTTGTCCCTCGCCGCCCTTGCGGCGCCGCTGGTCGCCCTCGCGGCCGGGCTCGCTGCGGCGCCCGCGCAGGCGGACGTCGCGTGGCGCGCGTGCGCGCAGCCGCAGGGCTACCAGTGCGCACAGGTGCCCGTGGCGCTGGACCGCAGCGGCGGCGTGCCGGGCGCGGTGAGCCTGAACGTCATCCGCGCCGCGGCATCGAGCAACCCCGAGCGCTCGGCCGTCGTCGCCCTCGCCGGCGGCCCCGGCCAGGCGGCCGCCCCGCTGGCCACCGACTTCGCCTCGACGCTCGCCCCGGCGCTGACCAACCGCGACCTGCTCGTGTTCGACCAGCGCGGCACCGGCAGGTCGAACCCGCTGACGTGCGGCGCCTTCCAGCGTGACTCCGCCAGCTCGCTGACGTCGCTGGCCAACCAGTGCGCATCCCAGCTCGGCGCGGGCCGCCGTTTCTTCACCACGAACGACAGCGCCCAGGACATCGAGGATCTCCGGATCGCGGCCGGCTACGAGAAGCTCGTCATCTACGGCGTGTCCTACGGCACGAAGGTCGCCCTCGCCTACGCGGCGGCCTACCCGCAGCGCGTCGAGCGTCTCGTGCTCGACTCCGTCGTGACGCCCGAGGGTCCCGACCCGCTCCAGCGCTCGACCTTCGGGTCGATCTCGCGCGTGCTCGGCGAGCTGTGCTCCCGCAGCGCGTGCCGCGGCATCACGAACTCGGCCACGAGCGACCTGCGCAACGTCGTGCGCAAGATGCAGCGCGGCAACCTGCGGGGCAGCTTCATCCGGTCCAACGGCCGCACCGCCAGCGGCACGTTCGGCCGGGACGACCTGCTCAGCGTCCTCGTCGCGGGCGACCTGAACCCCACGCTGCGCGCCGAACTGCCCGCCGCCCTAGCGAACGCCAAGCGCGGGAACAACTGGCAGCTGACGCGCCTCGTGGCCCGGCTCAGCGGCCTCACGGCGTCCCAGGCCGATGACGAGGGCGTCAACACCGCGCTGTACGCGGCCACGACCTGCGAGGAGCTGCCCTTCCCGTGGGCGCGCGACGCCGACGCCCGGACGCGTGACGCGCAGCTGCGCGCCGCGCTGAACAGCATCGGGCCGAACGCCTTCCTGCCCTTCGACCGCACGACGGCCCGAGAGTCCACCCTGCTCGCGCTCTGTGAGGGCTGGCCGAACGCCGGCCCGGCGCCCGTGGTCAACGGGACGCTGCCTCCCGCGCAGACGCTCATCCTCAACGGCAACGCCGACCTGCGGACCCCGCTCTCCGACGCCCAGGCGGTCGGCGCGCGGATCTCGGGGTCGCAGACCGTCGGGGTCCCGTACACCGGGCACTCGGTCCTCGGCAGCGAGATCTCCGACGAGGACTGCGCCAAGCGCGCCGTGCAGCAGTTCTTCGGCAACCAGCCCGTCAGCCAGTGCACGAACGCGGACAACCTCTTCACCCCGGTTCCCCGGGCGCCGGCCACGCTGAGCGGGGCGCCCACGGTGCGCGGAACCTCCGGACGCCTCGGGCGCACGCTCGCCACCGTCCTGCTGACCGCCGATGACGTCCGACGTCAGATCCTCGGCACCTCGCTGGACTTTGGCCGGTCCCCGCGGGCGGTCGCCGGTCTGCGTGGCGGCCGGGCCACGGTCACCAGCAGCGGGACGCAGCGCCTGCGCAGCGTGCAGTACATCCGCAACGTCCGCGTCTCGGGCACCGTGCCCGTCCGCGGCACGGCCTCGCTGTCGGTCCGCGGTGGCGGCGCGGTCTCGGGCACGGTCCGGATCAGCGCCAACGGCAACGTCATCAGCGGCCGGCTCGGCGGCCGGCGCTTCCGCCTGACGTTCGCCAACAGCTCGTCGGTGCGCGACACGTCGCTGCCGCAGGTCGAGGACGTCCTGCGCAACTGGAAGCTGCGCAACGCGGGCTGACCTGCCCGCGTCAGGGCACGGGCGCGAGGGATAGCCTCGGGTCCGTGCCCAACGCCCTCGCGCACGAGACCTCGCCGTACCTGCTCCAGCACGCGGGCAACCCGGTCGACTGGCTGCCCTGGGGCCCGGAGGCGCTGCGCCGCGCCCGCGAGCTCGACCGGCCGATCCTCGTCTCGATCGGGTACTCGTCGTGCCACTGGTGCCACGTCATGGAGCGCGAGTGCTTCGAGGACCCCGCCATCGCGGCGGTGATGAACGAGCATCTCGTCTGCGTGAAGGTCGACCGCGAGGAGCGGCCCGACGTCGACGCGCTCTACATGGACGCGCTCCAGGCCATGACCGGTCATGGCGGCTGGCCCCTGAACATGTTCGTCACGCCCGACCAGGTGCCGTTCTTCGGCGGGACGTACTACCCGCCGTCGGCCGCACGCGGCATGCCGGCCTGGCCCGACGTCGTCCGCGCGGTGGCCGAGGCCTGGCGCGACCGGCGCGACGAGATCGAGGCCACGCGCGACGAGATGGTCGCCCGCCTCGCGGGGGCGGCGGCGCTGGCTCCCCCGCCGGACGGGGTCCCGGGCCCCGCGGTGCTCGACGACGCGCTCGACCGGCTCAGGCAGGGCTTCGACAGCGTGCAGGGCGGGTTCGGCGGCGCCCCGAAGTTCCCGCCGCACAGCGCCCTGGGCTTCCTGCTCGCCCGCGAGGACGGGCAGGGGATGGCGCTGCAGACGCTGCGCAGCATGGCGTCGGGCGGCATCTACGACCAGGTCGGAGGCGGCTTCTCGCGCTACGCCGTCGACGCGGCCTGGACCGTTCCGCACTTCGAGAAGATGCTCTACGACAACGCGCTGCTGGCCCGCGCGTACGTCCAGGGCTACCTCGTCTCCGGCGATGCGGTCCTGCGACGGACCGCCGAGGAGACCCTGGACTGGGCGCTGCGCGAGATGCGCGGCGAGGAGGGCGGATTCTTCGCGGCCCTCGACGCGGACAGCGAGGGCGTCGAGGGGCGGTACTACGTGTGGACCGTCGACGAGCTGCGGGCAGTGCTGGGCCCGGACGACGGTGAGACCGCGATCGCGTGGTTCGGCGCGACGGCAGAGGGCAACTTCGAGGGCACGAACGTCCTGGAGCGCCGCGGCGAGGACCCGCCGCCGGAGGCGCGCGACCGGATCCGCGCCGCGCTGTACGCCGCCCGCGAGCAGCGGGTGCGCCCCGGGCTCGACGACAAGCGGCTGACGTCGTGGAACGCGCTCATGGTCGCCGCCCTGGCCGACGCGGGTGCGGTGCTCGGACGCGACGACTACCTCGACGCGGCGCGGACCACCGCCGACTTCCTGCTGACCACGATGCGCGCCCCCGACGGCATGCTGCTGCGCACCTACAGCCGGGGCGAGGCGCGGATCAACGGGTACCTCGAGGACCACGCGTACACCGTCGAAGCGCTGCTCAGGCTGTATGAGGCGACGTTCGAACCCAGGTGGTTCCTCGCCGCGCGGGACCTGGCCGACCTCATGATCCGCGAGTTCGGCGATCCCGAGCACGGCGGGTTCTTCTCGACGGCAGCCGGCCACGAGGCGCTCGTCGCCCGCCGCAAGGACCTCGAGGACGCACCCATCCCCGGGGCGCAGTCCAGCGCCGCCCTCGGGCTCCTGCGACTCGCCGCATTCACCGGCGACGGGGAGTACGAGGAGCACGCCCGCGGGGTGCTCGCGGTCGCCGGCGCGTTCGCCGCCCGTCACCCCACCGCTTTCGGCTACGCCCTGCAGGGCCTGGACTTCCTGCACGGTGAGGTGCGGGAGGTCGCGCTGGTCGGCGAGGACGTCGCCGGGCTGGCCGCAGTCGTCCGCGAGCAGTTGCGTCCGCACGTCGTGGTGGCAGCCGGGGACGGCGCGGACGACGGCGGAATCCCGCTGCTGCGCGACCGCCCGCCGCTGGACGGGCGGGCGACCGCGTACGTCTGCGAGCGCTTCGCGTGCCAGGCGCCCGTCACGACGCCAGAGGCCCTGCGGGGGGCGTTGGCGTGACAACACTCTTCGCGCCGGACCGATGAGAACCGGCGGGCTTCACGGTCTCGTATCTGCGACGACCCCCGACCACTGGTAGAACCTCCCCCTGTCATGAGCTCACTCTTCGCCTTCCCTGCCGGCCCTCGTGCGAAGTGGATCGTCTTCTTCGCCTGGATCCTGATCGTCGTCGGCACGATCGCCACCGGCCTGCCCGAGAAGTTCACCGACGCCGAGAAGAACGAATCCACGTCCTTCCTCCCAGGTGATGCCGAATCGACGAAGGCCCTCGAGATCACCGAGGAGCTCAACGACGGCGAGAAGGCGCCCACCGTCATCGTCTACCGGCGCGACGACGGGCTCACGGACGCCGACAAGCAGGCGATCGTGGCCGACATCGCCAAGCTCAACGAGGCGACGGCGGAGTACCGGAACACGTCGGAGTTCGGCAACCCCGAGGGCCCGCGAGCGGGCGCGGAGTTCCAGCTCTCCGAGGACGGCACGACCGCGCTGATCAGCAACCAGATCACCGGCACCGGCGAGAGCGGCGACATCATCGACCCCGTCGAGGACTATCGCGACGCCGTCTCGCGCGACGAGGACGGCCTCGTGGTGAAGGTCACCGGCCCGGCGGGCGTCTCGGCCGACGCCATCAAGGTCTTCGAGAACATCAACGGCACGCTGGTGGCGGCCGCGCTCGGGCTCGTCATCTTCCTGCTGATCATCATCTACCGCAGCCCGGTCTTCTGGTTCTTCCCGATCCTGGCGGTCGTGTTCGCGGAGATCGCCGCGCGCGGCCTGGGCTACGGGCTCACCGAGGTCGGCGTCACGGTCAACGGGCAGTCGTCGTCGATCCTGTCGGTCCTCGTGATCGGCGCGGGCACCGACTACGCGCTGCTGCTCGTCGCGCGATATCGCGAGGAGTTGCACAAGCACCAGGACAAACACGAGGCGATGGCCATCGCCCTGCGCCGCGCGGGCCCGGCGATCCTGGCCTCCGGCGCCACCGTGTCGGCCGCACTGCTTTCGCTGGCGCTGGCGAAGGTCAACGGCACCGCCGGCCTGGGACCGGTCGGGGCGATGGGCGTCGCGATCGCCGTCATCTCGATGCTGACGTTCCTGCCGGCCGTCCTGGTCATCGTCGGCCGCCGCCGCTTCTGGCCGTTCGTGCCGTACGGCCCCGAGGGTCCCGATGCCCCGGACCACACCCCGATGCGGGTGCCCGGCCTGTCGTGGGTGACGGACCGGATCGGCCCGGCGGTGACGACGTTCCTGATCATCGGCCTGCTCGCGACCGTGCCCACGCTGGCGATTCCCGCGATCGTCGTGGTCATCGTCCTGGGTCTGTTCTTCTACTTCGCCGGCCCGATCCTCGATCGCAAGGTCTTCCTCCGCATCGAGCACCGCTTCTCCTCCGACCACGAGGGCGCGGACGAGACACACGGCGCCTGGCGGCGCGTCGCCGAGCGGGTCGCCAAGCGGCCCGTGCCCGTCGCGGTCGTGTCCACGATCGTCCTGCTCGTGTTCAGCCTCGGCCTGTTGAACTTCGACGACGGGCTGACCCAGGGCAACTCGTTCCGTGGCGAGGTCGAATCGATCGCCGGCCAGGAGGTCATCGCCCAGGCGTTCCCGTCGGGCCAGTCGGCGCCGACCGACATCGTCGTGCCGGAGGGCACCGACATCCCCGCGGTTGTGGAGGCCGCATCCGGGATCGAGGGCGTCGCCGCGGTGCCGCCGGAACCCGTCGCCCAGGGCGGCGGCTACGTCCAGCTCGCCGCGTTCCTCCAGCTGGACCCGTACTCGACCGAGGCGTTCGACGTCATTCCGCAACTCCGTGACGCGGTGCAGGAGGTCGTGCCCGAGGGGCTCGTGGGCGGCTCGACGGCGGTCGAGGCCGATCTGCGCACCGCGTCGTCAGACGACAACGTGCTGCTCATGCCGCTGGCGCTGGTGATCGTCTTCGTGATCCTGCTGCTGCTGCTGCGCTCCGTCGTGGCGCCGTTGCTGCTCATCGCCACCGTCGTGCTGTCGTTCTTCGCGGCGCTCGGTGTGGGCGCCGTGGTCTTCGACGTCGTGTTCGGCTTCCCGGGCAGCGATCCGGGCCTGCCGCTGTTCTGCTTCATCTTCCTCGTCGCGCTGGGGGTCGACTACAACATCTTCCTCATGACACGTGCCCGGGAGGAGACGGTCACGTACGGGACGAGACGCGGCATGGTCCGGGCGGTCGCGGTCACCGGCGGCGTCATCACCGCCGCGGGCATCGTGCTCGCGGGCACGTTCAGCGTGCTCGCGGTGCTGCCGCTCGTGTTCCTCACGCAGATCGGGTTCGTCGTCGCCTTCGGCGTGCTGCTCGACACCTTCCTCGTGCGGTCGGTCCTCGTCCCCGCGCTCGTGGAGATCATCGGGCCGAAGATCTGGTGGCCATCGTCGCTCGCGCAGGAGGAGGGCCACGCCGAGGAGCAGATCGACGACCCCGACGAGCCCGCCGCGGAGCCCGTGACCGAACCGGTCTGACGATCAGACGGGCACGACGGGGATGTCCCCCATCAGTGCCCACGCCACCACCGCCGCGACGGCCAGCACGACGGCCGTCGCGGTGAGCACCCGCTGGGTGCGCGTCGTCTGGGCGGCCTTCTGCTTGGCCTTGTCGGCCTGTTCGAGGGACTTCTCCAGCGCCGCCTCGGCCCAGGTGAACTCCAGCGCGAGGATGAAGAGACCGATCGGGATGATCGCGAACGCCGGCCCCGGTGTGACGAGCATGATCAGCCCGGCGAGCAGCACCGTGACGCCCACCGCGGCGTAGAGCACGCGGATGACGCGCGGCCGGGCCCGGTGCACCTCGCGCTGCTCTGCGAGCTTGCGGATGAGCTTCGGGCGCTCATCCGCGGGCTCGATCTCGGACTCAGAGGACGGGCAGATACCGATCGAGCTCCCACTGCGTGACCTGCACGCGGTAGTCCTCCCACTCCTGGCGCTTGATCTCGACGTAGCGGTTGAACATGTGCTCGCCGAGCGTCCGCAGGACGAGCTCGCTCTCGGCGGTCAGCTCGATTGCCTCGCCGAGGGTCTCCGGGAGCTGCTCGATGCCGAGCCGCTTCCGGTCGTCGGGGGCCAGGTGGTAGAGGTTCTTCTCCATCGGCTCGGGCAGCTCGTAGCCCTTCTCGATGCCCTCCAGGCCGGCCTGCAGCAGCACCGCGAACGTCAGGTACGGGTTGCACGCCGGGTCCGGGCAGCGCAGCTCCATCCGCGTGGTCTGCTCCTTGCCGGGGTGGTACAGCGGCACGCGCACCAGCGCGGAGCGGTTGCGGCGCGACCACGCCACGTACACCGGCGCCTCGTAGCCCGGGACCAGACGCTTGTAGGAGTTGACCCACTGGGCGAAGATCGAGCTCATCTCGCGTGCGTGGCGCAGCTGGCCGGCGATGAACGCCTTGCCCACGTCGCTGAGGAAGTACGGGTCGTCGGCGTCGAAGAACGCGTTCTTGCCGCCGTTGAACAGGCTCATGTGCGTGTGCATGCCCGAGCCGTTCTCGCCGAACAGCGGCTTGGGCATGAACGTCGCGTGCCAGCCGTACTTCAGCGCGTACTCCTTGACCGTGATGCGGTAGGTCATGCAGTCGTCGGCCATCTTCATGGCGTCGGCGTAGCGCATGTCGACCTCGTGCTGCGACGGGCCGACCTCGTGGTGGCTGTACTCGACGTGGATGCCGAGCTGCTCGAGGGCGAGAACGGTCTCGCGGCGAACGTCAGAGCCGGCGTCAAGCGTCGTGAGGTCGAAGTAGCCGCCCTCGTCGAGCACCTCGGTGCCGTTCTTGTCCTTGAAGAGGAAGTACTCGAGCTCGGGCCCGACGTTGAAGGTGTCGAAGCCCATCGACTTCGCCCGTTCGAGCGCGCGACGCAGGACATGGCGCGGGTCGCCCTCGTACGGGGTGCGCTCGGGCGTCTGGACGTCGGCGAACATGCGCGCGACACCCTGCTCCTCGGGACGCCACGGCAGCAGCGCGAAGGTCGTCGGGTCCGGCATGGCGATCATGTCGGACTCCTCGATGGCGTTGAAGCCGGTGATCGAGGAGCCGTCGAAGCCCATCCCGCCCTCGAACGCGTCGTCGAGCTCCTCCGCGTTGATCGAGAAGGACTTCAGCTGACCGAGGATGTCCGTGAACCAGAGCCGGATGAACCGGATGTTGTGCTCCTGGACGAGCGCCTTGACGTCCTCGGTGGTCTTCGGAAGATCGGCCATGGCGCGGACCCTAGCGAGGAGCGCGGTTGCGCCGCACCGCCATGCGGTCGAACCTCACGGCGGTGCGGTTGGTCGATCAGGCGACGCGCAGGGTGCGCGTCTCCTCCACGGACCCGTCGACCGGGACGTCACCGGCGACGTTGATCATCGCCGTGAACGACTCGAGCGCGACGGTCGCGATGGCCTCGAGGAGCTGCTCCTCGGTCCAGCCGGCCTCGAGCGCCTCCTCCTTGAGGTACGCGGGCGACTTGCCCTTGGCGCCGACGAGCGGCTGCAGGAACCGCAGCATCGCGGCCTCCTGCTCGTCGGCGGAGTTCCACCGGCGCGCGGCGGCGACCTCGTCGATCCCGAGCCCGGCGAGACGCGCGGTCCGGCTGTGCATGGCGATCTGCGGATGGGAGCCGTGATGCTCCGCGACGGCCAGCGCGATCCGCTCAAGCGTGGCCGCGGGCAGACTGCCGCGCCGGAGTTCTGAGCGCATCCGTGCATAGCCGCGCAGCGCCGCCGGGGAACCAGCCAGCACACCCAGGAAGTTCGGGAGCTGACCGCCGGTGGCCATCGCTCCGCGCAGCACGGGGATCGAGCCCTCGGGCGCGGTGAGATCGTCGTGGATCGGGAACCTGCTGGCTGCTGTCTTCATGGGGGACCTTCCGGGGGAGTGGGACTGCCTCGATCGACGGTTCGTTCGAGGCTGCCTGCTCTTTCTACGGAGGCTGCCTAAAGACAGGTTCAGTGGAACCCTAAGCCGCGCTCAGGATCCTGGTGCGGGGCTAGAACGTGGCGGCGGAAGCGTCGCCACTGCCCATGGCGACGAGGATCAGCACGATGCCCAGGAGCAGCGCCCACAGGGCGATACGGTCGGGCCGCTGACCGAAGACCTCGACGGCGCCACCAGACTCACGCCGGCGGACGGCGGGTGCCACCGCTGCGCCATGATCAGCCGTCGGCGTCGGCGACGCGACGGTGCGACCACGGATCTCGACGGTGCGGCGACCGCCACGGAGCTCGGCGACTTCGACGTCACGTGGCGCGTTCGGATCACGGTCGGTCGAGAAGTTCGTTGCCACCTCGCGGCGCGGTCGGCGCGGCGCGTCGTCGCGCTCCAGCACGATCTCGCGCACGATCGGACCGGCCGGGCGATCGGCGTCCCATCCTGCGAGCAGGTCGTCCACGGGCGCCAGGTCGGCCATCACGGGCTCACGCTCGACCAGCGCGGGCGCGGGCGCCACGGCCTGCTGACCACGGGCGAAGCGTCCGTCGGACTGCTCGCGGATGCGCTCAAAGCGGCGTGCGGGCTCGACGTCAGCCTCACGACGGCGTTCATAGCCTTCACGGAGATGCTCCACGTCAGTCCACCAGGACTGGAGCTGCGTATCAGCCATGTGCGGGTGGGTGTCCTCTTTCCGTGCCTTCGGGGTTAGCTGACGGGCTCGCGCTGAAAGAGCTGCGCTACGACCTCGGGAGGTCGATTCGCCCCAACTTCTGGGTCCCCCGATCCACGCCATACGGCAGCGCGGACTCGGCGTTTGACAGTGGGCATCGTACCAGGGCTCGTTTTCCCTGCATATGCGTGGAGATTATGGAGAGTGCCCCGGTCGGAACCGTGTGCGCGCGGTCACACACGGGTCAGCGTCCCGCCACCTTGGCGATGTAGTTCGCGACTTCCTCGGCGTCCTGGTTGTTCAGCAGCCCCGCCGGCATCTGGCCCTGACCGCGTGCGCGACCGAGCTCGATCGCGTTCACCGTCAGCTCCGGCGCGGGACGCAGCTCGTCGAGATTCGGGCCGACCGCACCGACCGCCGCGGCGTCCTCGAGCGCGTGGCATGTCGCGCAGCTCTGCTTGAACATGTCACGCCCGTCGACCTCCGCGGACGTGAGCTCGATCCCGCTCGTCGCCTCGTCGCTCTGCTCCTCGGCGTTGTGCACGATGCCGTAGGCCGGGACGCCCAGCCCGAACAGCGTGATCGCGAGCATCGCCAGGATGAACCCGCCGTTCCCGCCCGAGGGCTGCGGGCCCTTGCGCGGACCGGCCCGCATCGCGGCGAGCACGATGATGATCGCGATGAAGACGAAGGCGGCGGCGATGAGAAGGATCGTCATGGCCGGCCGACCATACCCCAGGCCTCGGCCGACGGGGGACGATTCGTCACCGGGTGTTCATCGGCGCCTCCCCTGGGCGAAGCTCATCACCGGTGGCGCGACGGCGCGGAAGTCCCCGGCCTCTCCCGCTCGCCGTTCGCGCTCGGCATCGTCGAGCGGGTGGAAGTCGGTTACCTCCGCGCGCGGGCGCTCGACCGGCGTCTCCAGCGCCCGGACCCGGCTGACGAGCACGTTGATCCCGCCCGCCGCCGCCGGGTGACGCTCCAGCACGCCCTCGGCGACCAGCAGCGGCTCGGTCCGGATCGCGAGCCGGTCGCGCTCGTAGATCTCGGGCTTGACGACGAGGTTCATCGTGCCCGTCTCGTCCTCGAGCAGCAGGAACACGATGCCGCTCGCGGTGCCGGGGCGCTGCCGCGCGACAGTGAGCCCACCGACGACCACGCGCTCGCCGTGCTGGACCGCCCGCAGCTGCTGCGCGGTGACCGCCCCGCGTGCGACCAGGCCGTCGCGCAACAACGCGAGCGGATGCGCGGCGGCGGTCAGGCCGGTGGTGGCGTAGTCGGCGAGCATCGCGCCCCAGCGGTCGAGCTTCGGCAGCGCGGGCGTCGCGCCGACGTCCAGCGGCAGCGACAGCTGCGTGCCTTCCGAGGACGCGCCGCGCCCGAGCTCGACCCCCGGCGCGGCGACCCCGAGGCGCCACAGCGCGGCGCGGCGGTCGCCGCCGGCCAGGTCGTCGCACGCGCCCGACCACGCGAGCTGTTCGAGCGCCGCCCGCCCGGCGCCCGCACGCGAGGCGAGGTCCTCCAACGACCGAAACGGACCGGACGCCATGCGCTCGGCCACGAGCGCCTGCACCTGGTCGGCCCGCACCCCGAGGACGTAGCCGAGCCCGACCCGCACGGAACCGTCGTCGGTCACGGTGCAGCCGACGGCGCTGTGATTGACGTCGGGCGCGAGCACGTCGATCCCGCGGCGCTGGGCCTCGTGCACGAGCGCGTCGGGCGGGTAGAAGCCCATCGGCTGCTCGTCGAGCAGCGAGCACAGGAACTCCGGCCCGTAGTGCACACGCAGCCACGTCGACTGGTAGGCGAGCAGGCCGAACGCCGCGGCGTGCGCCTTGGGGAACCCGAATCCGGAGAAGCCCGCGACCATCGCGAACACCGCCTCGGCCTGCGCGGCGGTCACATCGGGATGCGTGCGCTGCGCACCCTCGACGAACGCCCTGTGATGCGCTTCGATCGCGGCCTCCGAGCGCTTGCGGCTCATCGCGCGGCGCAGGCTCTCGGCCTGTCCAGCGGTGAACCCGGCGAACGCCTGCGAGACCTCGATGACCTGGTCCTGGAAGATGATCGTCCCGAGCGTTTCGGCGAGAGGGCCGCGCAGGGAGTGGTGCAGGTAGGGCACCTCGAAGGTGGGGTCGACCCGCAGCCGCTGCAGCCGGTCGATGTACGGGTTGACCGCCCCGCCGACGATCGGCCCCGGCCGCACGATCGCGACCTGCACCGTGAGCTCCTCCAGCGACCGCGGCCGGGTGCGCAGCAGCGACGCCATCTGCGCGCGCGACTCGATCTGGAACACGCCCGTCGTGTCCGCCGTGGTGATCGCGTCGTATGTATCGGGGTCGTCGAGCGGGATGCGAGAGAGGTCGATCCGCTCGTGCCGGCGGTCGTGGATGAGCTCGACGCACCGCTCGACGCACGAGAGCATCCCGAGGCCGAGCAGGTCGATCTTCAGGAAGCCGGCGTCCGAGCACGAGTCCTTGTCCCAGTGCGCCATCTGCCGGCCCTCCATCGCGGCGGGCACGAGCGGCACGCAGTCCACGAGCGGCCTCGTCGCCACGATCATTCCGCCGGAGTGCTGGGAGAGATGGCGCGGCAGCCCGTACGCCTCGTCGGCGAGACGCGCGAGCCAGTCCCAGCGGCTGGGCGGTGGCGCACCCGCTTCGGCCTCCTCCTTCGAGATGGTCCGCCCGAGCGCGGTGGCGATGTCCTGGTCGACGTTGCGCGACGACCAGCCCTCCGACCCGCGCGCGACCCGTTCGATCTCCCCGGGCGGCAGGCCGAGCGCCTTGCCGAGATCGCGGATGGCGCCGCGCGCGCGGTACGTCGGGAACGCGGCGACCAGCGCGGAGTGCTCGCGGCCGTAGCGCTCGTGCACGCGCGGGATGAGCACGGCACGGATGTCGCGCGGGAAGTCGAGGTCGATGTCGGGCAGGGACTGCAGGTCGTCGTTGAGGAACCGGCCGAGCCCCAGCTCGGCCACGAGCGGGTCCACGTGCGACAGGCCCGTCAGGTAACAGACGATGGACGACACCGAGGACCCGCGCCCGCGCCCGGGCGGCAGGACGGCGCGCACCGAGTCGGGCCCGCGCACCTCGACGGCGACCTCACGGGCGAGCTCGAGCAGGTCGCGGTGCAGCAGGAAGAACCCGGCGAGGCCGAGCCGCTCGATGATGGCCAGCTCCTCGTCGAGCCGCGCCAGCGCCTGGTCGCGCCGCTCGTGCCCGGGGGGGTAGCGCTCCTCCAGGCGATGGCGACAGACCTCGGCGAGCTCCCGCGGCGCGTGGTCGTCCTCCGCGCCCGGGTAGCGGTAGCCGAGGTCGCTGCGCAGGTCGAAGGTCAGCGTGTCGGCCAGGCGGGCGGTCTCCGCCACCGCCTCGGGGTGGTCGGCGAAGCGGGCCGCCATCGCCTTCGGGCTCGCCAGGACGTGGCTGTGGTTGCCGCGGCGCAGCGGCTCGGACGCGTCGAGCGTCTGCCCGCTGCGCACGGCGACGAACGCGTCCTGGAGATACGCCCGCGCCCGGGCGTGCGCGTGGACGTTGCCCGTCGCCACCGTGGGGATGCCCAGCCGCTTGGCCAGCGCCGCGAGACCGCGGTTGCGCGCCCGGTCGGACGCGAGCATCGGGCGCTGCAGCTCGACGCGGAAGGACTCGGACCCGAACACCTGCCACAGCCGCCGCATCGTGGGCTCGTCGCGGACGCCGTGCTGCGCGCAGCCCGACAGGCAGACGAGCCCTTCGGCGTACTCCTCGACGTCGGCGAGCAGCAGCTCCGGTTCGGTGCGGACCCTCCTGGTGCTGTCCCGCGTGTGCGCGTGCGCGCGCGTGAGGAGCCGGCACAGGTTGCTCCAGCCGCGCTCGTCGCGGACGAGCAGCGTGAGGTGCCGGGCGGGGTGCGGATCGTCCGCGCGATCGCGCACGGTGACCTCGGCCCCGTGGATGGCCTTCACCCCGACCGCCGCCGCAGCCTGGGCGAACTCCATGGAGCCGTAGAGGCCGTCGTGGTCGGTCAGGGCGAAGGTGCCGTACCCGAGCTCGGCCGCGCGCTGGGCCAGTTCATCGGGCAGCGACGCGCCGTCGAGGAACGAGAAGGCGGAATGGGCATGAAGCTCGACGTAGTCCACGGGGCGAACATATGTTCGCACAGCGGGCCGACGGCGTCTCCATCCACCTACACGTTCCGAAACGGGTTCTCGACCCGCACGCCGGCGTAGTCGACCCCGTCGCCGAGATCCTCGGAGAGCACGACCTCGCAGCCGAGCGAGCGCGCGGACTCCAGGATCGCGGCGTCCCAGTACGACAGGGAGAAGTGTGAGCGGAGGTCGAACGCGGCCCGCATCACGTTGGGAGTCGTCACCGCGATCGGGAAACGTCCGAACGACTCGACGAGCCGCACCGCGTCGTCATGCGCGAGCGCGTCAGACCAGGGACGCCCTCGTCGCCTGAACGTAGAACTCCTGCAGCACCTGGACGGACAGCACGAGGTCGCGCCCGGACAGCAGCGCGTTGGCGATCGTGGCCTTCTCCGCCTCCGCCGGGTCCGACGAGATGGCGTACAGCAGGATGTTCGTGTCAGCGAACCGCACGGTCGTGCACGTCCTCGCGCGCGAGGCGATCCGCCGCGCGGAAGGGGCCGATCCGGGCCTGCACCTCGCGCTGCTGCGCCTCGAGGCGGTGGAACTCGGCGTCCTGGTCGGTCAGCGACCGCAGGAACTCGCCGACGAGCGCGCTCACCGAACTTCCCCGCTCGGCAGCTCGGATGCGTGCCGCGCGATAGACGTGGTCCGGCACCGTGACGGTGATGTTGGCCACAGTTTCACAGTACCACGGTGTCACAGGCATTATGCCCGGTCGAGGCAGTCGAACCGGTCCTCCCACACGCCGCCCGGCGGCCGGCTGCGCGCCTCGACGAGCTTGGCCTGCTCGGTGGCCTGCTCGAAGCCCGCCCCGACCTTGGCGCCGAGCGCCAGCGAACCGCCCGCACTCTGCGCGTCCGCATCGACCTCGTACGTGCGGCGATCGATGCGGCCGTGGTCGTAGACCGCCTGCGTGAGCGCCTTCAGGGTTGACTGGCCCGGTCCGTCGCCGAAGGCGCGCAGTGCGGCGAGGATCGTGGGGTCATCGGGGTCCGCGGTGACCTCGACCTCATGGCGCCGGCCGCCGGCCGAGCCGCTCGGGCCGCCGGACACGTTGTAGCCCGCGCCCGCGCCGTAGGTTCCCAGCGCACCGATCGCCACGGGCCGCCCGCGGCGGTCCGTGGTCACCGACAGCACCCCATTGGCGTACGCCGACGCCTCCGCCCCCGCACCACCGACCGCGACACCCGACACGCCCACCGAAGCGGAGACCTCGTTGTCGGCGCGCAGGTACCACGTCGTCTCCCCCGTGCGGCGATCCTTGCGGTGGCCGATCGCCCGCGACAGCGAGGCGCGGACGCCGGCGCTCGCCTCGGCCAGCGGTTCGGAACTGAAGCCCTCCGACTTCCCCTCGTCCTTCTCGTCCTTGTGCTTGTCGTCGTCGGCCGACCCGCCGCCGATACTCGCCTCGGCGCCGGCCGTCGCATCGGCATCGCCGCGCAGCCCACCCTCGTAGAAGGTGCTGTCCGCGTCGCGCGCGTCGCCGCTCTCGATCTGCTTGACCAAGCGCTGCGCTTCACCTGCGTCACGCACCGTGTAGGACGTGCCCCGCCCGAACAGTCCGAGCAGCGAGGCGTTGGCCATCGCCGAGGCGTCGAGCTTCAGGCCGCCGAGGTTCACGCCGGCGCTCGCGCCGATGCCGATCTCCCCGCCGATGGCGTTCTTGTCCGTGACGGTGATCCGGATGCGCCCGTCGGACAGGCGCTCCTGCAACAGCAGGCGACCATCCTCCAGGCGGACGAAGGCGATCGACGCGGTCAGCGTGTTCGACTCCGAGTTCGATCGCACGACGCACGCCTGCGCCGTCAGCGACCGGCACTCCCGACCGGTGACGATGCACAGCGCCCGCTGGAACCCGCCCATGGTGGCGTTGACGTACGTCGGGGCCATCGCCGCCGCGCCGACCCCGACGACGATGACCGCGAGCAGCGCCATGAGCGCCACGTACTCGAGGGTCGACTGACCGCGTTCGTCGGTGAGGCGGGGCATGGCGTTGAGCCTGCCGGGCCGGGCGTGGAGCGTTGGCGCAGTGGTGTGCCATCTCTGCGCAGATCCTCCGCGCCGTGAACATCGTTCATCGGCCGGTCACGCCACAGCTGTCGGGTGTTCGACCCACCCGACCGGGTTCCCCCTCATCCCGGTTCGACCCGGTTGGGATCTTGTCCGGTGCCGGTGGCGGTGATCTTCATCGCCACCGGCATCAGGCTCGACTTGGCCCTGTGGTCGAAGCGGTTGGGCCGCACAGGCCCTCCTGTTCCGGGCGCTGCGCCCGCTACGTTCGCGGGTATGTCTCCGAGTGGCAACGGCCACCGCCGTTTCGCGCGCCCCGACGAGGAGCTGCGCCGGCTCACCGCGCTCGTGGAGCTCGGCCGCACCAACGGGAACACCGGCGGCGAGGACGGCCTGCTCGCCTCGACCCTGACCACCGTCGCGGGCATCCTCCCCGGCCACGCGATCGCGATCGCGATGGACGACGAGGGCGAGGTCCGCATCCCGGACCGTCGCGTCCGTGGCCGCCTGCCCGTCGAAGCGGCCGTGCTGGTCGCAGCGGTGTCCATCGACCGTGCCGAGGCCGTCGAGCGAAAGGACGGCGACCGCACGATCCTCGCACTGCCGTTGGGCACGACGAGCAGCCCGTTCGGCGCGCTCGTGGTCCATGGCCCCCACTCCGGCGTCAGCGAGACCGACCGCACGATGCTCGAAGCCCTCGCGCAGCAGCTCTCGCTGGCACTGGAGAACCTGCGCCTCCGCGAGCAGGTCGACCGCCTGATGTTCCGCAACGCCCGCAACTGACGCGGCGTCACCGCTGCCGGCGCCAGGCGCCGGCCACGAGATCCCGGAACACCACGACCAGCTCGCCGCGGTCGGTCACCACCTCCCAGTACCGGCGGCGCAGCGGTCGGTCCGTCCACCAGCGGTCCTCCAGCAGCCACGTCTCGCGGACCGCGTCGACCGCATGGCCGTCGACGACCAGCGGCCGCCCGCCAGGGCCCGCCTGCACCCGTGCCGCCCGTGGCTGGCCGAGGCGTCGCGCGCCGGTCATAGCTCGAACGGGGTCAGCACGGCGCGCCGCTCGGCCACCCGCGAGCCCGGGTCGATCTCCAGCACCCGCAGCGCCCCTTCAGGTCCCGCGACCGCCCGCACCTGCCCCACCGCCTCGCGCAGCCGGTCGCGGCGCTGGGTCGCGCTGTCGCGCAGCAGCGCCGGCCCCGCGGAAGCGGGCGGGCCAAAGCGCTCGACGGCCAGGCGCAGCTTCTCCGCGGGCGCGGGGAGCAGTTCCAGCCGGCCGCCCAGGGCCAGGCGGATGCGCTGCGCGTCGGCCGTCGCCTCCCGGAAGACGACCCGTTCATGCCACGTGCCGCCCTCCACCAGCCGTGCGGAGAGGACCGCGGCGCGCAACGTGCGGCCGTCGCGCTCGCGGCGGGCCAGCAGCCGGTCGACGAGCAGCGCCATCGCGCGCTGGAGCTGCTCGCCTGAGGAGGACTCATCGAGCTCGAGGGTCTCGGCCAGGGTGGCGCCCGGGCGGCGTGGACGCAGTGGGGTGTCGCGCCCGCGCGCGAGGTCGTGCGCCCGCAGGCCGGGGGCGCCGAAGCGCTCGCCCACCGCCGCGCGAGGCATCGCTCCGAGCCGGCCGAGCGTGTCGATCCCCAGCCGCCGCAGCGGGTCGACCAACGCGATGAGGTCGCCCTGCGTGCGCAGCAACTCGACCGGCAACGGAGCGAGATCGTCCGCGCCACGCACCTCCGCAGCCCGCCGCGCCCGCGCCTGCGACGCCGCCGCCACCGCGCAGAAGCGCACCGGGCCGAGGCCGACCCGCACCGGGCGGCGCAGCGCCTCGCGCACCGCTGCGACCACCCCGTCGACATGTCCGCCGTGCAGCCGGCGCAGGCCGCGCGCGTCGAAGCACGCCAGCCCGGGGCGCAGCGATTCGACCTGTGCGCCGAGGCTCTCCAGCCGGACGAGGACACGCTCCCACGCATCCGCGACGCCCGCCGGGTCCGGTGGCAGCAGCACGAGCCGCGGGCAGCGGGCCAGCGCTTCGCCCAGCCGCAGCCCCGGCTGCACGCCCGCCGCCTCGGCCGCCGGGGAGACCTCGCCGATCAGCTGTGCGCGCCCGAGCTCCGGCGCCACCGCGACGGGACCGGCGAGCAGGTCACGCCGGGTGCCCGCCGCGACGACGAGCTCGAACCGCGCGAGGGCGACGCACACGATCATTCCGGCTCCACCCCATCGAGCCCGGGAATGAGCCACGGCGCCATGCGGTCGCCCGCCCGGACGAGCACGCCGCGCTGCATCGCCTTCGTGCCGAACCGGTCACGCACCCGGTCGACGGCCGAGTCGATCGCGACCCGGGACGGCTCGTCGAGCGGCAGCTCCAGCTGACCGTCCTCGCGCGCGAGATTCGTGACGGTGATGCCGAGCAGGGTGATGCCGCGCTCGTCGATGGTCTCGCGCTCGGCGTCGAGCAGCGCCCGCAGCGCGGCCAGCACCTCGGTGCTCGACGCCGTCGCGCGCGGCAGGGTCCGCGAGCGGGTCGCGCGGGTGTAGTCGTCGAAACGCAGCCGCAGCACCACCGTCCGGCCGGTAGCGCCCTTCGCGCGCATCCGCCGGGTGACCCGGTCGGCGAGCGAGACCGTGATCGCGTCGAGCTTCTCGGGCCGGTGCGGGCCGCGCCCCATCGCGCTCTGCGAGCCGAACGACCGCCGGCGCGAGCCCGTCCGCACCCGCCGCAGGTCCCGGTTGTGCGCCAGCGCGTGCAGCCGCCGCCCCGCCGCGCGGCCGACGATCGCCACGAGGTCGTCCTCGGAGAGCAGCGCGATCTCCCCCACCGTCCGCAGGTCATGGCGGTGCAGCCGCGCGGCGGTCGCCGGGCCGACGCCCCACAGCTTCTCGACCGGCAGCGGGCGCAGGTACTCGCGCTCGTCACCGGGGGCGACCAGCAGCAGGCCGTCGGGCTTCGCGGCCGCGCTGAGCACCTTCGCGAGGTGCTTCGTCGTCGCGACCCCGGCGCTCAGCGGCAGGCCGACCTGCTCGCGGACCTCGCGCCGCAGCCGCCGGGCGATGTCGACCGGCGTGCCCTTGATGTGCTCCAGGCCGCGAACGTCGAGGAACGCCTCGTCGATCGAGAGCTTCTCCACCACCGGGGACGTGTCCTCGAAGATGGCGAACACGTCGCGGCTGGCCTGCACGTAGGCCTCGAACCGCGGCGGGACGACGATCGCGTGGGGGCACAGCCGCCGCGCCTTCGCCCCGCCCATCGCCGAGCGGATCCCGTACGCGCGCGCCTCGTAGCTCGCGGCCATGACGACGCCGGGACCGACGATGACCGGCTTGCCGCGCAGCGACGGGTCGTCGCGCTGCTCGACCGAGGCGAAGAAGGCGTCGAGATCGGCGTGGATGATGTGGGCCCCGAGCGACACGAACACATGTTCGCATAGGAGCGCCCGCCCCGCTACCGGCGAACGCCCTCGTGCAAGCCCGGCTCAGCCCGCCGCCACGCGCCCGCCCAACCCGACCAGCACCACGCCCGTGACGGCCTGCAGCGCCGCCCGCGCCCGCGGTCCGAACGCCGCCCGGCTGCGGTGCAGCACCCACGCGTACCCGCACAGCCAGATCACGCCGAACACGGCGTGGATCGACGCCAGCAGCAGCGACACCGCGAGCACCGGATCGCCCGCTGCCACGAACTGCGGGAGCACCGCGGTGTAGAAGACGGCGATCTTCGGGTTCAACAGGTTCGTCAGGAGGCCCTCGCGGAAGGCCGCGGCGGCCGAGCGCGGCGCGACCGGCTCGCGGGGCGTTGCCGCGCAAGCGCCGCGCAACGACCGCCGCGCGTCGCGGAACGCGAGCAGCCCGAGCAGCACGAGGTAGAGCCCACCGGCGACCTTCAGCGCGGTGAACGCCGTCGCCGACGTCGCCAGGATCGCGGCCACCCCGACCGCCGACAGCGCCGCCCACACCATCAGCCCGCAGGCGATCCCCACCGCGGCGAGCCACGCGTCGCGCAGCGGCCCCGCGCCCAGCGCGCGGCGCCCGACCAGCGCCATGTCCGCGCCCGGCGAGATCGTCAGCAGCGCCGCGACGCCTGCGAACGCGAGCAGCTCAGAGCGCACTTTCCTGTCCGAACATCGGACCGAGCTTCGCCGCGACGGCGAGGTCGCCGCGCACCTGCAGCCGCCCGGTGATGAGCGCCTTGGCGGGATGGAGTTCCTCGGCGATGACCCGCGCGAAGTCCGCCGTCGACAACGTGAGCACGAGCTTCGGCTCGCGGGCGTCACCCGGCCGCACCCGCGCGCGCCGGCCGTCGATGTCGATCGTCCAGGACTTCGTGCCGCGCTCGCCGCGCATGGACCACTGGATCTGCCCGGTGAACCCGTTGGCCGCGCCGGCGTCGAAGCGGCGTGCCATGGTGTTGAAGATGACCGCGAGGACCGGGTCGGCGCCGACCGTGCGCTCCAGGCGGCGGTCGTCCGAGCGGCGGACGAACGCGCCGAACGCCGCCTCGCCGCGCTTCTGGGCGCGCGCCCGCGTGGTGTCGAAGAAGGCCTGGGCGCCCGTCCGCGGCGGCGTGCCGTTCGTCGCGGGTGCAACGTCCGGCTCGGGCACGGGCGGCGCACCGGCGCCGACCACGCCGGGTGGCGGACCACTCGCCATCGGGGAGATCGTCGCGTCGGCGGGCGCGGCCCGCGGCGGCTCGCGGCGCTCGAGCGCGGCGGCAACGGCACCGGCGAGTCGCTCGCGCTTCGCCGCCTCTCGGGCGGGCGCGCGCTCGTGGAACTCCGGCATGACCTCGGCGGCGAACAGCTCGAGGGCCTCGCAGACGTGCTCGTGCTTCGTGCGGCCGGTCTGCACCAGGAAGATCATCTGGTCGACGCCCGCGTCCTCGTAGCGCCGGCACAGCTCGCGGACCTGCTCGGGCGTGCCGATCGCGCCGCGGATGGACTCCGGCCCGTCGGAGATCACCTTGACGCCCAGCGGCTCGCCCTCGGGCACGACGACGTCACGGGCGAACCCGACCTCGTGGCGCGTGCCCTCGAAGTCGTCGGCGATCGACGTGACCCCCGGCCGGTGATCGGCGAAGTAGTAGTAGTGGGCGAGTGCGTACCCGAAGAAGTGCGCGCCGTCGACGCCGCGCTCGATGGCCTCGGCCTCGTCGTGCGCGACCATCATCGGCAGCGCGGTGGCGATCTGCGCGTTGACGTCGAAGCCGATCGGCAGGCAGCGCTCGCCGCTGATGATCTCCTCGTACTCGCGCACCCACTCCGCCGCCTCCTCGGGCTCGGCGAAGGAGAAGCTCAGCGCGCCGATGCCGGTCTCGGCGGCGAGCAGGATCGTGTCGCGGCGCGAGCACGCGACCCACAGCGGCGGGTGCGGCTTCTGCAGGGGCTTGGGGACCACGTTGCGCGGCGGCATCGAGATGTATCGGCCTTCGACGCCGGCGAACGGCTCCTCGACGAACATGCGCGTGACGACATCCAGCGCCTCCGCCCACTGCGCGCGCTTGGTCGCCCGGTCCACGCCGAAGCCTTCGAGCTCGGCGCCCGACGACGTCTCCCCCGTGCCGAACTCGGCGCGCCCGTTGCTGACGAGGTCGAGCGTCGCGACGGTCTCCGCCACGCGCGCGGGGTGCTGGTAGCCCGGCGGCAGCGGCAGGATGCCGAAGCCGAGCCGGATGTTCTTCGTGCGCTGGGAGCACGCCGCGAGGAAGACGTCGGACGCCGACGAGTGCGAGTACTCCTCGAGGAAGTGGTGCTCGACGGCCCAGACGTAGTCAAAGCCGAGGCGGTCGGCCAGTTCGACCTGCGCGAGCGCGTCCTGGAAGAGCCGGTGCTCGTCGTCGGGCGCCCACGGCTTGGGCAACTGGTGCTCGTACAGCAGACCGAAGCGCATGCGCGCGAGGTTACCGGCGCCCGCCCCCCGTCACGTAACCCGGTTGAGAACGTAGATCGGGCCCCTTGCGGGGCCCGATCCGTAGCACTCCGGTAAGCCGGATTCTGTCGTTGAGCAGCCATCCATCTGTGCGGCCGACCTGGACCTCGGCGGGCAGCCTGCAAACGGTCCTGCTTGGCCTTGCATCGGGTGGGGTTTACCCGGCCGCCGTGTCACCACGACGCCGGTGCGCTCTTACCGCACCATTTCACCCTTACCTGTGCGCAACGCACGTGCAGCTGCGCCATCGGCGGTGTGTTTCTGTGGCACTTTCCCGCGGGTTTCCCCGGGTCGGTATCCCGACCACCCTGCCCTGTGATGTCCGGACTTTCCTCGAAGGGTGTTGCACCTCCGCGACTGCCTGGAGTACGCCTCCCAGAGTACTCCGGTCAGGTCAGCTCGGTGCCACAGTCCTCGCAGCGCCCGGCGACGGGCGACGGGCCGGCGCCCCAGCGCGCCTGCAAGCGCCCGCCGCACATCGGGCACGCGGCGGCCGCCCGGCGGCGCAGCTCGGTCCACGTGCCCGACATCAGCTGCTCGAGCGTCGGGCCCGCGGCCGTGGCCGACTCCGCGGACGGCGGCCCGAACAGGATCGAGGGGCGTTCGATGTCGCGGACGACCGCCACGGCGCTCACGTCACGCTCCGGAAGAGCCCGACGACCTTGCCGAGCACCTGGACGTCCGACGACAGGATCGGGTCCAGCCGCGAGTTCTCCGGCTGAAGACGGATGTGGTCTCCCTCGTGGAAGAACCGCTTGACCGTCGCGGACTCCTCCCCGACCAGCGCGACGACGATCTCCCCATCCGTCGCCGTGCTCTGCGGACGGACGACCACGTAGTCGCCCTCGAGGATGCCCGCGTCGACCATCGAGTCGCCGCGGACGCGCAGGACGTACTCGCCCGTCTCGCCGCCCGCCGCGGGCGGGACCGCCACGTACTCCTCGATGTTCTCCTCCGCGAGCAGCGGGGCGCCAGCCGCGACCTGGCCGACGACCGGCAGGCCGCCGCCCTCGCGCAGCGGGTTCAACCGCGAGGCCTGCTCGACCGCGCGGTCGAGCAGCTCCATCGCCCGCGGCTTCGACGGATCACGCCGCAGCAGCCCGAGCTTCTCGAGATTGGCGAGGTGCGCATGCACGGTCGACGACGACGCGAGGCCCACGGCCTTGCCGATGTCACGGACCGTCGGCGGGTAGCCATTGTCCGCTGAATACCGCTTGATGAAGTCGAAGATCTCTTGCTGGCGCTTTGTCAGATCCATGCGCGGGGCTCCATTCGCACGGGGGTTTCGAACAGTGGTACGAACATGTGTTCGAGGACCATAGAGTCCGCTCAGGACGGACTCAAGGCGGGCAGGCCTCCGTGCAGCGCAGAACCGGCGAGCGACGGGCGCAGGCGCAGGCGTCCTATACTCCGCGGTCCACCTGCGCCGGTGGCGGAATTGGTAGACGCGCAAGGTTGAGGGCCTTGTGGGGTAACACCCGTGGAGGTTCGAGTCCTCTTCGGCGCACTGTGACGAAAGCCCCCGTGATCGGGGGCTTTCGTGTTCAGGTCTCGGCGGGCCCTCCCCAGTGCCTGCCGGGCTCGACCGTCGCGAGCGCGTGCGTCGAGGGCGGCACGAGGTGGGGCTCCGGGTCATACTGTCCCACGCACTCCCAGTGCGCACTGAACCGGAGGATTAAGATGAGCTGCCGGCCCCGACTGACTGCCTTCTTGGCGGGGATCCTGATCTGCGCCTGGACCGCGCCGGACGCGCTCGCGCTCGAGGCGGTGCCACTGACGGGCGAGATTGCGCCCGAGGTGTCTGGCTCTGGCATCGTCAACGGGTCGCCGTCCGTCGCGATGAACGCCAATGGCGACTACGTCGTGGCCTGGCGACACAACGACTCGCGCGGCAACGAGATCCGTGTCCGGTCGTATCGCGCCGACGGGA
>JAEMQS010000144.1 GCA_016463765.1 Solirubrobacteraceae bacterium | reverse complement strand
CGCAGCACGTTGATCGTGCCGAGCAGGTTGATCTCGATGATCCGCTGGAAGCCCTCGAGCGGGGAGGGGCCGTCTCGGCCGACGAGCTTGGCCGGCGGTCCGATGCCCGCGCAGTTCACGGCCACGCGGAGGTCGTCGGCGGCGGCGAGCGCGTCCTGGACCTGCGCGCTGTTCGTGACGTCGGCCTGGAGGAATCCGCCGCCGATCTCGTCGGCGAGCTGCTCGCCGAGCTCGGCGTTGAGGTCGGCGATGACGACGGACGCGCCGTCGGCCGCGAGCCTGCGGGCCGTCGCGGCACCGAGCCCCGAGGCGCCTCCGAAGACCACCGCTCCTGCTCCCTGAACGTCCATCGAGCCTCCTTCGCCGTTTCCGTGCGCGCACCCTAGTCGGTCAGCCAGCCAGGGGCCCGGGCGACATGGTTGACATCTCTGTAACGTTAGAAGTCACGTTCTTCTCATGCCGACCATCGCCCCCGATATCCGACCGCTGGAAGACCCGTCGCTGACGGTCCGCCTCATGGAGGCGGGCGCCATGCCGCTCCTGCCGTACGTGCCGATCCCGCACCGCGCGCTGCGGTGGTACCTCGAGCGCGACAACGCGGCGGAGAACGCCCAGGGCTGGGCGCGGCTGGAGGACATCAACGAGCTCGGGCGCTACCGCGTGGTGCAGGGCTATATGGAGGCCTTCGCGCCGGGCGGGGCGATGCTCGACGTCGGCTGCGCCCAGGGGCTGCTCCAGCGCGGCCTGCGGTACGCGAGCTACACGGGCATCGACCCGCTCGCCGAGACCGTCGCCACCGCACAGGACCGCGCCGACGAGCGCACGCGCTTCCTCGTCGCGGACGGGGCGACCTATGTGCCGGACCGCGAGTACGACGTGATCGCCTTCAACGAGACGCTCTACTACTTCGACGACCCCGTGGCGACGGTGCTGCGCTACCAGCAGTTCCTCGCGCCCTCCGGGGTGTTCGTGATCTCGCTGTTCAACCGCCTGTGGTTCGCGCGGAGGCTCATGCGGCGCCTGCAGGCCGTCAGCCCGGTCGTCGCCGAGACCCGTGTGTTCAGCCGGCAGGGCGCCGGGTGGACGATCCGCGTCCACCGCCCCGGCGCGGCCTGACCGTGCCGGCGGGCACGGCCTATCTCGCCGCCGCGATCCTCTGCGAGGTGGTCGCCACGGTGTTCCTGAAGTCCTCGGAGGGACTGACGCGGCCGGGGCCGTCGGTCGTGGTCGTGGTCGGCTACGTCGTGTCGCTGGCGCTGCTGGCGCAGGCGCTCAAGTCGATCGACGTGGGCGTCGCGTACGCGATCTGGGCCGGCGTGGGGACCGCGGCCATCACGATCATCGGCATCCTCGCGTTCTCCGAAGTGCTGACCGCGGCGCGGGCCATCGGCGTCGGGTGCATCATCGTCGGCGTCGTCGCGCTGAACCTCAGCGGCACGCACAGCACCGGCTGAAGCGGGACCCGCCCCCCGCCAGGCGGCGACTACGCTGCACCGCACCATGGCCCGGCACGTCATCAAGCTCGGTTCCTCGATCGTCGCCCACGACGACGGGTCCCTGCGCGACGACGTCCTCGGCCGGCTCGCCGACGAGGTGGCCCGCCGTCACGCGGCGGGCGACGACGTCGTCATCGTCTCCAGCGGCGCGATCGCGCACGGGCTGAAGATCATGCGGCCGGAGGGCGCCGCGTCACGGCCCACGGCCATCGAGGACCTCCAGGCCGCCAGCGCCGTGGGGCAGGGCAAGCTCTACCGCGTCTACGACGAGCTGCTGCGCGATCGCGGCGTCACGAGCGCGCAGGTGCTGCTCACGTTCTTCGACATGAGCGCGCGCGGCCACTACCTCAACGCGCGCAACACGCTGCGGCGGCTGCTCGACTGGCGCGTCGTCCCGGTCATCAACGAGAACGACACGACCGCCACCGACGAGATCAGCTTCGGCGACAACGACTTCCTCGCGGCACAGGTCGCGATCCTCGTGGAGGCCGACCAGCTCGCGCTGCTCACCACGCCCGACGGCGTCTTCACCGCCGACCCGCGCAACGACCCGGATGCGCGGATGGTCGAGGAGGTCACGGACTACAGCGTCCTCGACGACCTGGAGATCGGGCACGAGACGAGCTCGCTGGGCACCGGCGGGATGCGCTCGAAGGTCGTCGCCGCCGAGATGGCCACGGCGGCGGGAATCGACACCGTCATCTGCAGCGGGCGGCGCGAGGGCGCGCTGCGCAACGTCCTCGACGGCGAGCGGGAGGGCACCCGGTTTCCCGCGCGCCAGACGGGCTACACGTCGTTCAAGCTCTGGCTGAAGTACGCCAAGCCGTCGCAGGGCACGGTCCTCGTCGACGCCGGCGCGGCGCGGGCGCTGCGTGAGGGCGGCACCTCGCTGCTGCCGGTGGGCATCACGGCGGTCGACGGGTCATTCGACGTGGGCGACGCTGTCGAGATCGCCCATGGCGGCGGGCTGATCGGCAAGGGCATCAGCAACTACACGGCGGACGAGCTGCGGAAGATCGTCGGCCTGAAGTCCGCGCAGGTGCGCGAGGTGTTCCCGCGGGCGACCGAAGAGGCCGTGCACCGGGACTACTTCGTGCTCGCGTAGGGCACGCGGCGGTACCCTGTGAGGCCTTATGGCCACGGTCACCCAGTCCGTCACCGAGGTCTGCCTGCGCGCCCGTGAGGCGTCGCGCACGCTGGCCGCGCTCGACACCGCCACGAAGAACGCCGCGCTCACCGCGATCGCCGACGCGCTGATCGCCCGGACCGACGAGATCATCGAGGCGAACGCCCGCGATCTCGAGGCCGGTCGGGAGAACGGGTTGTCCGACGCGCTCATGGACCGCCTCGCGCTCGACGCAGGCCGCATCGCGTCCATCGCGGACGGCACGCGCGCGATCGTCGCGCTGCCCGACCCCGTCGGCGAGGTCCTCGAGGGCCGGCGGCTGCCCAACGGGCTGGACGTCCGCAAGACCGCGGTGCCGTTCGGCGTCGTGGCGGTCGTCTACGAGGCGCGGCCGAACGTCACGATCGACGCCGCCGCGCTGTGCCTGAAGTCCGGCAACGCCGTCGTGCTGCGCGGCAGCTCGAGCGCCTCGCACTCCAACGCCGTGCTGTCGTCGATCGCCGCGGACGCCGCGCGCAGCGCCGGGATCCCCGACGGCGCGATCGGCCTGGTCGCCGGCGGCGGGCGCGAGGAGCTCGCGGACCTCGCGACGCAGGACGAGCTCGTCGACCTCATCTTCCCGCGCGGCGGCGAGGGCCTGAAGGCCGCGCTGCAGGCGGTCGCGACGGTGCCGGTGATCTACGCGGCGTCCGGCAACTGCCACGTCTACGTCGACGCCAGCGCGGATCTGGAGCACGCGCTGGCGATCATCCTCAACGCCAAGACCCAGCGGACCGGCGTGTGCAACGCGGCCGAGACGCTGCTCGTCCACGCCGAGGCGGCGCCCGCGTTCCTGCCGGACGCGCTGCGCGCCCTGCGCGACGCCGGCGTCGAACTGCGCGTGGACGCGCGGACGAAGACGCTCGCGGCCGCGGCCGGGGTGGAGACCGTCGACGCGTCCGACGAGGACTGGGGCACGGAGTTCCTGGCGTCGATCCTGGCGGTGGGCATCGTCGACTCGGCCGGCGAGGCGATCCTGCACATCAACGAGCACGGCTCGGGGCACAGCGAGGCCATCGTCACGCGGGACACCGAGAACGCCCGGGCCTTCGAGCGCGGCGTCGACGCGGCGTGCGTCTACATCAACGCCTCCACGCGCTTCACCGACGGCGGCGAGTTCGGCATGGGCGCGGAGATCGGCAACTCCACCCAGAAGCTCCACGCGCGCGGCCCGATCGGCGTGCGGGAACTCTGCACCTTCAAGTACGTCGTCTCCGGCGACGGCCACGTCCGCGCGTAGCCGCGTGCGCCTCGGCGTCCTCGGCGGGACGTTCAACCCGCCGCACGTCGCGCACCTGCTGTGCGCGAGCGAAGCCGCCGACCAGTTGGCGCTCGACCGCGTGCTGCTCATGCCTGCGGCTGAACCGCCGCACAAGGAGGTCGAGCACGATCCGGGCGCCGAGACCCGCGCGGACCTCTGCGCGCTGGCGGTCGACGGCGACCCGCGCCTGGAGGTCTCGCGGATCGAGCTCGAGCGCCCGGGGCGGTCCTACACCGTCGATACGCTCCGGGCCCTGCACGCGGCACACGCTGACACCGAGCTGACCTTCATCGTCGGCGGCGACATGGCGCTGAGCCTGCCGACATGGCGCGAGCCCGCCGAGATCCTTGCGCTCGCGCGGCTCGCGGTGGCCGAGCGGTCGGGGGTCGCACGGCAGGACATCCTCGACCGGCTGGGCGCCACGCTCGGGGACGTCGGCGACCGGATCGACTTCTTCGCGATGCCGCGGCTGGACCTCTCCTCGTCGGAGATCCGGCGCCGCATCGCCGACGGCCGCAGTGTCCGTTATCTCGTCCCCGACGCGGTCGCTGAGCGGATCGCGGCGCGGGGGCTCTACCGTGCAGGGGGCAGATGACCGAGAACGCACTCACAGCGCAGGACCAGCAGCTCACCCCGGAGGAGGTCGCCGCGGCGATCGCGCAGTACGCCTCCGAGGGCAAGGCGATCGACCTCGTGGAGCTCCACGTCCGCGAGGTCCTGGGCTACACCGACTACTTCATCGTCGCGACCGGCAACACCGAGCGGCAGGTCAAGGCGATCCACGACCGCATCCATCGCGGGATGAAGGACGACCACGGCGTGCTGCCGCGCCGGGTCGAGGGCCTGACCGAGTCGAAGTGGGCCCTCATGGACTACCTCGACGTGGTCGTGCACATCTTCACGCCCGAGGCACGGGAGTACTACCGCCTCGAGCAGCTCTGGGGCGAAGTGCCCAAACGCAGCGTCGGCGACTGATCGCCCCATGGCCGCCCGGATCGAGCCGTACGCGGCCGAGCACCTGGACGGGGTCCTCGCGCTGTTCGCCGCCGAGCGGTGGCTGACGCTCATCGAGGACCCGGCGCGCACCGGCCGCGCGCTCGTCGCCCCAGGGTGCACGACGCTCGTGGCGCTCGACGGCCCCGATGACACCGTGGTCGGCGTGATCTGGATGCAGAGCGACGGAGAGATCCAGGCCCACGTCTCCGCGATCACGGTGGGGGAGAGCCACCGCGGCCAGGGCCTGGGCCGCCAGCTCATCACCGCGGCGCTCGATCACACCGGCGTCACCCGCGTGGACCTGATCTCGGTCGCCGACGAGTTCTACGGCAAGATGACCGAGCGCCGCTTCCAGGGGTTCCGGATCACGCGCGGGGACGTCGGGCTGCGCTGAGCGTGGACGATCAGTCGGCCGGCATGAGTGTCCAGTCGGCCGTCACGTCCATGCCGGCCGCGCCGAGGATCCCGGACACGCCCTGCTCGACGATCTGCAGGTTCGCGCCGGCGGGCCGCAGGCCGCCGCCCGCGGCGAAGCTGCCGTCGGTGCGCGAGTGCAGGACCGCGGTGATGTTGCCGCTGTAGGCCTCGAGGCCGGAGTTGGGTGGGCAGTCAACCGGCGCGAATGTCGCGGGGATCCTCAGGTCGTACAGGACCGCGTACTCGCGGCGGCCGTCAGGCC
>JAEMQS010000143.1 GCA_016463765.1 Solirubrobacteraceae bacterium | reverse complement strand
AGCAGCGCCTCGTAGTTGTTCAGGCGCGCCTTGGACTTCGTGCGGCGGCCCTTCGGGTTCTGGCGGACCCACTCCAGCTCGGCGGCGATGGTGCGCGCGCGGGATGCGTCGACGCGCTCCTCCTGCTCCATGCGCTTCTGCTTCTGCTCGAGCCACGAGGAGTAGTTGCCCTCGTACGGGATGCCCCGGCCGCGGTCGAGCTCGAGGATCCAGCCGGCGACGTTATCGAGGAAGTACCGATCGTGGGTGACCGCGACGATCGTGCCGGGGTACGCGGCGAGGTGCTGCTCGAGCCACTGGACCGACTCGGCGTCGAGGTGGTTGGTCGGCTCGTCGAGCAGCAGCAGGTCGGGCTGGCGCAGCAGCAGGCGGCACAGCGCGACGCGGCGGCGCTCACCGCCGGAGAGCTTGGAGACGTCGGCGTCGGACGGCGGCAGGCGCAGTGCATCCATGGCCTGGTCGAGCCGGCTGTCGAGGTTCCAGCCGTCAACCGCGTCGATCTGCTCCTGGAGCTTGGCGAACTCGTCCGCGGTCTCCTCGGAGTAGTTCGCGGCCAGCTCGTTGAACCGGTCCATGATCGCCTTGACCTCGGCGGCGCCGTCCTCGACGTTGCCGCGGACGTCCTTGGTCTCGTCGAGCTGCGGCTCCTGCTCGAGCAGGCCGACCGTCGCGCCGGGCGCCAGCATCGCGTCGCCGCGCACATCCTGGTCGCGGCCGGCCATGATCTTCAGCAGCGAGGACTTGCCCGCGCCGTTGTAGCCGAGCACGCCGATCTTCGCCCCGGGCAGGAAGCTGAGGGAGACCTCGTTGAGCACGGTCTTGTCCGGCGGGTAGACCTTGGACAGGCGGTGCATCTGGAAGATGTACTGATGGGCCATCGCCCCGGGAGGATAGTCGCGCCTCAAGGCGGTGCGCCGGGAACCGATTCACGGGGTGCTCTGGGTCCCAGGAGCCAACGCCGTGCCACGTCCTCCCGCCTCTGTCCAACCGATCGGCGCCCGCGAGCGCCGACATCCCCGCCATCGTGTGACGGCGCTCGTCGTCATGCTGCTCGCGACGCTGACGGCCGGCGCGGCGTTCCTGGCCGCCGAGCACGACGAGCGTGAGCGCGGGGACCGCCAGCGGGGTCAGGCCCAGCGCGTCGGCGTCCTGCTCGAGCGCACGACCTCGTCGCCGATGCGCCAGGCCGAGACCATCTCCTGGGCGCTGAGCGGCACCGACCGCGCACCCGGAGCCACCTTCGACGCCCTCGCGCGCCGCGCGTTGCCCGGCCAGCCGCTCGTGTCCGCGATCGCCCTGGCCGACCGCCGGACGGACGGCGGCGCCACGACGTACGTCACGCGGCGCCACGTCGCGCGCAGCAGCGGCGCCGGTGACCTCGCGCGGCGCACCGTCGCGGTGGCCGGCGACGACCCCCGCAGCGCCGCCCTCCGCGCGGTCGAGCGCGTCGGCACGCCGCGGGCCACGAGCATCCTGCCGACCGGTCTCTCGTCGCTCGCCGTGTACTCCCCGGTCCTCGACGACGGCGAGCGCGTCTCCGGCGCCGTCCTCACCGTGTACGACACGAGTGAGATCGTCGGCGCGCTGCGCCGAGCGCTGCCGCGGACCGTGCCCTTCACGGTGTCGATGGCGGGCCGTCCGCTGCCGGGCGCCGGGGCGCCGCCCGCAGACGGGATCACCGAGCGCGTCACGATGGCCGGGCAGCCGTTCGAAGTCGTCGTCGGCCGCAGCCAGGGCGTGTCCTGGCTGCTCATCGCGGTCCTCGGGATCGGCGGCGTCGTGACCGTCTGCCTCGGCATCCTGACCTTCCAGATCCAGCGCCGTGAGGCATGGGCGATGCGGCTCGTCGACCGGCGCCTGGCCGAGCGCGACGCGGCCGAGGAGCGCTTCTCCGCGGCGTTCTCGCACGCGCCGATCGGCATGGCGCTCGTGGCGCTCGACGGGGAGATCCTGCAGGCCAACGCGGCCTTCGCCACCATGATCGGCGCCGAGCGCGGGCGTCTCGCTGGCCGGCCGATCGCCGAGGTCCTCGTGCCCGCCGAGCGTCCGTGGGTCTCCGAGTCCCTGGGGATGCTCGAGCCCGGGCTGCAGCGCGTCGTCCACGCCGAGCGGCGCTGCCTGCACGCCGACGGACACATCGTGTGGACCGCGGTCTCGCTGACCCTGACCCGCGACGGCACCGGCGCGCCCGAGCATCTGCTCGCGCAGTTCGAGGACATCTCCGACCGCCGGCGCTACGAGGCGCACCTCAAGCACCTCGCCGACCACGATCCGCTCACGGGCCTCTACAACCGCCGCGCGTTCGAGCGCGAGCTCGACCGCCACCTGGAGCGTGTCCGCGAGGACGGCGCCCGCGGCGCGGCGATCGTCGTCGACGTCGACCACTTCAAGCAGATCAACGACCTCGAGGGCCACCACGCGGGCGACGACCTCATCAAGGCGATCGCCCGCGGCCTGCGCCAGCGCGTGCGCCTCGGCGACGTCCTCGCCCGGCTCGGCGGCGACGAGTTCGCCGTCCTCATGCGCGAGGGCGGCATCGCGGAGGCGCGCCACCTCGCGAACGTCGTGCTCGACGCCATCCGCGAGCAGCACATCGTCACGTCGAGCGGCCGGACGCGCGCGATCACGGGCAGCGCCGGCATCGCGCTGTTCGACGGCCGCGAGGACGCGACGGGCGAGACGATCCTCGTCGACGCCGACCTCGCCATGTACGACGCGAAGGAAGCCGGGCGCGACCGGATCGCCGAGGCGGCCCCGGCCGAGGACCGTGAGGCGGGGACGCGCACGCGGCTGACCTGGATGGACCGGATCCGCGACGCGCTCGACGACGAGCGCTTCGTCCTCTACGCCCAGCCCATCGTGTCCCTGGAGACCGGCGACACCGAGCAGTACGAGCTCCTGCTGCGGATGCGCGACGAGGACGGCCAGGTCATCCCGCCGGGCGCGTTCCTGTCCGTCGCCGAGCGCAGCGGCCTGATCGGGCGGATCGACCGCTGGGTGGTCACGCGGGCGATCGACCTGCTCGCGGCGTCCGGCGCGGGCGGTCCGACGTTCGAGGTCAACCTGTCCGGCTCGTCCATCGGCGACGAGGTCCTGCTCGAGCTCATCGAGCAGCGCCTGCGCGAGACCGGGGTCAATCCACGGCGCCTGGTCTTCGAGATCACCGAGACCGTGGCGGTCGCCGATGTCCCGCGCGCCCAGGCGTTCGCGGCGCGGCTGAACGAGCTCGGCTGCCGCTTCGCGCTCGACGACTTCGGCTCGGGCTTCGGGTCCTTCTACTACCTCAAGCACCTGCCGTTCGACTTCCTGAAGATCGACGGCGAGTTCGTCCGCGACTGCGCGCGCGACCAGACCGACCGGCTGATCATCAGCGCGGCCGTGGACATCGCGCGCGGCCTCGGAAAGCGCACGATCGCGGAGGTCATCGAGGACGACGGGACGTGGCAGGCACTGCGCGACCTCGGCGTCGACGACGGGCAGGGTTTCTACCTCGGCCGCCCCGAGCCGGTCGAGAACGTCATCGCGGCGCACCAGCGCCAGGCCAGCTGAGCCGGCCGCGCTAAGGTCGCCGGATGGCAGGAATCCTCGATGTCGAGCAGGCGCTGCTCCTCCTCGAACTCGAGCCGCCGTTCGACCAGCGCGCGGTCCAGCTCGCGCGCCGCAGGATGGCCAAGATCTGGCATCCGGACATCGCGCCGCCGGGCAAGCAGTACGAGCACGAGCGCCATCTGAAGGCGATCAACGAGGCGGCCGACCAGCTCGAGTCGCTGGCCGAGCAGTCGCGCGGCGGGAAGGTCACCCGCAACGCGGTGAAGGTCAGCGCCGCCGCGGCGCGCGCCGCCCGCGAGGAGGCCGGCCGCCGCGCGTACGAGCAGGAGCAGGCGCAGCGGGCCGCCAACGCGGACAAGCGCAAGCACGACCCGTTCGGCGACCGCACGCCCGACCATTCGGTCGTCCACCGCTACGCCCGCTGCCTGTCCTACCCGGAGTGGGGCGTCGGCTCGGTCACCGGCATCTACTTCACGGGCGAGGGCGATGACATCCAGCAGTGGGCGCGGGTGAAGTTCCAGCCGGGCGTGCGGACGGTGCCCGCGGGGTCGCTGCAGTTCGTCGACTTCTCCAAGCCCGACCCCAGCGCCGACCGCGTCCAGCGGTTCATGACCGCCGCCCAGCACGCGATGCACGAGGGCGACTACCCGCTGGCCGCGCAGCGGCTCATCTACGCACGCGACGCCGAGCCCGCGAACACCGCGGTGCTGCGGCTGCTCACGCTGGCGTTCTGGCAGGCGGGCGACCTGGCCGCCGCCGCGCGGACCGTGCGCGACTGGGCACGGGTCGACGGCGCGCGCCCCACGCCGCACCGGTTCGCCGCGCGCATCTACGAGGACATGCGCGCCATCGACCTGGCCGAGGAGGCCGCGGGCCGCGCGGTGCGCTGTGCGCCGTCCGACGCGTCGGCCTGGGAGCGGCTGGGGCGGTTGCGCCTGAAGCTCATGGACCGCCAGGGTGCGATCGGCGCGCTGGAGACCGCGCGGCGGCTGGGCCCGACGTCCGAGGGCCTGCTCGACCTCGCGCTGGCCTACCACCTGGCCGGCGACGTGGGCGCGGAGGTCACGGCGTGCGAGCAGGCGACGATGCTCGCGCCCGACAGCGCTGCGGCGTGGTCGCGGTACGCGCACGCGCTGACGCGGACCGACCGGGTCACGGATGCGATCGCGGCCTGCGAACGGGCGCTGCACCTCACCCCGCCGCCGGGCGACGCGGAGGTCGCGACGCTGCTGGCGTACCTGCGCGAGCAGGCGCCGCGGGTGCTGCCGGCGGCCTGATCGGCTCCCCGGCGCTCAGGGGAGCTGCGGGAGCCCGCGCTCGTCCAGCGGCCAGCCCGGGTTGTGGGCGATCTCCCACAGGTGGCCGTCGGGGTCGAGCACGTACGACGTGTACCCGCCCCAGAACGTCTCGTGCGGCGCGCGCTGCGCCGTCGCGCCGGCCTCGACCCAGCGAGCGAACACCGCATCGACCGTCTCGCGGTCGGGCAGGTTCATCGCGATGGATGACCCGCGGAACGCGGGCGCGGGGTCGGCCGGCAGCTCCGCGTCGTCGGCGAGCTTGGCGTGGCTCCAGAGGCCGAGGTGGGTGCCCGCGCAGCGCAGGAACGTCACCTCGCCCTCGACGGAATCGGTCGACCGCGTGAAGCCGACGGCCTCGTAGAACGCGGTCGCGCGCGGGACGTCAACGACGCCCAGGGTGAGAAGGCTCGGGCCGGCGGGAACGTGCACGGCCCGAGCCTACCTGCGGTCGCTACGCGGCTTCGGCCACCGGCTCCAGCGCCGGCTCGTGGCGCCACATCAGCGCCGCGAACACCGCCGCGCCGCCGACGGCGATCGCCGCGCAGACGATCGACGCATCGTGCAGCCCGTCGACGAACCCCTGCGGGTTGCCGCCGCCCAGCGCGGCGCCCGCGGGGAACAGCGCGCCCAGCCCGGCGACGCCGACGGCGATGCCGGCCTGGCGGAACGTGTCGTTCACCCCGGCCGCAAGGCCCGCGTCACGCATCGGCACGGCGCGCAGCGCGATGGCCGACACGGCCGGGTTGAACAGGCCGGTGCCGAT
>JAEMQS010000142.1 GCA_016463765.1 Solirubrobacteraceae bacterium | reverse complement strand
TCTCGATGCTGACGGTCGGCACCGAGACCTCGGGCTCGATCATCAGCCCGGCGACCGCGCAGAGCCTCGTGGGCATCCGACCGACCGTCGGGCTCGTGCCCGCGTACGGCATCGGGCCGATCTCCTCCTCGCAGGACACCGCCGGCCCGATGGACCGCACCGTGGCCAACGCCGCGATGCACCTCCAGGCGATGTCGGGCCGCGACCCGAAGAACGAGGCCGGCTACGAAGCCGTCTTCGGTCCCAACTGGGAGCAGTCCATCAAGCGCGCGCCTGAGCAGGTCCCGAACTACCTCTCCGCGTTGGACCTCGACTTCGTCAAGGGCAAGCGCATCGGCTACAACGGCACCGCGGTCTTCGACCCCGGCACGCCCGCGAACCTGGCCTACGAGGCCCTTGAGGCGGCCGGCGCGATCATGGTCGAGCGGCCGCAGATCAACGTCGCCCCCGTGCCCGCGCTGCCGAGCGGCTACCAGCAGCACAAGGCGATCAACGAGTACTACAAGAACCTCGGGCCCAGCGCACCGATCAAGTCGCTGGCCGAGGAGGTCGCCGACAACCAGGCCAACGAGCACGAGGCGCTGAAGTTCGGCAACAACAGCCACCTCAACGCGCTGAACAACGGCGACGTCACTCCGGGTGGCGCGCAGGAGACCGCGTACCGCGAGGCCATGCCGATCCGGCGTGCCGCGCAGTGGGCCGCGATCGACAGCATGATGAACAACGAGACGCCCGGCGATCCGAGCGATGACTTCATCGCGATCCTCGGCAGCGTCCCGTCCGGTGCGACCGCCGGCACGCCGCAGATCACGATCCCCATGGGCTACAACCCGACGACCCGTCGCGCCCAGGGCATCAACATCCACGGCAACGCGATGAGCGAACGCAACCTCATCGGTGTCGCGTACGTCATCGAGCAGGGCACGAAGCTCCGCAAGACGGCATCGGAGCTCAACCCGAGCATGTACCGGTGCGCGAAGACCGAGCCCGCCCCGCCGTTCGCGGAGCGCGGCAGCTGCAACCCGACCTACGAGGAGCTCATGAAGCTCGTCGGAGGGACGATGCCCGCCGTGCCGTTCTCGCTGGAGATGGAGTCGGCCAAGAGCCTGCAGGACCGGCTCACGGACGGCAGCCTGACGTCGGAGACCCTGACCAAGGCGTACCTCTCCCGCATCGCGGTGGCCAACGCGGAGGGCCCGGCGATCCAGGCCGTCCGTGAGATCAACATGCAGGCCATCGAGGAGGCCAAGACGCTCGACGCTGAGCGTGGCAGCAGCGGCCCCCGTGGCCCGCTGCACGGCCTGCCGATCCTGCTCAACGACGAGATCGACGCACGTGGGCTGCCGACGACCGGCGGTTCCATCGCCCTGACGGGTGCCAAGCCGAGCGAGGACTCCACGGTCGTCGCGAAGCTCAAGGCCGCGGGCGCGATCATCCTCGGCAAGACGAACACCACCGAGTTCGGCGGGATCTTCAGCTCGACCCTGCCGGAGGGCTACTCGTCCCTCGGCGGCCAGGTCATGCTGCCGTCGGATACGGACAAGACCCCGGCGGGTTCGTCGGGTGGCTCGGCAGCGGCGACGGCCTCGGGCATGGCGGCGATGACCGTCGGCACCTCGACCGGCGCCGACGCCGCGCAGCTCGTCGCTCCGTCCGCGGTCGCGGGCGTCGTCGGCCTGAAGCCGACCGTCGGCCTCGTCAGCCGCAAGGGCATCCTCCCGGGTGCCAAGTCACAGGACACGGCGGGTCCGATCGCCCGCACGGTCTACGACGCGGCCCTCGGGCTGCAGGCCATCGCGGGCAAGGACGACGCGGACGATGCGACGGACGCCGCACCGGACGCGCCGGACTACCTGGCGGGCCTGACCCCGACCGCGCTGTCGGGCAAGCGGATCGCCGTCATCAGCAACACGACGGCCCCGTACCCGACCGCCGTGGCGGCGCTGCAGGCGCTGGGCGCGACGACGGTCGTCAAGACCGTCGGCTCGATCTCCACGCCGAGCATCATCGGCCGCGAGTTCAAGCGTGACCTCAACGCCTACCTGTCCGGCCTGCCGGGCAGCGGGCCGCGGTCGCTGTCGGAGATCATCGCCTACAACACCGCGAACCCCGAGGAGGGCCTGAAGTACCAGCAGGGCGACCTCGAGGCCGCGGAGGCCATCGACCTGTCCGACCCGGCGGTCGAAGCCGCCTACGAGGCGGACAAGGCCGCGGGCAAGTCGGGCGCGCAGGAGGTGATCGACGCCATCCTCAACAACGGCACCCCCGGTGACCCGAGCGATGACTTCGACACCCTCGTGGTCCCGACCGGGAACGCCGCGATCGGCCTCGCCGAGCGCGCCGGATACCCGGCCCTGACGGTCCCGGCCGGCTTCGGCACGGGCAGCGCGGGTCGCAACCCGATCGGGATCGTGTTCATCGGCGGCGCCTTCAGCGAGGACAAGCTCCTCGCCGCGGGCTACGCGTTCGAGCAGGCCACGAACGTGCGTCAGGCGCCGAGCTTCACCAACCCGAGCATGTGGAGGTGTGTGGCGTACAGCTTCTTCTTCAAGCCGTACAACTGCCACCCCGGCGACCTGCTCGGCGGTGAGGACGCAGCCGCGCCCATGTCACCGGAGGGCCAGTCGCCCGTCCCGGTGGCCACGAGCGTGGGTGGCGTGGTCGCCCCGACGCTGGGCCTCGTGCTCAGCAGCGTGCCGACCTCGCTCGGCTCGTTCGTCGCCGGTGAGACCGCCGACTACCAGGCGAGCCTCGCGGCGTCCCTGACCAGCACGGGCGCGGACGCGTCCCTGACGGTCGGCGACCCGAGCACCGTGTCGCCCGGGTACCTGGTGAACGGGACGACGCCGCTGGCATCGCCGCTCGAGGTCAAGGCCTCCAGCAGCCAGGCCGTCGGCGGACCGTTCGTCCCGCTCGGGGCCACCCCGCTGACGCTGCTGACGTATAGCGGCCCGGTCAGCAAGGACCCGGTGACCATCGGGTTCAAGCAGAAGATCGCCGAGACGGACGCGCTCCGGACCGGCACGTACTCGAAGACGCTGGTGTTCACCGCGTCGACCAGTACGCCGTAGGTAGCGTCGCCGGGGGCCGGCTTCCTGCCGGCCCCCGGTCGTTCTAGGGTTCGCGCCGTGGGTTCACTTTCTCGGCTCCTCCTCGGCGGCTACGTCCCGGACGCGCTGCGTGCCGAGCTCGATGCCGAGGCGGTCCTGATCCTCGCCGAGGATTGCCCGGGCACGCTCACCTACCGGAACTTCCGCTCGCCTCGCCGCCGGGCGAGCCTGAAGAAGCAGGGCATCCGCGCGGCCGTCGTCGTCACCTCCCGGCGCGTGGTGATCTGCCGTCGCAGCGGTCCCCTCCTCGATGTCCCATTTGACGACCCGCGCTTCGCCGCCCTGGAGTGGGAGGAGGACCGGCCGGACCGCTTCTGCGTCGGCTTCGACGTCGCTGTGTTCCACGACGACTGGTCGGGCCGGTGGGAGATCCGGCTGACGACCGACCGCACGCCGGAGATCCTCGCGCGCGTCAGGTCGTGATGGACCAGCCGGCGATGTCGATGAGGAAGTGCGAGACGACGAGCGCGCCGGTGTAGAACGTCGAGACGGCGGCCGCGAGGGCGATGCGCCTCGGCCAGACCGCTGAACGTCGAAATGTGGTGGCTGTGACCGCCACATTTCGACGCTCGGCCGGCGGAACCGCCACATTTCGACGTTCGGCGCCGTAGGCGACCGCGGCGGCCCAGCCGAGCGCCGCTTCCGCGGGCAGGACGTAGAGCGCGATGCCCGCCAGTTCGAACGGGTCGCCCGCCGGCTCCCACAGCTCGAGCGTCGGGGCCAGCAGCTCCGAGCCGAAGAAGATGCCGAACGCCGCCGCGGCCGCGCGGCCGGGCCGGGCGTGCGTGAGCGCGAGCGCGAGGAACAGCGGCGCGACCCACATCCCTCCCATCGCGAGGTGGATGCTGTCGTCGACGCGCGGGCCGCCGATCTCGGGGAAGCGCAGCGTCCCGATGAGGTCGGCCAGGATCCAGTCGGGGACGATCTGGAAGACCGACACGGGCAGCAGCAGCGCCCACATCGCGAACCAGTCGTCGCGCCCCACCGCGCGCGCGGTCAGCGGCAGCGCGATGTTGAACGCGACGACCAGGGCGAAGACGAACCAGCCCTTCGCGGGCGGGTCGAGCAGCAGCGTCGCGGCGGTGCCGGTGAACAGCCCGGCGAAGACCGCCGCGACGGCGCGGACGTCGCGGGTCACGTGCGCGGCGCGATCGTCCTGTAGTTCATGCCGCCGTGGCGGTACGTCGGCTTGATCGGCCACTGCAGCCGCAGGTCGGCCAGCTCCGAAGACGGGATGACCTGGCGCCAGCGCGGGTCGGCCTTGGCCGGGTCGGCGAGCGTCTTCTCGAGGACCATCGAGTCGTACTGGTCCTGCGGGTCCTCGAGCGTGTTGGCGTTCGGCACGATCTCGCGGCCGAAGAACCGCGCGTACTTGCGCAGCCCGGGGATCTTCGACAGCTCGGGCTGCCAGTTGTCCAGCGAGACGCCGTTCTCCGAGCTGACCCACACGCCGTCGGGCGTGTTGACCACGAGCGAGTGGTTGCCGTCGGTGTGCCCGGGCGTCCACGCGATCGCGACGCCGATGCCCAGCTCGACCGAGCCGTGCAGCCGGCCGAAGCGCTCGACCTGCGCGTCCTTCAGCCCGTCCGGGACGTACCAGGCCCACTGCATCGGGTGGCCGTCCTCCATCGTCGCGATCTCGCTGTCCTGCGCGAGGACGATCGCGTTGGGGAACAGCGGCGCGCGGGGCGCGGCCTCGCCCGGGATCGGCGCGGTGGTGCCGAGGATCATCCGCGCGTCCTGCACGTGGAGGTGGTCGAAGCTGACGAAGTCGACGTCCGCGGCGGTGATCCCGCAGGCGCGCAGGACGTCGTCGGTGTCGTTGAGGTACCGCGCGAAGACGTTGTCGGCGAGCCAGTGCCCGCCGGGAACCTTGTCGGCCAGCGCGGCGGTCTGCGCGTAGAACGGCGCCTTGGCCGAGCCCTCGGGGATCGTCGGCTCCCACACCAGCGTCCGCGGCACGCCGCTGAAATCCTCGTACTGCACGACCACCATGCGGTTGGTGATGAAGATGTACGGGATGGGCAGCGGCACCGCGTCGTGGAAGGCGAAGCGGGTCGGGTACGGCGCGGTGACGAGGTCGACGCTGCGCACACCGAGCACCTCGCCCTGCGCCTTGAAGCGCGTCTTGAACGCCTCGGCGCCCTCGCGCACCGCGGCCAGCCGCTTGCCGCGCGGCCAGACGCTGCGGGGCTCGTCGAGCTCGGGGATCGGGCGCAGGCCCGCAGCGTCCAGCGTGTTCGGTCCCACGGTGATGGCCATCTAGATGTGCCCTCCCGCACGCAGCCAGTCCTCGGTGCGCCGCATGCCCTCGTCGAGATCGACGGCGGGCTCGTAGCCGAGCACCGTCCGCGCCTTCTCGATCGAGTACGTGCCGCGCCGCGCGAGGTAGCGCATGCTGATCGCGTTGACGTCGCTGCGCTGACCGCGCAGCCGGTTGAACCGGTCGGCCGAGTGCGCGAGCGCGACCCCGACCGGGGTGGGAATGCCGACCGGCCCGCGCCGGCCCAGCATCCGGAAGAGGTGGCCGAAGTACTCGTCGG
>JAEMQS010000055.1 GCA_016463765.1 Solirubrobacteraceae bacterium | reverse complement strand
AGACGGCCGCGACGCCGAGGGCGAGCAGCACGAGTCCGGCGATGATCAGCATGTGGGGGTCCTGACGGGGGTCACGATTCGGCCAGCACGATCAGACGGTCGCCCGGGGCGATCGTGAGCTGGAGGGATTTGGGCGGGTTGACGACGACCCCGGAGGATCCGCGGTAGCCGATCGCGGTCTCGCCGCGCGCCGTGGCCGCGCCGACGAGGGTCGCGAAGGTCACGGTCGCGCCGGCGGCGACGTAGGACGTCGCGTCGCGCAGGTAGACCTCGGCGCCGTCGGCGGCGAACAGCTCGGTGAACACATCGGCCAGGTGGCGGTTCTCGGAGATCTGCGTCAGCAGCAGGCTGATGACCTGGTCGCTGACGATGACGTCATCGACCTTCGTCACCTGCGCCAGCTCGCGGTTGCGGTCGTCGAGCATCTCGCTGACCACGGTGAACCGCACGCCGGTCCGGTCGGCGATGTCACGGAGGTGCAGCAGCGTGACGAGCGTGCGCGCGTCGGCACGCTGGGCGTCGAGCTCGTCGCTGTAACACATGACGATCGCGTGATCGAAGCGCTCGACCTCCAGCGCCTCGAGCGCCGCCCGCTCCGTCGTCGCGCCGCGGCGCACGTCCACGGTCAGGCGCTCGAGCGGCCCGATGCGCTGCGCGAAGACGTCACCGTCGATCTGGGCATCCGCGACGACCAGGACGGTCGAGTCGGGCTCCACGTAGGCGTCGAGCTCCCGGATGACCATCGGGGTGCGCGCGTTGACGCCGAGGATGAGCGCGTGCGTCGGCGCGGGTCGGGGCGGTGTGCCTTCGAGGATCGCGTCGGGGTCCGGCGCGACCGAGGCGCGGGCGGCGACGGCCAGGTGGGAGTCGTCCTCGGCGATCGCGATGACCGACGCGCCCGGGGCGACCACCGTGTCGGGCGCCGGGTTCAGCGTGCTCGTGCCGTCCTGGTGCAGACCGATGACGCAGCAGTCCTCGTACGCCAGCAGCGCGTCCGCGTAGGTCGCGCCTTCGAGGGCCGGGTCGGCGTGGAAGTAGACCTCGTCACCGTCGAAGTCCAGCAGCTCGGTGTAGACCGCGGCGGCGCCGGACTGGCGGGCGGTCTGGACGATGATCCGCGCGATCGTCTCGCTCTTGTCGACGAGGACCGCTTCGTCGCCGCCGACCAGCCGCGCCGCCTCGAGGTTCCGGGCGTCCTGGATCTCGGCGACGATGTGGTACGCCTCCTCCCTGCGCCCCGGGCCGCGGGTGAGCGCGAGGATCGTCTTGATGACGCTGGCGTCCGGCTCGTCCTCCTCCGGCGACAGGACGATGATCGCGCGCGCGTCCTGCGGGTTGACGATCGCGAGGTCGTGCAGGTCGATCGAGCTGCCCGTCCGGCACACGACCCGGGTGCCGCGCAGGTCGGCGACCTTGTCGCGGATCGCGTCCTCCATCTCGACCTTGTCCCGCTCCGCCAGGATGACGATCGACGGATCGCGCTCGTTCTCGTTGGCGATCGCCAGCTCGGAGATCACGGTGAAGATCGTGTCCGACCACCCCAGCACGAGCGTGTGGTCGCGCTCGAGGACGAGCGACCGGCCCTTCCGCAGCTCCTGCAGCTGCTCGTCGACGGTGGTGGCGAGCACGCCGATGAAGGCGCTGAAGATGATGATGCCGCCGAACGTCAGCAGCAGCTGGAGGCCGATGAACGTCGCGCTGCTCGTGTCGTCGCCGCCGATGGTCCCGGCGTCGATGACGTGCAGCAGCGCGTTGTAGAGCGCGTGGACGGCGTTGCTCGTCGGCCCGAGGCTCGCGAGGACGACGAGGAGCCCGAAGACGACGACCAGGACGACCGTGGCCAGGCCGAGATACCCGATGAGGGCGGAGGGGCCGCGGGCCATCGAGGTGTCGAAGCGGTAGCGGGCGCGCTGGCGCAGCGAGACGTTCCTTGACGTCCCTGACGTGTGTGGGCTCACGGCGTCCTTAGTCGGCCGCGGCGCGAGATTCAGTAACGCGTCACCGGTCCGGGGCGAGCGCGGCGTCGACGTACCGGGCCAGTTCGGCGTCGAGGACGGCGGTCGGGATCGCGTCGGCGGTCCCAGCGGAGAAGAGGAACGACTGTGCGACGAGCAGCAGGCCGCGGGCGATGAGGTCGGGGTCCCCGGCCCGGACCGACCCGTCGTCCTGCCCCGCCGCGACGGCCGCGGACAGCAGCGTGAGGGCGTGGCGCTGCGACGCCCCCAGGTGGCCCAGGACGTAGGGCAGGAGCAGTTCGGGTTCGGCGTCGACGACCTTGCGCAGCAGCGGGTGGTCGCGCAGCTCGCGCAGCCCGGAGACGACCTGCCGGCTCAGCCGCGAGCGGCCGTCCGTGCCGGCATCCTGCGCCGCCGCGGCGGTGGCCTCGAGCGTGGCGCCGAACTCCCGGGTCATGAGCTCGCGCAGCACCGCGTCGACGTCGGGATAGCGGCGGTAGACCGTCATCCGGCTCACGCCGGCGCGCCGGGCGATGTCCGTCAGCGTCGTGCGCCGGACCCCGAAGTCGAGGACCGACGACCGTGTCGCGTCCAGGATCGCCTGGGTCGTCGGGTCGGTCATGCGGCGACCAGGTGCGCCGACGCGGCGGCGAGCGTCCGCACCCGGGGCGCGACGAGGTCGCGGGTCGCGGGGACCAGCCCGATCCGGGTCCGGCGGTCGAGGACGTCGTCGGCGTCCAGCGCGCCCTCGGCGCGCATCGCGTGCAGCACCTCGACGCGGAGGACGTCCAGACCGGGCGCGAGCGGGGCGAGCAGCTCGGGGTCGCCGGCGGCGAGCGCGAGGACGGCGGGTGCCTCGGTGCCGTGGCGGTCCACGAGCCGTCCCGGCGCCGGGACGGCCGCCAGCGCGGCGCGGGAGGCGGCGCCCACGAGCGGCAGGTCGGCGGTGCGGCAGGGGCCCGCGCTCAGGCCGCCGGCGGCGACGGCGGCGTCGACCGCGTCCTCGGCCATGCGGCGGTAGGTCGTGAGCTTGCCGCCGACGACGCTGACGAGTCCACCCGGCCCGCGCAGCACCAGGTGCTCGCGCGACAGGTCCGCCGTGCGGGTGCCGGGCGCGCCGTCGACCAGCGGCCTCAGGCCGGCGTAGGTGCCCAGCACGTCGGCGTCGGTGAGTGGCACCTCCAGCGCGCCGGAGATGGTCTCCAGCAGGAACGCGACGTCGGTCGCGGGCGCATCCGGCACCTCGGGAAGCGCACCGGTGATCGGCTCGTCGGTGATCCCGACGTAGGCCAGCCCGGAGCGCTGCGGGATCGCGAAGACGAAGCGGCTGGCATCACCGGGGACGGGCACGCTGAGGATGCCCGCGAGGCCGCCGAGCGACCGCAGGGACACGACGAGGTGGCTGCCGCGGCTGGGCCGCATGTGCAGCGCCGGATCCAGCTCCCCCGCCCAGACGCCGGTCGCGTTGATGACCGTCCGCGCGCGGACGTCGAAGGTCTCCCCTGTCAGCTCGTCGCGAACCTTGGCGCCGCCCGGCGCCGCCTCGACGACGCCACACCGCGTCGCGATGCGCGCGCCGTGTGCGGCGGCCGTGCGCGCGAGCCCGACCACGAGGCGGGCGTCGTCCTCCAGCTGGGCGTCCCACGCCACCAGACCACCGCGCAGCCGGTCACGCCGGACACCGGGTGCGATCTCGAGCATCTCCGCGGGGTCGGCGCGGTGCACCCGCGGCAGCTCCCTCGCGGGGGTGCCCGCGGCGCGGCGCAGGCCGTCGCCGAGGTGCAGGCCGACGGACGACCGGCGTTCGACGGACCGCGGGACCCCGGGCGTCAGCGGGACAACCTGCCGGATCGGGCGCACGAGGTGCGGCGCCGTGCGTTCGAGCAGCACGCCGCGCTCCCGCGCGCTCTCCATCGCGATGCCGACCGCGCCGGACGCGAGGTACCGCAGGCCACCGTGGACGAGCTTCGAGCTCCAGCGGCTGGTGCCGTGCGCCAGGTCCCGGCGCTCGACGAGCGCGGTCCGCAGGCCCCGCGACGCCGCATCGAGTGCCGCGCCGGCGCCGGTGACCCCGCCGCCGACGACGAGGACGTCGAGCGGTTCGCCGTCGCGCAGCTCGGTCAGAGCGGCTGCGCGGGTCGTGCGGTTGAGGTGCGACGGATGTGACACTCAGTCGCACACTGTAACATCGTCTCGCATGACGGCCGATTTCTCGCTGCCCGCCGATCCCGCCTCCGCCTGGGCCGCCCCGCCCGAGACCCCGCTGGTCTCGCAGCGCGTCCGCGAGCTGCTGGCCCAGGTGTTCGACATCGACCCTGACGCCGCCACCCCGGCCCCGGCGACGGTCGTCGCCGAGAGCCGGCTCACGCCAGCCGCGACCACCGCGCTCACGGACGCGGTCGGAGGCGAGCACGCCCGCCTCGACACCGCCTCCCGCGCGGCGCACGCGAACGGCATGTCGTACCTCGATCTGCTCCGACGCCGGACCGGACAGGCGCCCGCCGCGCCGGACGCGGTGATCGTGCCCGGCGACGAGACCGAGATCGCGTCGGTCCTCGCGGCGTGCGCCGCCCATGGCGTCGCCGTCGTGCCCTTCGGCGGCGGCACGAGCGTCGTCGGCGGGGTCCGGCCCGATGCCGGGCCTCGCGCGGCGGTGGTCGCGCTCGACCTGTCGCGGCTCGACCGGCTCGTCGAGGTCGATGTGGTCTCGCGCACCGCCACCCTCCAGGCCGGCCTGACCGGCCCGCGCGCCGAGGCGCTCCTGGCCGAGCACGGGTTCACCCTCGGCCACATCCCGCAGAGTTTCGAGCGCGCGACCATCGGCGGGTATGCGGCGACGCGCTCGGCCGGCCAGCTCTCCACCGGCTGGGGCCGGTTCGACGCACTCGTCGAGCACGTGCGGGCCGTGACGCCGGCCGGGACCCTGGACCTCGGCCGCGCGCCGGGCACCGCCGCCGGCCCGGACCTCGTGCAGCTCATCCTGGGTTCGGAGGGCGCGTTCGGGGTCATCACGGAGGTCACCGTCCGGGTGCGGCCGATCCCCGAGGTCCGCCGCCACGAGGGCTGGCGGGTTGCGAGTTTCGCCGCCGGGGTGCAGATCGTCCGCGCCCTCGGCCAGGACGGTCCCCGACCCGACCTCCTGCGGCTGTCGGACGAGACCGAGACGGCACTCGGCGTCGCGACCGCGGGCGAGGAGGCCGGCGACGGCTGCCTGCTCATCATCGGGTGGGAGGGCTCGGCCGAGGACGTCGCGCACCGGGCCGATGCGGCGTCGGCGCACCTGCGTGAGGCGGGCGCCGTCGCCCTCGGCGAGGACGCGGCCGCCTCGTGGCGCGAGGGGCGCTTCCGTGCTCCGCGACTGCGCGACGAGCTGCTCGGCGCCGGGCTGCTGGTGGAGACCCTGGAGACCGCGGTGCGCTGGCGCGATCTCGAGACGCTGCACGCAACGGTGGGCGAGCGCCTGGGCGCGGCGCTCGACGGTGCCCGGCCCATCGTGGCCTGTCACCTCTCGCACGTGTACCCCGCCGGCGCCTCCTTGTACTTCTCCGTCCTCGCCCGTCAGGACCCCGACGATCCCGTCGCCCAGTGGCAGGGCGCCAAGCGCGCCGCGACCGACGCACTCGCGGCGGGCGGCGCGACGATCACGCACCACCACGCGGTGGGCGCCGACCACGCGCCGTGGATGACGGCCGAGGTCGGGGCGTCCGGCGTCGAGCTCCTGCGCGCGGTCAAGGCGCACCTCGATCCGGCGGGCGTGATGAACCCCGGGAAGCTCCTGCCGTAGCGCCACGCGGCCTGATCGAGGAGCGCATCGCCGTGCACTCCCCAGGCCCGACCGCCCGGTTAGGTCAGGCGACGGCGGTCTGGGATGCGGCGGCTGCGCGGGGGACCACGAGGACGGGGCACCGCGCGTGGGCCACGACGCGACGGGAGACAGTGCCGAGCAACACGCTGCCCGGGGGGCCATAGCCCCGCGACCCGAGGACGAGGAGGTCGACCTCGTCCCCTTCGCGGACGAGTGCGGGCCCCGGATGCGCGACCACCGCGTGCGCGTGTGATCGCGGCGGTTTCGGGAGGCGGCGGGCGAGCGCCGCGAGGCGATGCTGACGCTCGACACGCCGTCCTTCGCGCAGCTCGTCGGGCGCCGACGGCCCGGCGGGCCCCGGCTCCACGACGCTGACAAGCCGGAGCTCGGCGCCCAGGTCGTCGGCCCACGCGGCGCCGGCGGCCAGTGCCTCGTCGCCCTCAGGGTCGCCCGCGTGCGCGACACCCACGGTCCGCACCCCGTTCGCGGGGAGGTCGGAGCCCACCACCAGGACCGGGCGGCCGGTGCCGTGCAGGAGCAGGTCCGCCACTCCCCCGGGCTTCAGCCGCCCGACGCCGTACCGATGGGGCGCGCCGATCGCGACCATGGCCGCCTGCTCGCGCTCGGCCAGCTCGTGCAACCCACGGCTGGGCGACGAAGCGGCGTGCACGGCCCGTCGGACGCCCTCGACGTCCACCTCGTCGACGCCCAGACGCGCTGCTGTGGACGGCACGTCCTGCGGGTGCACGGACGCGAGCATGACGTCCGCGCCGCGGGCCTCGGCCAGCGCCGCGGTGAAACGCGCGGCGGCGAGAGCCTGCGCACTGCCATCGATGCCGACGAGGAACGTCGACGCCCCACGCGGAGATCGCCCATCCATGACACCGAACGCTAGGTGCGCCCGGGCGCCTGCACATCGGCGCTGAGCGCTGACCCGCGTCCGTGGTTCTCCGTACTCGCGGTCAGGACGACGCGGCGTGTGGCGTGAGCCCTGCGCCACGCTGCTCGCCGGGCAGGCACACGTGGACGCGGGTGCCGCCGCGCGGGCGCGGACCGACCTCGAGCGTCCCGCCGAGCAGTTCAACCCGCTCGCGCATCCCGATGAGCCCGTACCCCTCCCCGACGTCGTCGGCGGTGAATCCGCGCCCGTCGTCGGTGACCTCAAGCTCGATGTGCGCCGCGTCCTCGCGCAGGAGCACGCGCGCGGCGCTCGCATCGGCGTGCTTGACGACGTTCGTCAGCGCCTCCTGCACGAGGCGGTAGATCGCATCCTCCAGCTCGGCCGTGTGGCGCGTGTGCGCGTCGCCGCGCTCGTAGGCGAGGTCCATCGTGAGGTCGATCTCCAGGCCGCGGCTCTCGACCCGGCGGACCAGACCCTCGATCGCGGACTCGACGCCCAGCTCGTCCAGCGCCGGGGGACGCAGGTCGGCGATCAGCGCGCGCAGCGCGCTGATCCGGTCGTCGAGATCGCCCATCGCGCTGCGCATCGCGGTGCGGAGCTCCTCGACCGAGCCGGCGCGCTGACCGAGCGAGAGCGACAGTCGCAGCGCCGCCAGCTCCTGGAGGGTCTCGTCGTGCAGCTCACGCGCCCAGCGGCGCCGCTCGCCCTCGGCCGCGCGGATCGCCCGCCGGCGCTGCTCGACGGTCACCGTCTGGGCGGTGCCCACGGCGGTCGCGGCGCTGTCGGCGAACGCCTCGAGCAGCCGCTCGTCGTCTGAGGTGAACGCGGTGCCGGACATGCAGTCGAGCGCCGCGAGCGCGCCGATGCCACGGTTGCGGAAGATCAACGGGACCACGAGTGCGGTCTCGTGCTCCTGGCCTGCGAGCTCCCCGCTCGCACCGACGATCGGGACCGCGTCGTGGTGGTTGAAGCGCAGCGGCTTGCGCGATGCGAGGACCTGGGCCGTCGCGGAGTCGCGCTCGGGGATCGTGAGATCCCGCACCTCGCGAGCCCCCTCACCCGCGGCGGCGGCCACGACCACGCCGTCCGGGGTGAGCAGGGTGATGAGCAGCAGCCGGGCGTCGACGACCGCGCGCCCGCGCTTGGCGATGAGCTCGAGCACCCGGTCGAGATCCGTCTCGCCCGCGAGCGCCTTCGCGATGGACGTGGTGGTCTCCAGCGTGCTGACCGTGCGTTCGAGCTCGTTCTTGCGCTGGGTCACGTCGTCGTGCAACCGTGCGTTGTTGATCGCCACAGCGGCCCACTCGGCGATGATGATCGTCGCCTCTTCATCATCGGCGTCGAACGGACCACCGGCCTTCTCGGTGAGGTAGAGGTTGCCGTACGGCTCGCCGGCGATCACGACCGGAACCCCGAGGAAGGACGACATCTCCGGGTGCCCTGGCGGGAAGCCGTAGGAGCTCGGATGGTCGCCGACGTGGTCGAGGCGCAAGGGCTCTGGATGCCGGATGAGCTCGCCCAGCACCCCGCGCCCCTGCGGCAGCTCGCCGATGCGCTCGCGCTCAGCGGGGTCGATGCCCGAGGTGAGAAAACGGCTCAGGCGCACGCGCGACGGGTCGAGGACCCCCAGCGCCGCGTACTGCGCGCCGGTGACGTCGCGCGCCACGTCGAGGAGCCGCTCGAGGACGCGCTCGGGCTCGACGGTCTCGACGAGCGTCCTCCCGACCGAGAGAAGTTGCTGATACTGGTGTGCGCGCATCGTGCGGTCCGAGGACACGACCACCATACCCCCATCCCCCCTTTCGGCGATGCACGCGCGCCATGACCATGCGTCAGGAGGGTCGCGCCGCGGCGACATACGTCACGCACCCGCGGATCGTCTCGACGTCGCGGTAGGCCCGCTCCGGGATCTCGACGCCGGTGCGCGCCGCGACGCCTTCGAGAAAGGCGAGGAAGTCCATCGAGTCGAGGTCGAACTGCTCCTGCACCGGTTCGTCGTCGCGGATGTCGCCGGGGTCGATCTCGGGCGCGACCTCGACGAGCGCCTGGACGATGAGGGTGCGCGGGTCGTCGCTCACAGCTCCTCCGGTGCCTGAACCAGGCGGTCGATGTCTCGCAGGAACAGCGCGCCGCGATGTCCGTCGCTGACGCGGTGGTCGGCGGCCAGCGTGGCGGTCACCACGGGGCGCACGGCGAGCGCGTCACCGTCCGCCCACGGCCGGGGCCGCACCGCCCCGAACCCGACCAGCGCGACCTGCGGCGGGTAGATCACGCCGTGGACCAGGTCCACGCCCCGGTCGCCGAGGTCGGTGACGGTGAGCGTCGGGGCGGCCAGCTCGGAGGCCCGCAGCCCGCCGGTGCGCGCGCGCTGGACGACATCGCGCAGGCGGGCCATCAGGTCCTCCAGCGCGAGGGTGTCGGCGTGCTTGATCGCCGGGGTGAGCAGGCCGCCTGCGCGCAGGGAGATCGCGACCCCGAGGTGCACGCCGTCGGCCGGCGCGAACGCGCCGTCGACGTAGTGGCCGTTCATGTCCGTGTGCCGTGCCGCGGCGCGCGCGGTGGCGGCCAGCAGGACGCCCGCGGCGGTCAGGCGCTGGGCCAGCGGGAGGTCCTCGTTGTGGCGGGTCAGCCACTGCTCGGTGCGGTGCAGATCGATGTCGAGGGCGAGGTGGTAGTGGGGGATCTCGCGCTTGGAGCGCGACATGAGCGCCCCGATCGCCTGCCGCATCGCCGTGGAGCGATCGGGTGCCTCGGATGGTGGTGGCGGCGCAGGGGCCTGCGCGGTTGTCCCGGCCGCGCGCTCGACGTCGGCGCGGACGACGGACCCGTGCGGCCCGGTCCCGGTGACCGTCTGCGGGTCGACGCCGAGGTCCGCGGCGACCCGGCGGGCCAGCGGCGAGATGCGCGTGCGGTGTCCGTCGGTCGAGACCGGCGGGGCGGGCGCAGGCGACGGCGCGGATGCGGGTACAGGGATCTTCGGTGCCGGCGGCGGCGGGGATGGCGGCGCGGCCTCGGTGACCGCCTTGGGCCCGGCGCCAACGGCGGCGATCCGCGCGAGCGGCGTGCCCACCGGGACCTTCTCGCCGACCCCGACGAGCAGCTCCTCGACGACGCCGTCCTCGAAGATCTCCACGTCGATCTCCGCCTTTGACGTGTCGACCGTCGCGACGATGTCGCCGTGATGGACCTCGTCCCCGGGCCCGACGAGCCACGTGACGATCTTGCCCTCGGTCATGTCGGCGCCGAGCGTCGGCATCAGGAAGTCACCCATCGCCGCCCACCGCCTCCCTGGCCGCGGCGAGCACCCGCGCGGTGTTCGGCAGCGCCGCCTGCTCGAGGTGGCCGGCGTACGGGATCGGCAGCTCCTCGGTGCACACCCGCCCGACGGGCGCGTCGAGCTCGTAGAACGCCTGCTCGGTGAGCACCGCGCTGACCTCTGCGGCGAGGCTGCCGGTCCGCCACATCTCGTCGACGACCACGGCGCGGTGCGTCCGCGTGACCGAGGAGACGATGGCGTGCGTGTCGAGCGGCCGCAGCACGCGCAGGTCGAGCACCTCGGCCTCCACCCCCTCGGTCACGAGCGCCTCGGCCGCCTCCAGCGCCGTCCACACCGACTGCCCGTACGCCACGAGCGTGAGGTCGCGACCCGGCCGCCGGATCGCCGCACGGGTGATGTCCGCGGCCGCGTCCTCCACGCCGATCTCGTCCTCGCGGTTGTACAGCGACCCGTGCTCGAAGACGATGACCGGGTTCGGGTCGGCCAGGGCGGGACCGAGCATCCAGCGCGCGTCGGCGACCGTCGCCGGGGCGAGGACCTTCAGCCCGGGCACGTGCGCGTACCAGCCCTCCAGGCTGTGAGAGTGCTGCGCGGCGAGCTGCCGGCCCGCCCCGGTCGTCATCCGCACGACGAGCGGCACCTGGACCTGCCCGCCCGACATGTGCGGGATCGTCGCGGCGTTGTTGACGATCTGGTCGAGCGCGAGCAGGCTGAAGTTCACCGTCATGACCTCGACGATGGGGCGCATCCCGCCCATGGCCGCGCCGATCCCCGCGCCGACGAACGCGGCCTCGGAGAGCGGGGTGTCCCGGATCCGCTCCGGCCCGAACTCGTCGAGCAGCCCGCGGCTCACGCCGAACGACCCGCCGTACGCGCCGACGTCCTCGCCCATGAGGAAGACCCGCTCGTCGGCCTGCATCGCGTCACGGATGGCCTCGCGCAGCGCCTCGCGGTAGGACATCGTGCGCGCGGTCGGCTCGGTCGTGCTCACGGCGCGGCCTCCTCGGCGTACACGAACCGGGCCATCTCCTCGACGGGCTCGGGCGTCCCGGCTTCGGCGAAGGCCACCGCATCGTCGACGGCGTCGCGCGCCTCCTCGCGCAGGCCGTCGAGCGTCTCGTCGTCCAGTGCGCCGGCGTCGCGCAGCACCTGGGTGTACGCATCGATCGGGTCACGCTCGCGCCAGCGGGCGATCTCCTCCCGCGTGCGGTAGAGGTCCGGGTCGTACATCGAGTGCGCACGGAAGCGGTAGGTCCGCAGCTCGAGGAAGCACGGCCCGTCGCCTGCCCGGACGGACAGCACGGCGCGGCGAGCGGCGTCGGCCACCGCGTCGACGTCCATGCCGTCGACCGACCACGCCGGCACCTCGTAGCTCGCGGCCTTCATCGTCAGGTTGACCTCCGACTCCGAGCGCGCGAGCGCCGTGCCCATGGCGTACAGGTTGTTCTCGCAGCAGAAGATCACCGGCAGGCGCCAGAGGGCCGCGAGGTTCAGGGACTCGTGGAACTCGCCTTCGGCGATCGCGCCCTCGCCGAAGAAGCACGCGGTGACGTGGTCGCGGCCGGCCATCCGGTCGGCCAAGGCGAGCCCGACGGCGATCGGCAGCCCGCCCCCGACGATCGCGTTCCCGCCGTAGAAGCGGTGCGCGACGTCGAACAGGTGCATCGAGCCGCCCCGGCCGCGGCAGACGCCCTCGACCTTCCCGAACATCTCGGCCAGCACCGCGCGGGCGGGGACGCCACGCGCGAGGGCGTGCCCGTGCTCGCGGTACGTCGAGACGACGCGGTCGGTGGGCTCCAGCGCGGGCATGATCCCCGCGGCGACGGCCTCCTCGCCGATGTACAGGTGCAGGAACCCGCGGATCTTCGCCGCGCTGTACAGCTCGACGCAGCGCTCCTCGAACGTCCGGATGAGCAGCATCGTCCGCAGCGCGTCGGTGCCCGTCGCCCCGGTCATGTCGCGGTCTCCAGGGTCGACAGGTCCCCTTCAGGCAGACCGAGCTCGCGGGCGCGCAGCAACCGGCGCATGACCTTGCCGCTGCGGGTGTGGGGCAGCTCGTCGCGGACCTCGATCTCCTTGGGCGCCACGACCGCGCCGAGCCGCGTGCGGGCAAAGCCCAGCAGCGCTCGCGGCAGGCCCGCGGCCGTCTCCGCGTTCACCCCGGGCGCGAGCACGACGAACGCCTTGATGCGCTGGCCGGCCATCTCGTCGGGGACGCCGATGACGCCGGCCTCCACCACGGCGGGGTGCTCCATGAGCACCCGCTCGACCTCGAACGGCCCGATGAGATGGCCCGCGGACTTGATGACGTCGTCGCCGCGCCCGAGGAACCAGTACCAGCCGTCCTCGTCACGGCGGGCCAGGTCGCCGGTGCGGTACCACCCGCCGACGAAGCACCGCGCGTAGCGCTCGTCCTCGTTGAGGTAGCCCCGGAACATCGACGGCCAGCCGGCGCGGAGCAGCAGCTCCCCGCCCTCGCCGTCATCGGCCATGACCGGGACGCCGTCGGCGACGCGGAGCTCGCCCTCCTCGTCGCGCCGCCCGATCGACGCCTCGACGCCCGGCAGCGGCCGGCCCATCGCGCCGGGCCGGACCTCGAGCCCGGCGAGGTTGCCGATCATGATCCCGCCCGTCTCGGTCTGCCACCACGTGTCGCGAATCGGGAGACCCAGGTGCTCGGCGCCCCAGCGCACGGCCTCGGCGTTCAGCGGCTCGCCGACGCTCGCGATGAGCCGCAGCGCGGAGAGGTCGTGCTCGCGCGCGAGCTCCGCGCCCGCGCGCATGAGCATGCGGATCGCGGTCGGCGCCGTGTACCAGACGGTCACGCGCTGCTCGGCGAGCGTCTCGTACCACCGCGTGGCGTCGAACTCGCCCTCGTCGATGAGGCAGGTGACGCCGTGGCTCAGCGGCGTGATGACGCCGTAGGACATCCCGGTCACCCACCCGGGGTCCGCGGTGCACCAGAAGACGTCGCCCTCGCGCAGGTCCAGCGCGATGCGGCCCGTCGCGTGGTGGGCGACGACCGCCTCGTGGACGTGCAGCGCGCCCTTCGGCCGTCCGGTCGTCCCGCTGGTGAAGTGCAGCAGCGCCACGTCGTCGGCCGATGTCGGCGGGATCTCCCACGCGGGCGGACGGGCCGCGAGCTCGACGGCGAGGTCGACGCCCCCGGGCACCTCGGGCGCGACGTCGGCGGCGTCCGCGCCCACGAGGAGGACGTGCCGCAACGCGGGCAGCCGGTCGCGGACCGGGGCGACGCGACGCGCGTAGAGCCGCGGCGTCGTGACGAGGACCGCGCCCGCGCCGAGTGTCAGGCGCTGCGCGACCGGCTCGGGCCCGAACGCCGAATAGAGCGGGCAGAAGACGGCGCGGCGCTTGAAGGTCCCGAGCGCGGCGACATGCAGCTCCGGCACGCGGCCGAGCAGCGCGAAGACGGTCTCCCCCGGCTCGACGCCCAGGTCGGCGAGCAGCCGCGCGAAGCGGCTGGTCTGCGCCGCGAGTTCCCCGTAGGTCGTGTCATGGACCGACCCGTCGCGGGCCAGCCAGCGCAGCGCGGCGCGGTCGCGCAGCGGGCCGGCGGCGTGCCGGTCGACCGCCTCGTGCGCGATGTTCAGCCCGCCGCCCGGCAGACCGTCGAGCCGCGCGCGCTCCGCGGTCCAGGAGAAGTCGCTGCCGGTGGCGGCCTGGGTCGTCACAGCGCCGTGGGGTAGGTCTCGGGGGGCTCGCCGCGATCCCACGCCGCCGTGCGCTCCAACGGCTCGACCGCGCGCGTGTGGTCGATGTGCACGAGGGCGTCGAACTGCCGGCTGGTGCTGGCCTGCAGGTAGTGGCTCTGGCGCTCGGTCTCGGGGCGGTAGATCACGCCGATCGCGCGATGCAGGCGCGGCGCGTGCAGGGCCGCCCCGCCGCCGGAGTCGCGCAGCCGCGCCAGCAGGAAGGCGGGCAGGCCGGTCTCGTGCAGCAACTGCTCGGAGCTGCCCGGGAGCGCGGGACGCACGCGCTTGCGCTCGGCCGGCGCGTCCCAGTCCGAGGCGGCCGTGACGGTGCCCGCGTACGTCGTGAATCCGACGAGGACCGCGTCGGCGCCGTGGCGCTCGCGGGCGAGCTGCCCGAGCGTGAGCTCGCCCCGGGACGCCGCCTCGGTCGCCCGGGCGTCCCCGACGTGGGAGTTGTGCGCCCACACCACGACCTTCGCGGGATCGCGCCGACGGCCGAGATGCGCGACGAGGTGGTCCAGGGTGTCCGCCATGTGGCGGTCGCGCAGGTTCCACGACCCGGCGCGGTCGCCGAACATCGTGCGGTAGTACTCCTCGGCGTTCGCCACGACGGTGGCGTTGCGCTCGGCGCAGAACTCGTCGTCCTCGGCGACCACGCCGTCGAGGGTCAGCCGCCGCCCGGCCTCACGACGCAGCTCGACGAGCTCCTCGATCACCGCCTGCCGGCACGGCTCGCTCACGCCCTGCAGGACCGCCCGCCCGTACTCCGGCCCGCGCTCGCCGGCGAACGGCTGCAGACAGGCGTACCGCTGTCGAGCCCGGGCCGCGGCGTCGCGGTCGACCCGGTCGAGATGCGCGATCACCGCCGCCATCGACGCATGCAGGCTGTAGAGGTCCAGCCCGAAGAAGCCCGCTGCCGGCGTGCCGGGCGGTTGCCGGTCGTTGTGGTCGCGCAGCCAGCCGACGAGGTCGACCACCGCCGCGTTGCGCCACATCCACGCCGGGAACCGGCGGAACCCGCGCAGCGCCTCCTCGGCGTCGCCGTCGCGGTCGTCCCCGCTGATGTAGCGGTGCACGCGGTAGGCGTCGGGCCAGTCGCCCTCGATGGCCACCGCGGAGAACCCGCACTCCTCGATCAGCCGCTGGGTGATGCGCGCCCGTTCGCGGTAGAACTCGTTCGTCCCGTGGCTGCTCTCGCCCAGGAGGACGAGCCGCGCGTCGCCGATCTGCTCGAGCAGCGCGTCGTAGTCGTCCGGGCCGCCGGTCAGGCGGATCGCGACCCGGCGGATCGCGGCCACAGCGGTCCGGTCGGCGGTGCCGAACGCGGGTGCGACGCTCACGACACCGTTCCCGCGTCCGCCATGCTGCCCACGCCCATGTGCGCGAGGAACCAGCCACCGGCGAGCGCCGCGACCTGCTCGAGCGCGCCCGGCTCCTCGAAGACGTGGCCGGCACCGTCGATGACGGCGAGCTCGTGCGGCCCGGCCAGCCGGATGGCCGCCATGCGGTTGAGCAGCAGGACCGATTCGTCGCGCCGGCCGACGATGAGCAGCGTCGGCGCCGTGACCTGATCGAGGCGATCCGCTGCGAGGTCGGGCCGGCCGCCGCGCGAGACGACCGCGCGGACGTCCGGGCCGAGTTCGGCAGCGGCGACGAGTGCCGCGGCCGCGCCGGTCGACGCGCCGAACAGGCCGAGCGGAAGCTCCGCGGTCGCGGGATGCTCACGAGACCACCGCCCGACCTGCGTCAGGCGACCGGCCAGCATCGGGATGTCGAACACGTGGCTGCGATCCATGCTCTCCTCGTCGGTGAGCAGGTCGAACAGCAGCGTCGCGAGGCCGCGCTGCTGCAGCGCCTCGGCTACCGCGCGGTTTCTCGGGCTGTGCCGGCCGCTGCCGCTGCCGTGCGCGAACACGACAAGACCGCGGGCGCCTTCGGGCACCGCGAGGTCGCCTTCCAAGAGGCCGCCCGGCACCTCGAAGGTCACAGCCTGCCGGACCTCCAGCCCCGGGACGTCCGGAACCGCAGCGAGATCACGCCGGGGCACCGGGCGGTCCTCCAGCACGGCGAGCACCTCCTCGTCGTCGACCTCGGAGAAGTCGGCGGACCACTGGCCGACGCTGTGCAGGTCGCGCGGGATGAACGCGCAGACCACGTCGTCGGCCTCGCTGCCCAGCAGCTCGACGGCGGCCCGTGAGCCGACCGGCGCCGCCACGACGACCCGGCGCGCACCGCGTGCGCGGACCGCGCGGACCGCCGCGAGGTCGGTCAGGCCCGTGGCGAGCCCGTCGTCGACGATGATGACCGTGCGATCCGCCAGCTCGATCCGCGGCCGGTCACCGCGGTAGGTGTGGACCCGGCGGTCGAGCTCGACCGACTCCCGATCGAGCGTCTCGTCGAGGTCGCGCTCGCTCAGGGAGGTCACGCGGACCATCCGGGTGTCGATCACCCCCACGCTGTCCTCCGCCACGGCACCGACGGCGAGCTCCGGGTGCCCGGGAGCCCCGAGCTTGCGCACCGCGAGGATGTCCATCGGGGCGGCGAGCACGTCGGCAACCTGCACCGCCACCGGCACGCCACCGCGCGGCAGGGCGACGACCACAGGATCCTCGCCCGCGTAGTGCCGCAGGCGCTCAGCCAGCCGGAGGCCGGCGTCGCGGCGATCAGAGAAGACCATGCCGCGACCGTACCCCCGGCCGCATCGCCTGCCATCCGGACTTCCTGGCGGATCGCATCCGTAGTCGGCGGCAGCCTGCAGGCCGCAGTCCGCCCCGATGACGGCGGGCAGGCACCCGGTGATGATCGGCCCATGACCTCCACGTTCCGGCTGGGCCGCATCGCGGGCGTCGAGATCGGCTGCCACTGGAGCTGGCTGCTCGTCGTCGCGCTCATCACCTGGTCGCTTGCCGAGGGGGTCTTCCCCACGACGAACCCCGGTCTCTCAGACGCGACATACGTCGCCATGGCCGCTGTCGCCGTCCCGCTCTTCTTCGGCGCCCTGCTGCTGCACGAGCTCGGTCATGCCGTGACGGCGCAGCGCGAGGGCATGGAGATCGACGGAATCACCCTCTGGGTGTTCGGCGGGGTCGCCCGGTTCAAGGGGCGGTTCCCGTCCGCGGGCGCGGAGTTCCGCATCGCGATCGCCGGCCCGCTCGTCACGCTCGTGATCGGCTCGGTGTGCCTGGCGCTCGCCGTCCTCGTGCCCCTCCCCGCCGCGGTGGACGGCACGCTGCACTGGCTCGGGTACATCAACCTCGTGCTGCTCGCCTTCAACCTGATGCCCGCGTTTCCCCTGGACGGGGGGCGAGTGCTGCGCGCCGTGCTGTGGCAGCGCAGCGGCGACTACGGCAAGGCGACCCGCTCGGCGGCCGCACTCGGCCGCGGCTTCGGCCAGATGCTCATCATCGGCGGCCTGCTCCTGGCGATCACCGGCGGCGTGATCGGCGGGTTCTGGTTCGTCTTCATCGGGTGGTTCGTCATCGCCGCGGCCGAGGCCGAGGCGGCCGAGGCGTCGGCGCAGGCGGCGCTCGCCGGGCTGCGGGTCGCCGACGCCATGGTCGCGACACCGGTCACCGTCGACGTCGACCTGTCGATCGACGCGTTCGTCGACGACGTCTTCCTGCGCCACCGGCACACGGCGTACCCGGTGCTCGATCGCGGACGGCCCGCGGGGCTCGTGACGTTCCGCGACGCGGGGGCGACCGCACGCGACGCGTGGCCGTCGGAGACGGTGGGCGCCCATCGCCACCACCTGCGCGACGTGCTCGTCCTGCACCCCGAGCAGCCGCTGGAGGACGTCTGGCCCGAGCTGTTGCAGCACCCGCTGCGGCGCGCGCTCGTGACCGGCGACGACGGGATGCTCGCGGGGCTGCTGTCGAGCACGGACGTCATGCGGATCCTCGAACTCGGCGACCGATCCCCCGGTAGTACCCTGCCGCCATCGCCAGCCCCGAAGACAGCTCCTCCATCCTCGCCCACTGGATGGGCGTCGGCGACGCGAACGCCGCCGGGTTCATCCACGGCGGCACGATCATGAAGCTCGTCGACGAGGCCGCGGGCCTGGCCGCGATCCGCCATGGCCATGCCCGCGTCGTGACCGCAGGCGTGGACCGCATGACGTTCCTCGTCCCGGTCAACATCGGCGACCTCGTGACGTTCCGCGCCCGCGTGAACGCCGTCTGGCGCACGTCGATGGAGGTCGGCGTCCGCGTTGAGGCCGAGAACCCGCGCACCGGCGAGATCCGGCACACGAACAGCGCCTACCTCACGATGGTCGCGCTCGACGACGAGGGCCGCCCCAAGGAGGTCCCGCCGCTCGAGACGGCGAGCCCCGAGGAGGAACGGCGCGAGCGAGAGGCGCAGCTGCGCCGCCGCAACCGCCTCGCCGAGCGCGAGGCGGTCCGGGCGGACCGGCAGGCCAAGGGCGAGGACGTCTGAGCCTCAGTCCGCGGCGGCGCCACCGTCCGCGTCCGCGGGCGACCGCTCGTCGCGCACCGGGATCGTCGTCGACGACGCTGACCCGTTGCTCCCGCCGTTGCCGTTCTGCCCGAGTGTCTGCTTGGCGAGGTCGAGTGCCGGGCCGGCCTGCCCGATCACCTGGTTCATGATCTCGCTGATGCCCTGGGCGCCGTTGAGGACGGTCAGGTTGTCGACGTGGCGGAACGCCTCAGACGCCGCGCGGACGATCTCCGGCAGCTGCTCGGCGATCTGCTGGCCGATGACCGCGTCGGACTCCTTCTCCAGCGCCTCGGCGCGCTTGGCGATCGCCTCCGCCTCCGCGAGCCCCTTCGCCCGGATCGCGGCGCCGTCCGCCTCGCCCTTGGCCTGCGTCGCCGCCGCCTCCGCCTGACCGACCTCGCGGGTCTCCTTCGCCGTCGCGGTCGCCGCAAGCTCGACCCGGCGCGCGTCGGCCTCGGCCTTGAGCTCGACCTCGGTCTTGCCCGCCTGCGCGAGCTCGACGCGCGCCGCGCGCTGACCCTCCGCCTCCACCCGCTGGCGGTACGCCTCGGCGTCCGCGGGCTTGCGCACCTGGGTGTCGAGGCGCTTCTCCTCGCGCTCGGCCTCGAGGTTCGCCACCGCCGTCTCCTCGACGACGACCTGCTTGCGCGCCTCGGCGTCGGCGAGCGGCCCGGCCTGCGCCGACGTGGCGGCCGCCCGGTCGCGCTCGGCCTGGAACTGGGCCATCTTGATCGCGGTGTCACGCTCGGCGGCGGCCTTCAGCGCCTGCGCCTCCTGCTCGCGCTCGGTCGCCTCACGGTCGGCGTTGGCCTGCGCGATGCGCGCCTGCATCTGGACCTCGGCGGCGCGCGGCTCGCCGAGCGCGCGGATGTAGCCGGTCGGGTCGACGATGTCCTGGATCTGCAGCGAGTCGACGACGAGGCCGAGCTTCTGCATCTCCTGCACCGACGCGTCGCGCGTCTCCTGCGCGAGCTCGTTGCGGTTCGCGATGAGGTCCTCGACCGTCAGCCCGCCGATGATCGACCGCAGGTGGCCGTGGAAGATCTCCTTGACCAGGTGATGCATCTGGCCGTTCTGGCCGGGGCTGTCGTCGAGGAACCGCGTCGCCGCGTTCGTGATCGACTGATCGTCGTCACCGACCTTGAACACCGAGACGCCCCGCACGCCGACCGGGATCTTCTGCTTGTCGACGCCGGTGACGTCGAGGTCGGCGGACGCCGCGCGCAGCGACAGGTACTGCGCCTTCTGGAGGATCGGGATCACGAGCGTGCCGCCGCCGGTGATGATCTTGAAGGTCTTCGCGTGTGCGGCCCCGGCGGCGGTCGGCTGCCCGTCAGGACCGAGGTCGATCTCCGAGCGCGGCCGCGGTGCGCCCTTGACCCCGAAGCCCGTGATGATCAGCGCCTCGTCGGCGTTCGGGACCTTCCACAGCGCCTTGAAGAGCAGGAAGGTCAGCAGCGGGATGAGGATCACCGCCGCGGCGATGGCGATGAGGACGGGGCTCGCTTCCAGGGTCATGGGGTCTCCTCCGTGACGGCGTCGGGTCGGTCGTACAGGCGGGCGACGAGGACGGTGCGCGGCGCGGTCTGCTCGACGACCACGATCTCCTCGTCCTCTCCGATGGCGCCACCGTCGACGTCCTCGGCGAGGAAGGCTTCGATGCCCCCGCGGATCTCGATGAGGACTTCCCCGAGGCGGCCGGGCCGAATCGCCCCGTGACGGGCGACACGGCCGATGCGGCCGACGGGTGAGGCGCTGCTGGCGGACATGGTGAGGGGCGCGCGGGTGCACCGCTTGCGCGGCGGCGCCCGTCTGCTCAGCTGCGGTTTACCACACGGTGTCCATCAGCACCTGCATGGCCAGCGCCTGACCGAGCAGGATGCCCACCACCAGGCGGCCCCGGCCGTCGCGGACGTAGGGCGCGGCCGCAGCGCAGGCCAGCGGGACGAGGAACAGCCAGATGCGCTCGGTCTCGGCCTTGGAGAAGCCGCCGATCGCGGCGATGGCGATGACCGCCGCGAGGGCGACGCCGGCGGGCGTCCGCGCGACGGCCGCGCGGATGGCCCCCGCCGCGATCGGGATGCCCAGCGTGATCCCCCAGGCAACCGGCGACCCGAGCACCCAGAACCAGTAGGGGCGGAACTGCGCGATCGAGTCGCGGTAGACCTGTTCGGTGGCGCGGATCGTCCCGACGGGGTCGTAGCCGTAGGCGAGCGCGAGGCTGCCGTGCACGACGACGAGCCCCGCACCGCACGCGGCGGCCAGGACCAGCGCGCTGCGCCACCCGTCTCGCCGCCAGGCGAGCAGCGCCGCCCAGGCGCCCACGGCCAGGAGCGCCCAGTTCAGCAGGACCGCTGCGCCGAGCGCGAGGGCGCCAGCCGCCCGCCAGCCCCAGCCGCGGGCGGCCAGCAGGCATGCGGCCACGGCGCCCGCGGCGGCGAACACGTAGTCGAACGACGACACGCCGAACAGGAGCATCAGCGGCGAACACGCGCACAGGAGCCCCGCCACCCGTCCCGCCGGTTCGCCGTGCAGGGTCCATCCCAGCCGGTAAGCCAGCGGCGCGCACAGGGAGCCGCCGAGCACGACGAGCGCCGCCATCCCGCCCGCAGTCGAGACCCCGAAGAGGTGCAGCAGGAGCAGCGGGCCGGCCGGGTGGCCCGCGACGTGGACCGGGAACGCCGGCACCATCTCGGCGAATCGGTCGAGGTAGAACCACACGCCGAAGTCCAATGACGGCAGCGCGGGCAGGTACTCGTTCGGCGCCTCGAACGACCCCGCCGGCCCGAGGTCGAACATCCGCGTCCAGCCGTCGGTCCCGTCGCGCACGACGTTCAACGCCAGGCCGAGCCCCACCGCGAGGAGGTACAGCGCCAGCGCGACCACCGCGGGGTGCCACCGGACCGCGAGCAGCCGGGGCGCCCCGGCCACCGCCGCCGCGCAGGCGAGCCCGGCGACCAGCAGCCCCCACCACCGCACGCCGAGCTCCCACTCGCCCACCAGTGGCGACGCCGCGGTGCCGAGTTCGTCGATGACGCCGAGCTGCGCTGCCGCGCCCACGGCCAGCACGACCACCGCCACGACGATGACGATCTGCGAAACCCGGCGCGACAACCGCTCGTCGGCGGGCGGGGTGATGGCATGCTCCGTCGGTGTCATGTCTGCTTCCCGCCGTCGCCCTCGTCGTGGCGGCCACACTCGCGTCCGGCTGCGGCTCGGCCACCGTAGCCGAGCTTCCGCCCGCGGCCGCGCCGCCGCCCGCCCCGCCGGCCGCGGACGCGCCCGCCGGTGAGGTCGTCCCGCTGGAGGACTGGACCGGCACCGTCCCCGCCACACCCCGGCCGGGCACGCCGGTGTCCCTCCGCGACGGCCGGCTGACCGTCGCGGTCCTGCCGCGTGAGCGGGCCGTCGAGATTCGCGACGGGCAGACGGGCCGGCGGCTGTCGCGCGTGAGCGCCGGCGTCGGCCCCACCCAGGTCGCATGCCGCGACACCGGCCCGTGCTACGTCCTCGACACCCGCGGGGACGGCCTGCTCGTGCTCGTGGTCAGCGACGACGGGCGCGACGCCCGGATCTCCCGGCGCGTCTACCTGCGCGGCGGGCCGTCCGCCGTCGCGCTGGACGAAGAGCGCGCGCGGATCTGGGTGACGGCGCCGGGGCGCAACGAGCTCTCCGAGCTGCCCGCTCACGGACGTCCCCGCGTGCTGCGCCGCCTGCCCACGGTGCGCGGTCCGTACGCCGTCGCCGTCGACGCGCCCACCGGCGCGGTCCTCGTCACGGGGCGGGCCGCCGGGCTGCTGCAGCGCGTGACCCCGTGAGGCGACGCACCGCGAGCACCACGCCCGACGCGACGAACAGCGCGAGGGTGAACCACAGCCAGCGCGCCAGGTAGTCCGGCGGCGCCTCGCCGAGCGCCCGCTCGAAGTTCTGGGGCTGGCGCTCGAGGATGAGCGGGAAGTACACGAGCAGGGTCACCCCGGAGATCGCCGCCGGAAACCGGACGTGGTTGAGCACGTCGGCCGGGAGCACGCGCCGCGCCGCGCCGTCCACCGCGCTGTAGGCGGGCAGCAGGACGAGGTCGTGGATGAGCGCGCCGCCGACGAACCACAGCGCGAGGTTCAGCGGGAACGGCGCGAACACCGGGTCGAGGATCTTCGAGAACGCGAAGGCCGCCACCGCGATCGCGAGCAGGTGCCCGGCCAGGTGCAGCGGCGACGCGCCGTAGTACTTGCGGATCATGAGAATCGCAGCCCCCTGACCCACTTCGTGCAGTGGACCCCCGGCAGCGCCGGGACGATGATCCGCGCCGGGAAGCCGTGGTCGAGCGGCAGGTCCTCGCCGTTGACGCGCAGGGCCAGCAGGGAGCGTTCGTCCTGCACCTGGGCGCGGCCGATCGTCGCCTGGCGGAACGCTCCGCGCGGCT
>JAEMQS010000054.1 GCA_016463765.1 Solirubrobacteraceae bacterium | reverse complement strand
CGGGTCTTCAGCGCCGTGTTGAGCTCGAGGCCGACGCCCATGAGCGCGCGGGTCACGTACCCCGTGCGCAGGTAGTAGGAGCCGGCGTGCAGCACGTCGGTCATCGCGCGGCCCACGGTCTGGGTGGTCGCGTCGTCGATGCCCACGCCGAACAGCGCGCGATCGACGACGTCGAGCGTCAGCGCGTTCATGGCCTGGTGCACGTCGACCGGGGTGCCCGCGTCGCTGGCCTGGGCGTCCCAGCGCCCGAGCCAGTCCTCCGCGGCGGCGGTCATGTGGACGCCCATCGGCGCGAGGTGGCGCTTGGCGAACATCGGCTGCACGAGCTTGCGCTGGCGCTGCCAGAAGATCGGGTCGGCGTTCGTCAGCAGGCCCTGACCGAGCAGGACCCCGAGGACGCGGTAGTCGGTGCCCTTGCCGTAGGCATCCTGGTTGGCGATGAGGACGTGCCGCGCGTGCTGCGGGCTGCGGATGAGGAAGACGTTGGCGAACGGGTCCGGAATGCGGACGATCCCGGGCCGGCCGGGGAGGCGGCACAGCGGCTCGAGGGGATCCTTGCGCCCCTCCCAGAGGAAGCGGGCGAGCGCGGCGCCGCGGAGCACGTGGGTCCGGTCGAGCTGACCGGGTGCGCCGGGGGCCGTGGACAGGTGCGGGGCAGGCGCCGTGGTGGCCATGTCCGCGATGCTACCACTCGGTAGCAAGGGTGCAAGGCCTACTGTGGATATGCGATGCCGCGTCGCCATCCGAAGCCCCGGCCGCGCCGCGGCGCGGGCTCCGCCGAGCCCCGAATCGACGTCGAGCGGGTCGCACGCCAGGCCGCCCAGCGGCGCGAGGCCTGCGCGGCGAAGGTCCGCTACGACACCGAGGCCGAGGCGCGGTCCTTCGCGATCATGCACAGCCCCGGCCGAGGGCCCCGTGCGACGCCCTATCTGTGCGATGTCTGCGACGGCTGGCACCTCACCCGCGGCTGATCTGCACCAACACTGCGCAGTCCGCGCCCCGCCGCCGGATCGTCACCCATGATCTGATGCATGGCGATCTCGCCTCCGCCCACCACACCGTCCCCCCGCGTGCGCGAGCGCGCGCGCATCGAGCGCTTCGTCCACAGCGGCGAGGGCGGCTTCCGCATCGCCGAACTGCGCCTCGCCGACGGGCGTGAGGCGACCGCGCTCGGGCGGATGGGCGAACTCCAGGTCCGCGAGATCGCGCTGCTCGAGGGGACGTGGATCAAGCACGACCGGTACGGCGAGCAGCTGCGCGTCGACCGGGCCGCGCCGGATGACCTGCGCGACCCCGAGGCCGTGCAGGCGTACCTCGCGCTGACACCGCACGTCACGCACCGCAAGCTCCACGCGCTCCTCGACGCTGCCGGTGACGGCGACCCGCTGGCGTACGTCGACGAGGATCCGCTCGCCGCGTTCACCGCCGCCGGGATGGGCGAACGGCACGCCGCGGCCGCGGCCACGGACTGGCAGCGCCGCCTCGCGCTGCGGCGCCTGCGCGCGTGGCTGCAGCCGCGCGGCCTGGGCCGGCTCGTCCCGGGCATCTGCACGCGGGGCGGCACCCGCGGAGCGGAGAAGGCACTGGCCGACCCGTACCTGCTGGCCGAGCGCTACGAGGTGCCGCTGCAGGTCGTCGACGAGCTCGTCGACGCACCCGACCCGGCACGCCGCAGCGAGGCGGCCGTCATCTGCGTCCTGCGGGATGCCGCGCGCGGCGGACACACCGGCATGCCGCCCGGCGAGCTCGCGCTGCGGGTGGCCGAGCTCGGTGCCGACGGCGGCGAGGAGACGCTGTCGGTGCTGCGCAAGCGGGGTGCGATCCGCGTCGGCGACGCCCTCGTGCAGCCCCAGCTGCTGGCCACGCAGGAGGACGAGATCGCCGAGGCGTTCCGCACCCTGGCCGAGGAGGAGATCACCGACCCGGTCTCCGACGAGGAGCTGGCCGACTACCTCACCGACGAGCAGCGGGCTGCGGTGCACGGCGCGTTCGCCCGCCGGCTGACGGTCATCGTCGGCGGCCCCGGAACCGGCAAGAGCACGCTGATCGGCGAGATCGTCGCGCTGGCCGAGCGCCACGAGCTGCGCGTCGGGCTGTGCGCGCCCACGGGCAAGGCCGCGCGGCGATTGACCCAGACCACCGACCGCGAGGCGCAGACGATCCACGCCCTGGCGAAGGTCGCGCCGCCCGAGGACAGCGACCCGTGGGACATCACCGCGCGCACCGACCCCCGCCTGCGCGGCGCCGGCCCGGATGAGGAGTTCGACGTCCTGGTCTGCGACGAGGCGTCCATGCTGACCTGCGAGCTGACCGCGATGCTGCTCGCCTGCCTGGGCGACGACACGCACCTCGTGCTCGTCGGCGACGCCGACCAGCTGCCGCCCGTCGGGCCGGGTGACGTGCTGGAGGCCGTGGTCGACCACCCGGGGTCCCCGGTGTTCTCCCTGACCGAGATCAAGCGGCAGGCGGGGGACAGCGTCATCCCGGTCGTCGCCCGGCGCGTGCTGGAGGGCGAGCGGCCGCAGGTCGACCTGCCCGAGGGCGCCCCCCGTGACTTCTGGCTGTCGATCCAGCCGAACGCCGCCGCCGTGCACGAGCGCGCGATCGCGCTCGCGTCGGGCGGGATGGCGCAGCACCTCGGCGTCGACCCCGTGTGGGGCGTGCAGGTCCTCGCGCCGACGAACCACGAGCTCGACATCCTGAACGGCCGGCTCCAGCAGCTGCTCAACCCCGATGGGCGCCGGGTGCCGGAGACCAACCTGCGCGTCGGCGACAAGCTGCTGCAGACGCTCAACGCCCGCGAGCAGGGCTTGGTCAACGGCGACCTCCTGCGGCTCGATGGCCTGGAGCGCGGCGGCGCGCGCCTGCGGCTGGCCTTCGAGGACGGCACCCGCAACGCGATCAGCGCCAAGCTCGCGCACCGCCTGCGCCCGGCGTACGCGATGACTGCCCACCGGGCGCAGGGCTCCGAGTTCCCCGGCGTGATCGTCGTGCTCACCGCCGCGGCCGCGCGACCGCTGAACCGCAACTGGCTCTACACGGCGATCACGCGGGCGCAGCGCGCGTGCGTGGTGGTGGCCGAGGAGCGGGCGCTGGACCTCGCGCTCGCGCGCGGGATCCGGGGCACCCGCTGGTCCGGCCTCGGTGCGCGCCTCGACGCGCCTACTTGACCTTGAACTTCACGACCGGCCCCTCCTGCTTGCAGTCGGAGGTGTCGCCACCCTCGCAGGCGATGCGGTGTGCCTGCCAGTGGTACGTGCCGGGCGTGTTGAGCCAGAACTCGGGGAAGTCGAAGAACTTCGGCGTGTAGACGAACTGCGACCCGGACTTCTTCGCCTGGCCGATGCTCGCGGTCGTGCAGATCACGCCGTCGCGGTCCTTCTTCGCGCTGCTGCAGACGTGAACCCAGACCTGCCCCGTGCCCTTGACGCGCATCTTGAACTTCGGACTCTTCCCGGCCGGCACGCTCTTGCCGGCCTTGGGTGCAACCGGGGTGATGCCGTTCTTCGTCGCGGCCCCTGCGGTGGGTGCGAGGGACAGACCCAGGGCGGCGGTGATGGCGACGGCGGTGGCGGTGCGGTACATGGTGATCCTCCGGATCGGTTGGTGGGACTGCGGCGCGGCAGTCAACCAGCCAGGACGCCTGCCGGCCAGTCCATATTCCGTACCGGTCATCGCCGCCATCTACCCTCACGTCATGGCCGATCTCGAACGTCGTGGCAACCGCACACCCCGAGCCGCTCGCGAACAGCGCGCGTATCGCCTGATCGTCGGCAGCGGCGTGGCGGGGGTCGTCGCGGTGGTGGGCGTCGTCCTGGCCGCGCTGGGCATCATCAGCGGCACGATCCCGCTGCTGGCGATCATCGTGCTCATCGCCTGCGTCGTGATGTTCCGCCGCACCGTCTCCTGAGCGCATGGCCGTCCAGCGCCTGAGCGCGTTCACCGACGACGGGCGCGGCGGCAACCCCGCCGGTGTGCTCATCGCAGACGCGCATCCCGCAGCCGCAGAGATGCAGCAGATCGCCGCCGACGTCGGGTACTCCGAGACGGCGTTCGTGGCGCCGACCGGCGACCGCACCGCCGCGGTGCGGTACTTCAGCCCGGAGGCCGAGGTCCCGTTCTGCGGCCATGCGACGATCGCCGCCGCCGTGGCGCTCGCCGAGCGCGACGGGCCCGGCCCGTTCATGTTCGCGACCGCCGCCGGCGACGTCGCCATCGAGACGGCCGCCGACGAGGACGGTGCGATCACCGCGACGCTGACGTCCGTGCCCCCACAGGTCCGCGCGCTGCCCGACGGCGTGCTCGAAGAGATCCTCGCGCTGCTGCACTGGCGCGAGGAGGACCTCGACCCGACGCTGCCGCCCGCCTTCGCCTACGCCGGCGCGTGGCACCTGGTGCTCGCCGTGCGCGACGCCGAGACGCTCGCCGGGCTCGACTACGACTTCGACGGAGCCCGGGCGCTCATGGCCGCGCACGATCTGACGACGCTCCAGCTCGTCCACCGCCGCGACGCCCACACGTTCCGGGCCCGCAACCCGTTCCCGCCCGGCGGGGTCGTCGAGGACCCGGCGACGGGCGCGGCGGCCGCGGCGTTCGGCGGCTATCTGCGCGAGCGCGGCGACCTCATGGCCCCGGCGTCGTTCGTCATCGAGCAGGGCGTCGAGATGGGCCGCCCGAGCCGCCTGCTGGTGGAGCTCGTGCCCCACCATCCAGGCGTGCGCGTCACCGGGACCGCCTCAGCCATCGAGGATTAGGCGGCCGCCGCCTCGGCGGTGACGATCTGCGGGCGCAGCGGGGCGAGCTTCGCCCCGATCGCGGCGATGATGTCGGCCGGGACCTCAAGCTGCTGGAGCGTGGCGACGAGCAGCTCGACGACGCGGTCGAACACCGCGTCGCTGATGTGCAGCCCCGCGTGGGCGGCGGCCATGTCGCGGCCCGCATAGACGTCGGGGCCGCCGAGCGCCGTGGCGAGGAACGCGCGCATGTGCGCCTGCTGACGGGCCATGTCCCGCCCCTCGAAATATGGAGCGAGGAGGTCGTCGGCGAGGACGAGGTCGTAGAAGATGTCGACCGCGGCGGAGACCGCGTCGCGGCCGCCGATGTCGTCGTAGATGCTCATGTCGGAGGGCTCCAGGTCAGGTGGTTGAACGCTGGAGCCAGCCTGTCAGTGCCTCTTCGCCCCGACCTTGAAGTCGTCCCGCGACCGTGTGCGGGTGAACCCGAGGGTCAGCCTCCGGTGCCCCGCAGGCCGTCGCAGTTGCCCGCCGGGTTGTCCGGCGTCTTCCCCGCGATGATGTCCGCGTCGTCGACGATCGCGACGTCGCCCCCGCCGGCGCCGCAGTCGATGGTGTCGACCTGCCCGTCGCGCGCCTCGATGCGGTCCTTGCCCGCGCGGCCGCGCAGCACGTCCTGGCCCGGGCCGCCGACGATCCGGTCGTTCCCGCTCCCGCCGTCGACCGTGTCGTCCTCCGGCCCGCCGTCGAGCCGGTCGTTGCCGTCGCTGCCGAAGAGCCGGTCCTTCCCCGGGCCGCCGAGAACCCGGTCGTTGCCGGCTTCACCCGTGGCGATGTCGTCGCCCGTCCCGCCCTCCAGACGGTCGTTGCCCGACCCGCCGAAGAGACTGTCGGCGCCCGTGTCGCCGATCACCCGGTCGCTGCCGCGGTCGCCGAACAGCTGATCGTCGCCACCGAGCCCCAGGATCCGGTCGTTGCCCGCCTTCGCCTCGATGGCGTCGGCGGACGCCGTGCCGGTCAGCTTCTCGCTGCGGTCCGTCCCGGCGATCGACTTCGCGAACGCGACGGTGGCGCAGAGGGACAACAGGGCCGCGGCGAGCGCGAGGGAGATGGCGGGGCGGGGCATGGCAGGGCTCCCGGGAGGGTGGTGGGTGGTCTACGCCGACGGCGGCGGGTTGTCAACAGCAACGCACGGAGCTGCGGAGACTTACGGAGCGACCGTCCGAGCCATCGCGCGCCCGGCTCGCTGGCCGGCGACGAGCGCACCGTCCATCGTGGCCGGGCGGTCGATGCTCGTGTGTTCTCCGGCGAGGATGAGCGGACCGACTGGCGTGCCGAGTGCGGCGCGGTCCTCGGAGGATGAGCCGGGGCGCAGGAACGAGTACGAGCCGCGCGCCCAGGGGTCGGCAGCCCACCGGGTGGCCACGAACGACACCGGACGGCCTGCCGGAGCCCCGAACCCGGCGGCGAGCCTGCCGGTGACGGCAGAGGTCATCGCGGTCTCACCCGCCCGCTCCAGCGAGCGCGCGTACCCGGCGCCGACGAACCCGGCGAGGATTGGCGCGCCGGTCACGGGCTGGAGGTTCGCCGCGCTCACCGTCCGGCCGATCGCCGCGCCCACGGTCCCCAGCTGCACGACGTCGTCGGGCCACCACGACGACGGATACCGCAGCAGCACCTTGTCGAGCAGCCCGACGCCGAGCCGTGAGATCGCGCGGCGCGCCGCCCGCGGCAACGGGGGATCGAACCGCACCGTCCCGGCCTGCAGCACGCCGAGCGGGAAGGTGGCGACGCAGCCGTCCGCACGCAGCCGTTCGCCCGCCGCGGTCACCAGCGTGACCTGCGTCCGCGAGCGCTCGACCCGCCGGACGGGCGTGTTCAGGCGGACCTCCACGCCGGTCGCCAGCGCGCGGATGAGGGCGCCGGTACCCTCGCGCAGCAGCACGTCCGTGCCGCCGTCGTAGGTCTCGCCCTCGTCGTAGCCGTCCAGCGACAGCTCGCGCGCGTCGGCGGCCAGGTCCAGGGGGATCGCCGTGCCGAGGGCCCAGTCGGTCGTGGCGCGCACGACACCGCGTACCCCGGTGCGCGCGCGGGCGCGGGTCAACACCGGGGCCAGCCGGTCCTCGGGTCCGGCGTCCTCGGCGGCAGCCGCGAGCGCGTCCTCGATCGCCGCGAAGGCGTCGTCCGCGGCACCGAGCTCGTCGTCGGTGACCTCTCGGCCGTCGGCCCGCCGCAGGGCCACCCGGTCATAGTCCGTCGGCACGGTCGCGAGCTTCGCCTCGCGGGCGATCGTCGTCAGCGGATTGCCGTCCGGGTCGTGGATCCAGGCGGCGCCGAGATCGACGGGAACGCCGAGCTCGGTGCCCGTGTGCACCCGGCCGCCGAGACGCCCGCGCGCCTCGAGCACCGTGACCGCGACGCCCGCCCGGCGCAGCTCCGCGGCGGCGCCGAGACCCGCCATCCCGGCGCCGATGACGATGACCCTGCGAGCCGGCCCGCCCGAGGCCGGGCGGGCCCCACACCCCGCCGCCAGCGCCGCGCCACCCACGGCGGCGCTCGCCAGGAGCCGCCTGCGCGTCAGCCGCTCGGCGGGCACCGCGCTACAACGTCGTCGCGACGAGGACGATCGCCAGCGAGTCGAGCAGGATCAGCCCCTGGAGCGCGTGGTTCGCGCCCTTCGCCGCGAACACGTGGACGGCGGTCAGGCCGATCGCCACGCCGACGAGCCCGAGCTTGATGCTCATCGCGGTGTCGTCCCACAGCGCATAGTGCGACGCCATCGCGATGCCGGTCGCCAGCAGGATCGCCAGCGCGCCCAGCGAGGCCCAGCCGAACCGCCGCGCGATCGGCACCATCCATTCGTGGGCCGGACCCTCGCGTCCGCCCTGCGCCCGGAAGACCGGCACCACCGCCAGGGCGATGAACAGCTGCCCGCCGACGAACAGCGCCATCGCGAGCAGGTGCAGCCAGAGGAGAACGTCCCAGCCGTCGAGGCTCATGGCTCAGATCATCTCAGCGGCGGCGGGCGGCGCGAGCAGATCGCCCCGGGCCGCGCCGTGCACGGTCCCCGCCGCCGCCGCGGCGAACGCCGCGACCAGGGCCGTGAACAGCGCCACCGCCACGCCCTCGAAGAGCACGGCGCCGGTCGAATGCGCCAGCAGGGAGGTCGCCATGGTCAGCGTGCCGAGCGGATAGACGAACCCCCACCAGCCCAGCGAGAACGGCAGGTGGCGGCGCGCGGCGTCGGCGGTCAGCGTCGCCGCGATCGCGAGCCACAGCAGCGCGAAGCCCCAGAGCGGGAGGCCAAGCGCGAGCGCACCGGTCTTCAGCCCGACGCCGTAGGGGGCCGGGAGCACGTCCGCGCCGGCGGTGCCGAGCAGCGCGGCGGCGGTCACGGTCTGGCCGAGTGGGCCGAGGACGAGCCAGACGGTCGGCACCGCGTGACCGTCGCCGACCCCATGGAAGGCCAGCCGGGCCCACAGCATGCCGATCCCGACGACGGTCGCCAGCAGCGTCGCGCCCAGCATCGCCCAGCCGGCGACGACCAGCGTGAGCTGCCACTGCCCCGGCGGAAGGTGCGGGACGAGCAGCGCAGCACCGCCCGCGGCGACGAGCGGCGGCACGGTCGGCAGGACCCAGGTCGCCAGCCACGTGTCCGTGGTCAGGCGGTGGCGGGTGAACTTCGCGGCCGGGACCACGACGGCGACAGCGAACCCCGCGGCCGTGCCGAGGGCCCACAGCGCCGCGGCGAGGACGAGCGCCGGGCGGTGCCCGATGATCGCGCCGCCCGACAGCGCGGTGCTCGAGGCGACGGTCAGGATCGCGATCGGCGGCGCGGCCAGGAACGGCGCGACCTCGGGGTCGAGCGCGTCCGCACGCAGCGAGCGGTGCCCGCGGTGCCAGCTCGCCACGGCCGCCGCGCCGAGGGTCGCGAGGAGTAGGAGAGAGACCGCCCACAGCGCGCTCGCCACGGGGTCAAGCACCGCGGCGCCGACCGGCAGGAACGCGGCGGCCACCGCCACGGCGGCGGTGCCCATGACGCAGGAGAACCAGGCGGGTCCGAGGTGGCGAAGCACGAGACCCAGGGTGGGGCCGCGTGGCCATTCCCTCCAGTCCGATCCCGCCCTGGTCATTCCAAACTGGAATACAGTCGGGGTGTGCCGTCCTCCGCCGACCCCCTCCCCGGCCCCGGGCTCGCCGCGTTCGTCGCCGCAGTCGAGACGGGCACCGTCCACGGTGCCGCCGAGGCGCTGGAGCTCACCCAGTCCGCCGCGACGAAGCGCATTCAGACGCTCGAGCGGCGCGCCGGGGTCACGCTGTTCGACCGCCACCCGGGCGGCCTGCGGCTCACCGAGGCCGGCCGGGCGCTCTACCCCGAGGCGCGGCAGGCGCTCGTCGCGCTGCGCCACGCCGAAGAGGCCCTGGCGAGCCACCGCTCGGGCGCGGGCCGGCAGCTGCGGATCGCCGCGAGCCAGACGATCGGCGAGGTGCTCCTGCCGGGATGGCTCATGCGCTTCCGCCCGACCGACGAGACGATCCGGCCGCTCGTCGACGTCGTCAACTCGCCCGCCGTGCTCGACGCGCTGCGCGAGCACCGCGCGGAGATCGGGTTCGTGGAGGGGCTCGACCCGCTCGACGAGTTCGAGCACCACACGCTGCACCGCGACGAGATCCGCGCGGTCGTCACGCCCGACCACCCGTGGGCGCGACGCCGCAGCGTCCGCCCGGCGGCGCTGCTCGACCACGGCTACATCGCGCGCGAGCGCGGCTCGGGCGTCCGGGCGGTGACGGCGGCCGCGCTCGAACGGGTCGGCGTCCGCCTGACGCCGCAGCTCGAGATGGCCAGCTCGTTCGGTGCCAAGCATGCGCTGGACCGCACGACGTTCGCGCTGCTCTCGACGCTCGTCGTCGCCGAGGAGCTCGAGGCGGGCACGCTGCGGGCGCTGCCGGTCGACGGCGTCGACCTCACGCGCGAACTGCGCGCCGTGCGGCTGCGCCGCGGAGCGCGCAGCCCGGCGGCGAAGGCGTTCTGGCGCTGGCTGGCCGAGCAGATCGAACCGGCGTAGAGCAGCTCGCGCCTGGCGAGAGCTTCTTGCGTCCGGTTCAGCGCCGCTCGAGCGTGAACGGCGCGGCGAGCGCCCGCAGCCGGGGCGAGAACGTGAACGTCAGCCCGAGCAGGATGCCGGCGTCGGCGACGCGGAACTCGTCGCGCACCCAGCGCCACGGCACGGGCGCGTCGGCCGCGTAGGAGACGACGAGCGCGGGCCGGCCGTCCAGCCACGATGCATCGACCTTCGCGGTCATCGGCAGCGTCTCCTCGGCACCGCCGCGCACGAGGTTGACCCCGTGCAGCACGCCCTCGCCGGGGGCGAACCGCTTGCCGTACCACTGCGGCATGCCGCCCAGCGCGATCGCCCGGGGCGCGACGGCGCGCAACGGCGCCGGGCCGACGAACGCGGCTTCGTGGGTGCCCACCAGCGCGTCGAGGTCGTCCCCGGGCAGCTCCCGGAACCGCTGCACCAGGGCCCTCATCCGACGACCTTCGGCGCGCCGAACGTCATCCGACCGCGCCGCAGGACGATCCCGACGTGCTCGCCCGGCACCAGCCACGACGGCAGCGACGGCCCGGACGAGTCCACGTGCACGGTGGCCATCTTCGCCAGCCCGCGCGCCCGGGCGGCGATCCGCAGCACCCGCCCGTCGGGGGTCGCCTGCCGGTTCCAGGCCGGGGCCCACGTCGGCAGCGGCGGGCCGACCGGCCGCGCCCGGGCGCTCACGCTCCACGCGCCCGCGGGACTCTCGCCGTGCGCGCGCACCGCGTCGTCGCCCTCCCAGGCAAACGCGCCGAGGCTCTTGGGCAGCGCCCAGTTCTCCCGCCCGCCGCGGATCGACGCGAGCGAGTCGACGACCATGAACGGCACCGTCCCCATCGTCAGCCCGCGCCGGACGAGCACGACCGGCGAGCCGAACACCTCGCTGTAGGGCCCGACCGGGGTCTCGTGGTAGCGGACGAACCCGCCGACGGTCAATGGCAGATGCCGTCCGCCGCGCAGCGCGGGCGCGACGAGGTCGAGCGCCTCGTCGGTCGCCTGGTGGATCCACAGGATCGCGTCGAGGCGCAGCGCCCATGGAGCGGGCGGGCTGGTGGGCGGCAGCGCGGCGAGGACCTCTGGCGCCAGGGCCGCTTCGGGCACCCCGTGGATGTCCGCGAGGTCGGCGACCGGCCGGCTCATGCGGCGACCGTCTCCGCCGCCCGTGCCGCGTGGCGCGCGGCGAACCGCTCGGCCATCGCGGTGATCGTCAGGCTCGGGTTCACCCCGACGTTCGCGGGGATGGCCGACGCATCGACGACGTACAGGCCGGGGTGGCCGAAGACCTCGTGGTCGGTGTCGATGACGCCCTCCCCCGCGTGCGCGCCCATGACCGCCCCGCCCAGGATGTGCGCGGTGAACGACTTGCCGCCGACGCTCTCGATGAGCAGGTTCAGCGGGGTCCCGCCGATGGACTCGGCGAACGCGCGGGCGGTCGCGTTGGCCTGCGGGAGATAGGACGGCGCCGCGTCGCCCGCGCCGAGCTGCGATCGCAGCACGCGCTTCCACGGCCGCACGGGAGACCGGTCGTAGGCCAGGCGCAGCTCGTTGTCGGCGTGCTGCATCACGCTGATCGGGCTGATGCGCCGCTCGAAGTTCCGGGCGAAGACGACCCGCGCGTGGCGGCCCGGGTGGCGGGCCAGTTCGCGCAGCGTGCGGCGGGCGCGGCGGCGCGGGTCGGCGTCGTCGACCATCGGGCCGAGCTGGAAGCGCAGGTGCCAGCCGCCCACGAAGCGGTTCTGCGTCACGTGCGTGTGGTCGTCGGGGTAGAACTCGCTGGAGATCGACGGGCCGCGCGTGAGGTCGGTCGCCGGGTCGTCGGCGAGCACCGCGGTGATCGCCTCGGAGTTCGTGCGGACCCGGTCGCCCAGCCGCGTGCTGACGTGCGGCAGCGTCCCGTGCTCGTCCCGGCACCGGTAGAGCAGCTCCAGCGTGCCGAGCACGCCGCCGGCCAGCACGACCTCCCGTGCGTGCAGCGCCGGCCGCCCCGCGATGTCCAGCGCGTACCCGCCGCCGTCCAGCGGCCGGATGCCGGTCACCTCGTGCTCGGCGCGCACCTCCGCGCCCCGGCGCTCGGCCAGCCACAGGTAGTTCTGGTCGAGCGTGTTCTTGCTGCCGTACGGGCAGCCGACGAGGCAGCCGCCGCACAGCCGGCAGCCGGTCCGCTCGGGACCCTCCCCGTCGAAGAACGGGTCGGGGACCGTGCGCCCCTCCTCGCCGAACCAGATCGCCATCGGCGTCGGGCCGAACGTGCCCTCGCGCCCGGCGGCCTTCGCCGCGGCGTGCAGGTGGTCGTCCATCGCGCCCGCGAAGGGCGCCGGCGTGCGACCGAGCATCCGCGCGGCCGTCGCGTAGCGCTCGCGCAGTTCGCCGCGCCAGTCGTCGTGGAGATGGGCCCAGGCCGGATCGGTGAAGAACGGCGTGTCGGGTTCGAGCAGCACGCCCGCCCACACGATGCTCCCGCCGCCGACGCCGGTCGCCCCGATGATCCCCACGTGGCGGAACACCCGCTGCCAGAAGAACCCGCGCGTCAGGCCGAGCGCCGGCTCCCAGAGGTACCGCCGCGGATTGCGGCGCGCGGCGAGGTAGTCGTCGCCGGTGTGCCGCCGGCCGCGCTCGAGCACGACCACCTTGCGGCCCTGCTCGGAGAGCCGCAGCGCGCTGACCGCTCCGCCGAAGCCGCTGCCGACGATCGCGACGTCACAGTCCATGCCCGAAGAATAGTTGGCTGGCCAGCCAGGCCGACTACAGCCCCGGCGGCGTGCGCTCCGTCACGTCGAGCCCGAGCGCCTTGCCGGCCTCGAGCAGCTGGTCGACCTCGCTCCCTGCCCCGACGAGCTCGGTGACGTCGACGTTGCCGCCCTGCAGCGCGGCGGTCAGGCCGCCGAGCACCCCCGTCAGCCCGGTGATGTTCGCCACGAGCGGCTGGATATCGGGGTCGCGCTCGGCGAGTTTCTTCGCGTCGTTGAGCTGCTTGGCCGCGAACGCCCCGGCCACGATGGCCTTCGCGATCGTGCGCTTGCGCTTCGGCGCGCCCTTCGCGAAGCCGCCCTCCTGCGCGGGATCCACGATGTACCGCTTGGTCGCGCCCGCGGCGAGACCGAGGTTGACGGCGATCCGCGTCTTGCCGAAGCGCGCCGGACCCTGCGTCGCGGTCCCCTCCTCGTCGCCGCCCCCGCAGCCGGCCACGCCCAGCGTGGCCGCCAGCAGCGCCAGCGCCAGCAGCGCGCTCATCATCCGTCGTGCTCGTCTCGTGGTGCCGTCCATGGCGGCAACCGTACTCGCCACCCGCATAGGGGTCCCCCACCCCTAATCCTGGGGTGAGCATTCGGGGGCGTCCGCGATGGCGGGGCGCCGGGCGCGCGCGAGGGTGATGGTCACCACCACCCACAAGGAGCCTCCGTGTCCACCATCCTCGCCTACACCTCGCCGGCCGCCGGCCACACCTTCCCCCTCATGCCGGGGCTGCTCGAGCTGCGCGAGCGCGGCCACGACGTCACGGTCCGCACCGCACCCGAACTCGTCGGCGTCGTCGAGGACGCCGGCCTGCGGGCCGAGGCCGTCGCCCCGGAGATCGTCGCGATCGAGCCGTCCGACCACGAGGCGAAGGGCGCCCGCGAGCGGCTGACCCGCGGCGTGTCGGACCTCGTCCAGCGCGGCCGCCACGAGATCGGTGATCTGCAACAGGCGATCGAGGACGAGGACCCAGATCTCCTGCTCATCGACCTCAACGCCTATGGCGCAGCGGTCGCGGCGGAGGCCTCGGGCGTCCCATGGGCGTTCACGGTGCCGACGCTGCTGCCGCTGCCCGGCAACGGCATCCCGCCCTACGGACTCGGCCTGAAGCCGATGGGAGGACCCCTGGGACGACTGCGCGACCGCACGCTGACCCGCTCGGTCATGGGGATGTTCGACCGGGCGATGCTGCCCGAGCTCGACGCGATGCGCGCCGGCCTGGGCCTCCCGGCGCTGGGCGGCGCCCTGGAGCACCTGCACCGTGCGGACGCCACGCTCGTGCTCACCGGCGCGCCGCTGGAGTACCCGCGCATCGACCTCCCGGCCGGCGTGCACTTCGTCGGCGCGCAGCTCTGGGACCCGCCGCAGGAGACGCCGGGCTGGCTGCTCGAACCCGGCGATCCGTGGGTCCTCGTGACGTGCTCGACCGACTACCAGGGCGACGAGCGCCTCGCGGCGGCGGCCATCGAGGCGCTGCACGACGAGCCGGTGCGCGTCGTCGTCACCCTCGCCGACGCCGCACGCGGGGCGGCCGACCTCCCGACCGCGCCGAACGCGCGCGTCGAGCGGTTCGTCCCCCACGGTCCGATCCTCGAACGCGCCGCGGTGGTCATCACGCACGGCGGCATGGGCATCGTCCAGAAGACGATCGCGGCGGGCGTTCCTCTCGTCACCGTCCCGTTCGGCCGCGACCAGCCGGAGGTCGCGCGCCGGGTCAGCGAAGCGGGCGCGGGCGTCACGCTCCCGCCGCGGCGCATGACCGCGGGCACGCTGAACGACGCCTACCGCGCGGCGCGGGCCCAGCAGGGCGTGGCCGCGGCATCGGCGCGGCTGCGCGCGGGGGCCGGCGGCGCGAACCTCGCCGACGCCGCCGAGCGCCTGGTGTGGGACCGCCGCGCGGCGATCGCCGCCTAGACCTTCGCCTTGGCCTTGCGGCCACAGGCGGTGACCGGCGCCTGCTCGCGGATCTCGGCGAGCAGGCGCGCGGTGAAGGTCGACGCGTCCTCGCCGGGCTGCATCCCGCCGCCCGCGGGCCGGAAGAACCGCACCTCGATCGACGGGCGGGTCGGGAAGCGCGGGATGTCCGTGGTCCCAAGGATCGCGACGCTCGCGATCTGCGCCTCGGGCACGAGCTCGGCGAGGCGCCCGAACCCGCTGCGGGCCCGCAGCGGCTCGCCCTTCGAGCGGGTGCCCTCGGGGAAGATGCCGATGCACGCGCCGCCGCGCAGCTCCTCGACCGCCCGGTCGAACGCGTGCGCGTCCCCGGCGCCCCGGTTGAGCGGGATCTGCCCCATGCCGTTGAGGACCCAGTTCAGACCGTGGAGCTTCCACAGCTCGGCCTTGGCCAGCGCGCGCACCTGCCGGCGGCCGAGCGCGGCGACGCCGACGGCCACGGGGTCCCAGTAGCTGTCGTGGTTGCCGGCCAGCAGCAGCGGCCCGGAGGGCGGCAGCGTGTCGAGTCCGGTGACGCGCAGGCGCCCCCACTGGCGGACGATCGGCGTGCACACGGACATCGCGACCCGGTAGGTGCGGGTCATCGGCTCTCGGGGGGACATGGGCGGATGCTCGCACGGAGTTCGTCCGCCGCGCCGCCTCGTCCGTACCGTTCAGACATGGGCGCTCCCTCGACCTTCACCCCGATCCCGTTCCGCGCCGCCGCGCCCGGCGAGGGCTACTTCGACGACGACTCCCCGATCCGGGTCGTCAATCGCGAGCTGATCGTCGCGTTCTCGGGCGCGCGGGCACTGCTGCTCCAGGCCGCGCACCCCGTGATGTTCGAAGGCTTCTACGACCGCACGACCGGTCTGGAGGACCCGCACGGCCGCCTGGCCCGCACCGCCACGGTGATGAACACCATCTACTTCGGCCGGCGCGAGGACGCGGACTTCCAGACCGAGCGGGTGCGCCGCGTGCACTCGCGCATCCGCGGGGAACTGCCCGAGGACGCGGGCCACTTCCCGGCGGGCACGCCCTACGCGGCCGACGATCCCCAGTACCTGCTGTGGACGCTCGCGCCGCTCTTCGAGTCCGCCGACCTGATCTACCGGCTCTACGTCGGGGCGCTCGACCGGGACGCGCGCGACGCGCTCTGGCAGGACTACCGCGTGGTGGGCCGCCTGTTCGGCCTGAAGGACGACGAGATGCCGCGCACGATCGAGGACTTCGACGCGTACTACGCGGGCGTGTTCGCCAGCGGCGACCTGTGGGTGACACCGCGCGCGGCCGAGCTCGGCAAGGCCGTGGTGTTCAACCCGCCCGCGCCGATCTACATGCGCTGGCTCGTGGAGGCCGTGAACTTCGTGGTCATCGGCTCGCTGCCGGCGAACATCCGCCGCGGCTACGGCCTGTCCTGGGACCCGGCCCGCGAGGTCATGCGCCGCGGAGGCGCGGAGTACGTCAAGCGCGTGCTGCTCCCGCTGCTGCCGACGATGATCCGCAACACGCCGGTTGCCGGCGGACGGCTGCTGCCCGGCCCGCCGCGGGCCGAGGACGACGGGCCGCCATTGCGCGCGGCCGCGTAGCGCCCGTACGCTGCGGGACATGGGACCGGAGACCCGGTACGTCCGCAGCGGGGATGTCCACATCGCGTACCAGACGGTCGGCGACGGTCCGCTCGATCTCCTGTTCGTGCCGTCCTGGCTCTCGCACGTCGAACTGCTGTGGGAGGAGCCGCGGATCGCGAGCATGCTCACCCGCCTGGCGGCGTTCTCGCGGCTGATCCTGTTCGACCGGCGCGGCTCGGGCCTGTCCGACGGGAGGGGCGGGGCCGCGTCCATCGACGAGCAGGTCGAGGACGTCCACGCCGTGCTCGACGCCGTCGGCGCCGAACAGCCCGCGCTGTTCGCCATGACCGAGGGCGCGGCGATGGCCGCGATGTTCGCCGCGACCCACCCGGCGATGGTCCGGGCGCTCGTGCTCTACGCGCCGATGGTGTGCGCGGTGCGCAGCGACGACGGGTACGAGTGGCAGGACACGCCGGCGGTCCGCGACGCGCGGGCGCGAGTGATGCTCGCGCAGTGGGGCAACGGCGCGCTGGCCGATCGCTTTGCGCCCAGCCTCGCGGGCGATGCCGAGCTGCGGCGGTGGTTCGGCCGGCTCGAGCGGTTCTCGGCGGCGCCCTCGGCCGCGGCGCGGCACATCGACCTCGTCGGCCAGATCGACGTGCGCGGCGTCCTGCCGAGCATCCAGTGCCCGACCCTCGTCCTGCACCGCGCCGAGGACCACCTCTTCGACGCGCGCAACGCCCAGTACGTCGCCGACCACGTCCCCGATGCGACGTTCCGTGAACTGCCGGGTCGCGACAACCTGCTGGCGATCGGTGACGCCGAGACCGCCCTGGCGGAGATCGAGCAGTTCCTCACGGGGACGCGGCGCCCGGCGGTGAGCGACCGTGTCCTCGCGACCGTGCTGTTCACCGACATCGTCGACTCGACCGGCCACGCCGCGCGGCTCGGCGACCGCTCGTGGCGGGAGCTGCTGGAGCGCCACGACGACCTCATGCGCACGGAGGTCGAACGCCATCGCGGGCGGATGGTCAAGACGCTCGGCGACGGAGCGCTCGCGGTCTTCGACGCGCCGAGCAGGGCGATCGGCACCGCCGTGACGGTGCGCGACCGCGTGCACGAGCTCGGCCTGCAGGTGCGCGCCGGCCTGCACACGGGCGAGTGCGAACTGCTCGGCGGGGACGACGTCGGCGGTCTGGCGGTGCACATCGGCGCGCGGGTGACCGGCGAGGCGGGGCCCGACGAGGTCCTCGTCAGCTCGACGGTGCGCGACCTGGTGGTCGGCTCGGGGATCGGGCTGCAGGAGCGCGGGGAACGCGAGCTTCGCGGCGTCCCCGGTCCGTGGCGGATCTACGCGGTGGACGTGTAGGGGGGCGAGTTCTCGCACGTCGTGCCCTAGAGAGGGTATGACCGAGATCACCTCTCCCAACCCCACCTCCCGGCGCGTCGTCGTCATCGCCGTCGTCGCCGTCGCCGTCCTCGCGCTCACCGCCGCGTCCCTGTTCGCCGGCCGATCGATGGCGGGCGACCAGGCGTCGTCCGACGAGGGCCCCGTGAGAGCCGCATTTACCAAGCTCGCCTACACCGACGAGTTCAACACCTCAGTCGCCTTCGCGGCGATCGAGCTGCGCAACACCGGCGACCGCGAAGCCATCATCGAGTCCGTCACGCCCGTCGGCGTCCCACTCGGGCTCGACGTCCTCGACATCCAAGCGGCCGACACTCGGGAGCTCGACGAGCCGATCGGCGCCCAGACCGCCCACATGGTCGAGGACTTCCGCGCCGCGGCGGGCACGACGCTGCCGGCCCGCGCGGCATCGAGCGTGCAGCTCGTGTTCGTGGTCGCCGCCAGCCGCCCAGGCCGCTTCACGTTCGCCCGGACCACCGTGCGCTACCGCGTGGGCGAGCAGGCACACAGCCTGGATGTGCCGGCCGGCGTCACGCTCGCCGCGACGGCGGTCCCGGACTGAGTGGCGTCAGCCCACACCGATCGCGCGGGGATCGTCGGCGTCGACGATCTCCCGCCCGAGCGGCAGGAACGCCACGGGGATGAGCTTGAAGTTCGCCAGCCCCAGCGGGATCCCGATGATCGTCAGGCACATCGCGATGCCCGTGATGAGGTGCCCGAGGGCGAGCCACCAGCCGCAGAGGATCACCCAGAGCACGTTGCCGACCGTCGACGCGATGCCTGCGTCGCCGCGCCGCACCACCGTCTTGCCGAACGGCCACAGCGCGTAGAGCGCGATCCGCAGCGACGCGATGCCGAACGGGATCGTGATGATCAGGATGAAGCAGATCAGCGCGGCGAACGCGTAGCCCAGCGCGAGCCAGAAGCCGCCGAAGACGAACCAGATGATGTTCAGCAGCAGGCGCACGGTCAGCGCACCCGGAACGTGATGGGTTCGGGCCCCGGGTTCTCGAACTCGTAGGTGCCCTTGCCGCGGTTGGGGAACGTCGTGCTCCAGCGGACGTTCAGCCGGTAGGTGCCGAACTTGCCGCGCCGCAGCTTGCGGGTGATGCAGTCGCGCTGGCCGCTCGGCGCCTTGACGCACAGCTTCTCGCTCGTCTTGTACTTCGCCGCGTAGGTCACGCCGACGTAGCGCTTGCCGTCCCGCTTGAACGTCCCCCAGCACTGGTCCCCGCTCTCCGAGCACCAAGAGGTCGCGGCCGGCGCAGCCGGCGCGGACAGCGCCAGGGTGAACGCGGCGACGGCGAGTGCGAGGAGCGGGCGGCGGATCATCCCCGGACCGTAGCGCGCTGCGGGGTCCCACACGCAGGCAACCCGGGCTTTCCCCGGATGGCACGGCGCCCGGGCGGGCGTAGGTTCGCGCTCATGCGCCGCTTCGCCCTGATCCTGACCGCCGTCGCGCTCACCGCCGCGAGCGTGCCCGCCGCACACGCCGCGCGGGTCACCAGCCTCCGCGTCACCTCCGCGCCGTCGTGGGAGCAGTGGATCGAGCAGGGCACCGTCCGGCAGGGCCACCTCGGCTTCTGGGAGCAGACCGCTTGCTCGCGCACCGAACCGCGCATCTCGTACACGCTCGCGCGCACGACCGAGCCCGCCACGTCGTCTGGCCCCGTGTCGGTGAACTACGCGGGGGTCATGTTCCCGCTCACGCTCGGCCCGCGGATCGGCGGCGCGGCCCAGCAGCACGAGCTCGCCTTCGGGCCGGTGTCCGTCGCGATGCACGACGTCTTCTACGGTCAGGCGGGACGCGACCCGAACAGCACGCCGATCAACCAGCTCGGGCGTTGGGTCCTCGCCCTCAACGTCGACACCCGCGCCCCGGGCGACGTCTTCCTGAACTGGCGCAGCGTGAACTACCGCGGCGTCGCGAAGCCCGCCGGCGCGTGCGCGGCGGCGGGCTTGGACACCTACAACGTGCTGGCGGTCGGGCCCTAGGCCGGGACCTGCTCCTTCTTCGTGTCGACGCCCTCCTCAAGGTGCCCCTCGAGTGAGACGTTCGGCAGGATCCGGTCGAGCCACTCGGGCAGCCACCAGGCCTTGTCGCCGAGCAGCGTGACCACCGCGGGGGCGACGATCAGCCGCACGATGACGACGTCGATGAGGATCGCCAGGCCCAGCCCGATGCCGAACATCTTCGAGATCACGTCGTCGGTGAGGACGAACGCGAGGAAGACCGACGACATGATCAAGCCGGCGAACAGCACGACCTTGCCGATCCGCGCCATCCCGTGGATGACCGACGCACGCGGGCGGTCGCCCTCGTTGTAGGCCTCGTGCATCCGGCTGAGCAGGAAGACGTTGTAGTCCATGCTCAGTCCGAACAGGATCGCGAACATCATCACCGGGATGAACGAGATGATCGGGACGGGGCTGTCGATGCCGATCAGGCCCGCGCCGATGCCCTCCTGGAACACCGCGGTGACCACGCCGTAGGCGGCGCCGATCGACAGCAGGTTGAAGAGCGCCGACACCAGCGGGATGAGCAGCGAGCGGAACGCCATCATCAGCAGCAGGACCGACAGGCCGATGACCGCGGCGATGAACACGGGCAGGCGCGACGCCGTCTTCTCGGAGAAGTCGACGAAGCCCGCGGTGTTGCCCCCGACGTAGACGTCGAACTCCGTGCCCTCGGTCGCACCCGGGAGCACGTCGTCGCGCAGGGTCTCGAGCAGGTCGGCGGTCCGTTCGTCCTGCGGGGACGTCTCGGGGATGGCGGTGATCGTCGCCATCTCGCCGTCCTCGCTCGGCGCCGCCGGGGTCACGCTGGCGATGCCGGGCGTCCCCTCGACCGCGGCGACGATCGCCTGGAGCTGCTCCTCGGTCTCCGGTGCGCCGACCGGGGTGTCGACGGCGAGCAGGAACGGCCCGCTCGAGCCCGCGCCGAACGCCTCGCCGAGCCGGTCGTAGGCGACCCGCTGCGTGAGGTCCTCGGCCTTGTTGCCGTCGTCGGGCTGACCGAGGCGCAGGCCGGTCGTCGGGAAGGCGAAGATGACGAGCACCAGCACACCCGCCGCGATGGAGAGCCACGGGCGGGCCGTGACGAACGTCCCCCACCGCTCGAAGGCGGCGGACGGCAGGACGTCCTCGGGGCGCTTGGGCTTCAGCCACTTGGCGAACGCCCCGATCATCACCGGCAGGAACGTCAGCGCGGAGACGACCACGGCGGCCACGGCGATGGCGGTGCCGATGCCCATCTTGCCGATGAGCGGGATGCCGACGACCAGCAGGCCGGCGATCGCGACCATGACGATGAGGCCCGCCGCGACGACCGCCGAGCCCGCGGTCGCGGCCGCCTTTCCGGACGCGTCGCGTACGGAGTCGCCCGCCGCGATCTGCTCGCGATATCGGGCGATGATGAGCAGGGCGTAGTCGATGCCCGCACCCAGGCCGAGCATCACCGCGATGATGCTCGTGAACTCCGGCAGGCCGAGCGGCTTGGCGAGGATCGCGAGCAGCAGCTGGCCGACCATGACGCCGAGCAGCGCGCCGAGGATCGTGGCGCCCATCGCGGCGAACGAGCGGAAGAGCGCCGTCAGCAGGACGATCGCCAGCGCGATGCCGATGAGCTCGCCGATCGGGGCCTCCTGCTGCTGGCCGATGTCGACGACGGTGCCGCGCAGCGCGACGTCGACCCCGGCGGCCTCGGCGGTGCGCGCGGCCTCCTCGAGCGCCTCGGCGTCCTCCTTCTCGACCTCGGCCTGCTCGATGCCGTACCGGACGTCGACCGCCGCGAGGGTGCCGTCGGGCGAGAGCTGGCCGCCTTCGGCGAACGGGTCGGCCACCTGGTCGACGTTGGGCAGCTCGCGCACCTCGGCGAGCGCCTCCTCGACGGCGGCCTGCTGCTCGCCGCCGGCGATCTTCCCGTCCTCGACGCTGAAGACGATCGTCGCGTCAGCACCGGCGAGTGCGGGCGTATGAGCGCGGAAGAGGTCGATGGCCTCCTGCGATTCGGTCCCCGGGACGGACCAGTCGTCGACCGGGGGGCTGGAGGAGGCGGCCAGCGCGATGAGCACGACCAGCGACGCGACGGCGACGACGAGGCCGCGCTTCCAACGGTGAGTGAGCGTGCGGGCCATCCGCGCAAGAAGACGAGACATGGCGAGGCAGAATATCACACTCACTGCAAAATTACGGTCCCCGCAATGTTGCGGCTGGTGTTACAATCCCTGTGGTCACATGCCGCATCCCCTGGGTCTGAGAGAACGTAAGAAGGCGCAGACGCGCGAGACGATCGTCCGCTGCGCCATGGAGCTGTTCGCCGAGCGCGGATTCGACGCGACGACGATCGCCGACATCGCCGAGGCCGCGGACATCGCGCCGCGCACGTTCTTCGGGTACTTCCCGTCGAAGGAAGCCGTCGTGTTCCACGACTTCGAGGAGATGTTCGCGGACTTCGAGACGCGTCTGCGTTCGCGACCGAAGGACCAGACCGCCTTCGAGGCGCTGCGCACGTGGATCGTCGAGATGATCACGCGGGTCGAGGAGAACGGCGAGACGGCGATGGAGGATCAGCGCCGCTGCCTCATCCACGACACGCCGTCGCTCGACGCCCACGAGCGGGCGAACATGGGCCGCTTCCACGAGCTGCTGACCGAGTGCGTCGCGGCCGACCTCGACGTCCCGGCCGACTCCCTGCGCGCGAACATGGTCGCGGCCGCGGCGGTGGCCGCGCTCGAGTCGCTGCGCGAATTGAAGGACGACGACACGTCGGGTCCCGAACAGGCCATCGCCGTCATGGACGAGGTCCTGGTGTTCCTGGTCGGCGGCCTCGATGCGCTGAGAGCCACTTCAGAGGCGGGCGCGGCCTCCGACTAGGGGGGCATGCCTTCGTTCTGCCTTCGCGCGGGCCTCACCACCCTTGCGGTCACCCTCGGCGTCGCCGCGCCGGCCTCCGCGCTGGAGGTCCAGGTCGTCAACAACTCCGGCGTCGACCCGTCCCAGGTCTGGCTCAGCCTCTACAACGGCCCGAGCGCCGACGGCCAGCTGCCGAACAACACGCCGGTCCAGCTCAGCTCCCTGAC
>JAEMQS010000141.1 GCA_016463765.1 Solirubrobacteraceae bacterium | reverse complement strand
CCGAGCATGCTGCCGTGGACGAGCAGGACGGGCGGGCCGGAGCCGAGGCGGCGGATCTCCATCGCCGATGACGGTACCGGCGCGGGCGTCAGACCGCCGCGAGGACGGCGTCCGCGGCATCCATCCCGAGCAGGATGCTCTCGTGGACGCCGGTGTTCGCGAACGCCCCGAAGCGGCCGGTGCTCGTCAGCCCCGGGATCTGTTCGACCCACGCGCGGACAGCGTCGGTCGCGACCCCGGAGCCCACCAGCGGCACCGGCTGCACGCGCGGCAGCCGCAGCACGTGCCACCCGGTGACCGTGCCCCCGCCGAGCAGCTCGAGGTCGCGCAGCTCGGTCTCGGCGCGGGCGGCCAGCTCGGAGTCCGGCGCCTGCCACAGCGGGTCATCGTCGGCGCCGCCCAGCTCGACGGCCAGGACGGTCTCGGGGGCCGCCGGAGCGTGCGGTGGGCGCCACGCGTCGTAGTTCGCGATGCGACCCACCGGCCGCGACGGGTCGGTCACGTAGACCCACTGGTCGGCGAAGGGCACGCCGCCGTGCACCCGGAGGTAGACCAGGACGACCCCGCGCAGGCGCAGCGCTCGGGCCCGGGCGACGATGTCGTCCGGGGCCGGGAGCAGCCCTCCGGCCAGCACGGCCAGCGACGTCGTCGACACGACGTGGTCGAAGCGCTCGTCCTGACCGTCCACCCGGACGCCGCAGACCGCGCCGTCGCGGTGCGCCAGCGCCTGCGGTCGGGTCCCCAGGCGCAACGTCCCGCCCCGGGCGACGACGTCCGCGGCCATCCGCCTCGGCAGCTCCCCCACCCCGCCGTCGGGCCGGACGACCGGCGGCTCGGGCGCCCGCCGCATCACCCTGCGCGCGGTCGCGGCCAGCGACGGCTGTCGCGCGAACCCCAGCAGCGTGGCGGCGAACCCGGCGTCGATCTCGGAGGGTTCCGCGCCCAGGAGCTTGCGCACGTAGTCGGCGACGAACAGCTCCAGCGCGGGACGACCGAAGCGCGCGGTGACCCAGTGTTCGAGGTCCGGCCCGTCAGGACCGCGTCGCAGCGCACCGGCCGCGCAGCGCGCCGTCTCCGCGAGGCCGACGGTCCGCACGATGTCCAGCGGCTCGTACGGGTAGCGCAGCCAACGGCCGCCCGTCAGGATCCTCGTGCTGCGGGGCACCGAGACGTACGCGTCGCCGATGAGCTCGTCCCAGAGGGCGTCGATGCGCGGGTCGACCCGGAGCAGCAGGTGGGCGCCGAACTCCACGGTGTGCCCCCAGAGCACGTGCGACCGGGCGAGGCCCCCGACCTCGTCCGCCCCCTCGAACACCGTCACCTCCGCTCCCCCGCGGACCAGCACGTGCGCCGCGCCCAGACCGGCGGGCCCGGCCCCGATGACGGCGATGCGCGGGGCCCTCACGCCAGCCGCCCGCGGGCCTCGAAGGCCTCCCACGCCTCCTCGACGAGCGCGCGGTACCGGGTGCGGAACCGCTCGGGCGACAGCTCAGCCACCCGGGCGCGGCAGGCCTCCGGCGATATCCGGGCTCGCTCGGCGAGGAACGCCCGCACCGCGTCGGCGATCGCCTCGGGGGTCGGTTCGGCGAAGAACGCTCCGGTCGGCGTGTCGTGCTCGAGCCCGTGCACGATCTCCGCCGCCCCGCCTCGTCCCAGCGCGATGACCGGCGTCCCACACGCCTGCGCCTCGGCCATCGCGATCCCGAAGTCCTCCGTCGCCGCGTGCACGAACGCGGACGCCTCCTGCATGCGTCGCGTCAGCTCCGCGTCCGGGAGATGGCCGACGAGCTGCACGTTCGGCCCGGCCAGGGCCCGGACCCGGTCCTCGCCCGGACCGTCCCCGACGACGACGAGCTGCTGGTCGGGCAGCAGGCGCGTGAAGGCGTCGACGACGACGTCGAGGCGCTTGAACGGGTTCATCCGCGAGCCGGCGAGGAAGTACGGGGCCTTGTCGTGCCGCAGCGAGAACCGCTGGAGATCGACGGGCGGATGCAGGACGGTCGCCTCGCGCCGCCACACCTTCCTGATCCGGGACGCGACGAACGCCGAGTTCGCGATGAACGCGTCGACGCCGGCGTGCGCGCCGCGGTCCCAGAGCCGCAGGTAGTGGAAGATCAGCCGCGCGACCACGCTCTTGAGCCCGGCGCGGTAGCCGAACGCGTCGAGATACGTCGGCTGCAGGTCCCACGCGAAGCGGATCGGCGAGTGCACATAGCTGACGTGCAGCTGGTCGGGCGCGGTGATGACCCCGAGGGCGACGGCGTGGCTGCTGGAGAGGACCAGGTCGTAGCCGGTGAGGTCGAGCTGCTCGATGGCCAGCGGCATGAGCGGCGCGAGGTACCAGTACCCGCGCCGTCCGCCCGGCAGGCGCTGGAGGAACGTCGTCGTGACCCTGCGCCCGCGCAGGATGTGGGCGCGCTCGGCGTCCAGCCCCTCGACCAGACAGAACACGTCCGCGTCCGGGTAGGCGAGCAGCATCTGCTCGAGCACCCGCTCGGCGCCGCCCCAGGTGACGAGCCAGTCGTGGACGATCGCGACGCGGCGCACGTCAGTACGCGCCCGTGCCCGACAGCACCGCCCGCGGCGTCTTCGCGAGGATGCGGAGATCCGTGCGCAGCGACCGCTCGCCCAGGTAGGCCCGGTCCCAGCGTTCCATCTCGGCGAGGTCGGTGTCGCTGCGGCCCTCGACCTGCCACGGCCCGGTGAGCCCCGGCCGCACCGCCCGGCGCTCCGCGGCGAACGCCGGCGGCAGGGCGGCGACCACGAAGGGCGGCAGCGGCCGGGGGCCGACGAGGCTCATGTCCCCGATGACGACGTTGTAGAGCTGCGGCAGCTCGTCGATGCTGAACCGGCGCAGCAGCCGGCCCGCGCGGCCGGCGATGCGCGGGTCGTCGGCCAGGCGGTAGTAGCGCTCCCACTCGGCGCGCGCGGCCGGGTCGTCGCGGAGCCGCCGCTCGAGCAGGGCATCGCCGTCGGTGACCATCGTGCGGACCTTGTACAGGCGAAACGGCGTGCCGTCGCGGCCCTCGCGATCGTGGGCGTACAGGATCGGCCCGGGGCTCCTGCGGCGCACGGCGAGCCCGCCCAGCAGCACGAGGGGCGCGGCGAGCACCAGGCCGACCGTACCGATCACGATGTCGATCGCGCGCTTCATCGCTCAGCGGAACTGGCGGACTGCGACGAACGCCTCGGCGTGCGTGCGGCCGACCTCCGCGCCGCGCGTCTCGATCCGGCGCCGCAGGTCCTCCGGCCGCCGGCCGATGTCGTGCTCGATGGGGTAATGGCCCATGGCCTCGACGGCGGCGTCGCAGTGGGCGGGTTCCAGGACGACGTACGTGTTCGGCGAGAACGTCTGGACGTACGCCTGCTCGGTCGAGGTCGGGGTCTCGAAGAGATAGACGTCGCGATGGCGGCGAAACGGGCGGGTGGCGATCTCGACCGCGTGGGAGAGCGCCCGGTGCGCCTGGTGCACGTCGCCGTGCCAGTGGGTGAAGATCACGTCGCTGGCCTCGACGTGCGGGAGCACGACGTCGTAGACGTCGGCGACCGACGGCTCGGGCTCCTCGAGCTGCGGCTCGGGCAGCACCGCGGTCGCACCGAGCCGGGCGCAGGCGGCGTGCAGGGCGGCCACGAGGTCGTCCCAGTGCTCCACCCCGCGCGGGTCCGTGCGACGGCAGGGCAGCAGCACCGTGATGTCCGCGCCCTGCTCCGCGAGCTTGGCGAGCGTCCCTCCGCAGCCGAGCGTCTCGTCATCCGGATGTCCGATGACGACGAGGACGCGCCGATCACGCCACGGCATGAACACCCGCGTCGACGGGGCGGCCGGCCCGCCGCGCATACCAGTCCAGCGTGAGGGCCAGGGACGTCTCCCAGTCGGCGAACCCGCCGTCGCCGCCGACGACCTCGAGGAGCCGAGAGGTGTCGGCGACGAGCGTCGTGTGCTCGACCTCCCCGACGCGCATCGGGAGGTGCCGGATGCCGACCCGGCCCCCGGCCCACGCGGCGACGGACTCGGCGACCGCGTTCACCGTGATGGGCACGCCCCGCCCGCAGTCGGGCGCCTCACCGGCCGGCCCGACCGCGGCGTAGTCCACCGTCAGGCGAGCCAGATCAGGGGCGAAGACCATGTCGACGATCTGCTCGCCGTCGCCGAAGACCTCGAGCGGACGGCCCGCGAGGGCCTGCAGCGCGAAGGTCGGGACGAGCTTGCGCACCGGGTGCGTGTGCTGATGCGGGCCGTACGCGTTGAAGAACCGCAGGGACGTGATCCGCGTGTCGGCCTGCGCCGCCGCGTACAGCTCACCGAAGCGCTCTGCCGCGTGCTTGGTCACCGTGTACGCGTTGAGCCAGACGTTGGGCTTCGACGCGTGGAAGACCCGCGGGACGCCGGCCGCGATCGCGGTCTCGAAGACGTTGATGGAGCCGATGACGTTGACCTCCGCCGCCTCGGCGGGCGTCTCGTCGAGCTCGCTCGTCCCGAGCTGCCCGGCGAAATGGTAGATCTCCTCCGCCCCCGCGAACGCCGAGGCCAGGGCGTCGCGGTCGCGGATGTCCCCCGACCGGAACCGGACGCCGTCACGCGCGAACCGCCCGCGCCCGCGTGGGCGCCAGCGCGCATCACACGCCGCCTGGCTGCCTGCGATGTCGAAGATCTCGACCTCGCGCCCGCGCCGCACCAGCTCGTCCGCGACAGCTCCGCCCAGGAACCCGCTGCCCCCCACGACGATGGTCTTCACGTTGTGCCCTCCAATGGCGTTCTCGGGCATAACTGTTGCACGAACGGATACTGAACGATATTCGGTCCTATCGTTGCTCGGGTGTCCGTCCTGCTCATCACCGGCGCCTCGAGCGGCATCGGCCTGCGCACCGCGATCAGCGCGGCCGAGGCGGGATGGGACCTGTCGCTGGTCGCCAGGGACGCGGCCCGCCTGCAGTCGGCCGCCGCTCAGGTCGCCGACGTGCGTGCGCAACCGGTCACGGTCGCCGCCGACGTCGCCGACGCACCGGCCCTGGACGATGCCGTCGCACGCACGCTCGAGCGTTTCGGCCGGCTCGACGCGGTCTTCGCCAACGCCGGGATCGGCGCGCCGCGCGGGTTCACGGCCTCCACGCCCGAGCGGTGGCGCGAGATGGTGCTCACGAACGTCCTCGGCACCGCGCTCACGATCCGCGCCGCGCTGCCTGCGTTGCGCGAACACCGCGGGCACCTCGTCCTCACGAGCTCCATCGCCGGACGCCAGGCTCTCGCGGGCTCGCTGTACTCGGCGACCAAGCATGCCGTCGGCGCCATGGCCGACAGCGTTCGCGAGGAGGTGGCCGGCAGCGGGATGCGCGTGACCGTCATCGAGCCCGGGACGGTGAACACGCCCTATTTCGCCACGCCGCCGCCTGGCGCGCTGGAGCCCGACGACATCGCCCGCGCCGTGCTGCAGGCCCTGCGTCAGCCGGCCGGCGTCGAGCTGTCCGAGCTCTTCATCCGCCCGACAGCGCAACGCAACTAGCGCGATCCGTTCACCGCGTCGGCGGCGCGGCTTCCAGCTGCGCCGCGAGTGCGACGCCCGCGACCGCGGCGGCGCCGGCGAGTGCGCCCACGCCGATCACGCCGGTCTGCGGCAGCGCGCCACGGCCGCCGACCGTCGCCAGGCAGTCGACCGCGTCGGCCGCCGCACACGTGCGCAGCCAGCGGGGCCCGACCTCGGGATGGTCGACGGTGTGCAGCGCGA
>JAEMQS010000140.1 GCA_016463765.1 Solirubrobacteraceae bacterium | reverse complement strand
CGGATCTGCGTGGAGTTGACGTGCGTGTAGTCGGAGAGCTCCTGGCTGGAGATCGTCTCCTTGCCCATCTTCTTGGCCTGCGTCAGCACCTGCAGGTACCGAGACAGGCGGGCGGCGACCCCGAGCGAGAGGCGGTCCTGGCCGTTGTTCTCCGGCCGGCCCGACGATGCGATGACGTCCCCTTGTGGCATGCGGGAACCGACTTTACGCCAGCGCGGCCCTCAGGGCGCTCTCGTCCACGAAGAAGTCGAACAGTTCATCGCCATCCAGAGCGATGACCGGGATGCGCTCCAGGTACCGGGCATGGAGGTCGTCGTCGCCCTCGATGTCGACCTCCTCGATCGAAAATCCCAGCTCAGCGGCGAGTCTCGTCAGATGGACGCGGGCGTCGTCGCACAGATGGCACCCCGGGCGGCCGTAGAGCGTGATCGTGCGCGCGCTCACGCCAGCGCGCGCTCGCCGCTCGCGTACGCGTCCATCGCGAGGTACGCGGGATGCGGCACGGCCTCGACGAACCGCGCCGCGCTGGCGATCATCGCAGCGTTGTCGGTGCAGAGCGCCCGCTCGGGGACGTGCAGAGCCACCCCGAGCCGCTCGGCCGCCACGCGCAGGGGCCCGTTGGCCGCGACGCCCCCGCCCAGGGCCAGGCGGTCCATCCCGGTCTGCTCCAGCGCCCGTTCGCAGCGCGCGATGAGCGCCCGCACGATCGCCGACTGGTAGCTGGCCGCCAGGTCGGCCGCCCGGCGCGCGGTCTCCTCCTCGCCGAGGTCGCGCACGGCGTACAGGAGCGCGGTCTTCAGGCCGCTGAAGGAGAAGTCCAGGCCGGCCACCTGCTTCGCCGTCGGGAACGCGAAGGCCTCGGGATCGCCGTCGGCGGCCAGGCGCTCGAGGGCAGGCCCGCCGGGGTACGGCAGGCCGAGCAGCCGTGCGCCCTTGTCGAAGGCCTCCCCCGACGCGTCGTCGAGCGTCCGGCCCAGCACCTCGAACCCGTCGTGCTCGGTCACCCGCGCCAGCAGCGTGTGGCCGCCGGAGGCGAGCAGGCAGACGAACGGGGGCTCGAACGGGTCGGGGCCGATGAAGTTCGCGGCCACGTGGCCCTGGAGATGGTCGACGGGGGCCAGCGGCAGCCCGCGCGGCGCCGCGATCGCCTTCGCCGTGGCGACGCCCACCAGCAGCGCGCCGACGAGCCCCGGCCCCTGCGTCACGGCGACGAGGTCGATCCCGTCGAGCCCGGTGTCCGCCTGGCGCAGCGCGTCGTCGACCACGGCGTTGACGAGCTCGACGTGATGGCGCGAGGCGACCTCGGGGACCACCCCGCCGTAGCGGTCGTGGATCCCCTGTGAGCTGATGACGTTGCTCGCGATCGTGCCGTCACCCCGCAGCACGGCCGCGCAGGTGTCGTCACAGCTCGTCTCCAGCGCGAGGATCACGCCGTGGGCTGGACCGGCCCGGCGGCCGGCACGTCGTCGAGGCGACCCTCGAGGGTCGCCGGGGTGCGCCACATGATGAGCGCGTCCTCGCCGTTGTCCTGGTAGTACCGCCGCCGCCGGCCCGCGGAGCGGAAGCCGTAGCGCTCGTACAGCTCGATCGCGCCCGCGTTCGACGGACGCACCTCCAGCGTGTAGCGCGCCTGCGCGTCGCCGATGCGGCGCAGCAGCTCGTCGAGCAGGCTCGTCGCGACCCGCTGGCGGCGCAGATCGGGGTCCACAGCCACGTTCATGATGTGCCAGACCGTGTCGTACTTCGAGCAGATCAGGTAGCCGACGATCCGTCCCTCACGCAGGGCGGCGAGGCAGACCCCGGACGGCTTGCTCAGCTCGAGGACGAACATCGCCAGCGACCAGGCCGTCGGAAACGCGCGGCGCTCGATCGCGATGACCTGCGGCAGGTCGGAGTACGTCAGGCGGCGCAGCTCCAGGGGCTCGGTCACGGGGTTCGGGCTCGTCGGGTGATGTCGGCGTCGGGGACTCGCAGGTAGTCCGGGACGACCGCGTCGCGTCCGACGTCCGGCGCCCGCGCGGCAAGGCCGCAGACCGCGGCGGCGCCGATGCGGTGCGCCGGGTCCGAGGGCGCCGGGACGACCGCGCCGCCCCGTTCCAGCTCCTCGGCAAAGCGTAGCGCCCCATCCCCCACCGCCACCCATGCGCGGCCATCCTGGCGTGTGGCGAGTGCAGGGAGTTCCTCCGGTCGCACCACGCTCGGCGCGACGATCTCGATCCCGTCCTCGTACGCGGCCACGAACGCCTCGCCGCGGCGGGCATCGAGAACGGCGAGCACCGGGTCCCCCGCCGGGCCGCCGTCGGCCAGCGCACGCAGCGAGGAGACACCGACGAGCGGCACGCCGAGCGACTGAGCCAGTGCGCGCGCCGTGGACACCCCGATCCGCAGGCCGGTGAAGCCGCCAGGGCCGACACCGACGCCCACGCGGTCCAGATCGGCGTACGCCACGCCCGCGGCGGTCAGCGCCGCGTCGGCGAGGGCCAGTAACGCGCCGCTGTGCTGGGGGCGGGCCCCGGGCTCGGGGTCGTCGCGGCGCTCGGTGACCGTGCCGTCGGGCGCGAGCACGCCGACCACCGTCGCCGGGGTCGCCGTGTCGAAGGCGAGCAGGGTCATAGGCGCTCCACCACGACGACGCGGCGGTCGCCGCCGGCGTGGTCGAGCCGGACCCTTGCCACGACCCGGCCGTGCTCGGCGGCCCAGTTCTCGCCCACTTCGGGCCACTCGACGAACGCGATGCGGTCGCCGCCGACCTCGTCGTCGAGCAGGGACGGATCCTCCGCCGCCATGTCACCGAGCCGGTAGAGGTCCAGGTGCGACAGGTCCCGGCCCTCGGCGTGGTAGCGCCGCGAGACGGTGAACGTCGGGCTCGTCACCGGTCCGGTGACGCCCAGGGCGCGCAGTGCGCCGCGCACGAAGGTCGACTTGCCCGCCCCGAGGTCGCCCGAGACGAGCACGACATCACCAGGCCGCAGCGAGCCGGCCAGCTCCGCCGCGAGTGCCGCGGTCTCCTCGGGCGAGGAGGTCTCAGTGACGGCGCTGCGCACCGCCGCGCAGGCGCAGGCCGGCGCCCAGCAGCAGCAGCGAGCCGCCCGCGAGCGCGATGAGCCACGGATCGTCGCCCGTCTGCGCGAGCTCGGGAGCCGCCGAGCCCTCGTCCTCGGACGCGTCGGACTCCGAGCTGCCGGTGTCGGGCGTCTCGGTGCTCGTGCCCGAACCGGTGGACGTGTCGCCCGACGTGGGCGGCGTGTCGGAGAGACCGTCGCCGGTGGTCTCCGTCGGCGTCTCGTCGGCCTGCGCGTCCTGCGCCGTGGTCTCCGGGAACGGATCGCGGTACTGGTCGTCGCCCGCCCCCTGGGCGAACGCCGGGGCCGGAACCACGAGGGCGCACGCGATCGCGCCGGCCAGAAGGCGGCGGGTCAGCGTGGGTGCAAGGTCGTTCAGGGGCATATCAGTCGTAGTGTTCGGGGTCGTGCGACTCCATCCTTCACGGTGGCGCGGACAGGACAGCCCTCAGGTGGCCGGGCTGGCCGTCGCGTCGCTCACCGCAAACGCCCTCGCGATCGCCTTCACCGTGGTGTTCGCGCGGGTGCTCGGGGAGGAAGACTACGGATCTCTCGCGGCGTTGACGTCCTGGCTGCTCATCCTCGGCGTTCCCGGCTCCGCGCTCCAGGTCGCGGCGGCGCGCGACGTGGCTGCTGGGAGATACGGGACCGGTCCGAGGCTGGCGGCCGTGACACGCCGCTGGATCCGTCCGGTCATCCTAGCCGCCGTCGCGCTGACCCTCCTGAGCGTCCTGGCCCGAGAGCAGCTCGCGGCGATCACCGGCGTCGACGAGGTCTGGGCCGCCGCGCTCATCCTCCCGGGAGCCTGCGCGTGGTTCGCCCTGTGCCTGCTGCGCGGCGTCCTCCAGGGCGACGGGGCGATCGCCGCCGTGGCGTGGAGCATCGTCGCGGAGGCCACCGGCCGCGTCATCTGCGGGCTGTTGCTGCTCGGCTTCGGTGCGGGCGTCGTCGGCGCGTTCGCCGGCACGCCGCTGTCGTTCACGATCGCAGCGGGGGCGCTCTTCGTCGTGCTCCGCCGCCGGGTGGGCGAGCCCGACGCCGACCGTGAGGGCGACGAGCTGCACCGCCTCGCCGCGGGCGCGTGGTCGGCGATCATCGCGCTGACGCTGCTGATGGTGCTCCAGAGCCTCGACGTCATCATCGCCAAGCACCAGCTGCCGGACGACGAAGCCGGCTCCTACACCGCGGCCGCGGTCGCCGCGAAGGTCCTCATCTGGGTCGCGATCGGCCTCGCGGTCTACGTCGTGCCCGAGGCGTCACGGCGCGCGTCACGCGGCGCGGCGCCCTTCGGCGCGCTCGCCCGGGCCCTCGGGGCGATCGGCCTCCTCGCGGTGCCCGTCCTGCTGATCTTCCTCGTGGCGCCTGAGCTGCTGCTGCGGCTGGGCTTCGGGGTCGACTACGAGGACGCCGCGCCCGCGCTCCTCCCGCTCGGCACCGCGATGACCCTGCTGGCCTGCTGCTATCTGTCCGGCCAGTACCTCCTCGCCCTGCGCCACTGGACGTTCCTGTTCGTCCTCGGCGCGGCCGTGTTCTTCGAGCTCACCGGGCTGCTGGTCCTCGGCGACGGCTACCGCGCGATCGCCCTCGTGGTCCTCGCCGTCCAGTCCGCGGGGATGCTGATGATGCTGGCGCTCGCCGCCCGCGCCGTCCCGCGCGGCGCGGTGGCCGAGGTCCCGGTGTGATCGCCCGCGCCGCGCTCGTCCTGCTCGCGCTGACCGCGCTCGCATTCCTCGTCCCGCAGGCGCTGGAGGAGCGCGACCTGCGGCGGGGCCGCGCGCTGGCGCCGGACGCCGCGTCGGGGGCGCAGGCCCGCGAGGCGCTGCGCGCGGCACGGCGCCACAGCCTCTCGGGCGAGCCGCGCATCCTCGAGGCGCAGCTGCTGCTGTTCGCCAGCCGGCCGGACGAGGCACTGGCCGTCGTCCTGCCCGTCGCCCGCCGCGAGCCCGACAACCTGCTGGCGTGGCGGACGGTCGCGGCCGCCGCGCGGCTGCGCGGCGACCTGACCCTGCAACGTGAGGCGGGCGAGCGGCTCACCGCCCTGGACCCGCGATCGGCCTCCTAGCGCAGTTCCCGGCGCCCGATGAACTGGGTGACGGCGAAGCCGCCGACGACGAGGCCCTGCAGCGCAATCCACACCGTGCCGGTGGTCGTCGGCTCGTTCCAGAGCGCGGCCACGAGGAGCGAGTCGATCGCCCAGACCGCGTTGCCGACGACGATCGCCAGGACGGTGCCGCGCCGCGGGGTGCGGGCGACGAGCGCCACCACGGCGGCGTAGACGAGCATGAACGCCCCGAGTCCGCGCAGCAGCGGCTCGGACAGGCCGAGCAGGTCGCTCAGCGGCCCGGCCGCGGCGAGGTAGGCGACGCCGTTGGCGGCGGAGACGACCGCGTCGGTGACGAGCGCGGGACGCAGGATGCCGCGGCCGGACGAGACGGCGGGCACGGCGGTGGTGGGCTGGGCGGCTGCGGACATGACGGGCCTCTCAAGGGTCGATGGCCAGGCCAGCGTCCCGCACGCAGGGAAGCGCGTCGATTACCCGTCGGGTAATGCCGCCGCGTACGCGGCCAGGCGCGCTGCCGTCGCGTCGTCCGCGGGGAAGAACGTCTCGATCGCGAGCTCGCTGGCGGTGACCTCGGCGGCGATGCCGAACGTCGCGAGCGTCGAGATGAACCGCAGCGGGGTGCCGTCGGGCTCGTAGAACAGCAGCGAGATCGCGATGTCGAC
>JAEMQS010000016.1 GCA_016463765.1 Solirubrobacteraceae bacterium | reverse complement strand
CGTCGCCGTCGCGCCGATCTTCGTCATCTGGACGGGCTTCGACCTGCGGCCCAAGGTCATGGTGATCGCGCTCGTCGCGTTCTTCCCGGTCGCCGTGAGCACCATCGACGGCCTGAAGGCGGCCGATCGCGAGCTGCTGGACCTGCTGCGCACGATGGGCGCATCGCGCTGGCGGCGCGTGCGCATGGCGCGGGTGCCGGCGGCGCTGCCGTTCGTCTTCGCGGGGCTGAAGGTGGCGTCCGCACTGGCGGTCGTGGGGGCCGTCTTCGGCGAGTGGGTGGGCTCGAGTGAGGGGCTCGGCCACCTCATTCTGGTCTTCAACAACCAGGTGGCGACGGCCGACATGTTCGCCGCGATCACCGTGCTCGCCCTCATCGGGATCGGGCTGTTCGCCGCGGTCCTGCTGCTCGAACGACTGCTGCTGCCGTGGTACCGCGAGGGCCGCGGGACGGCTTAGGCCGGCGCGGGTTCGCCCGGCGGCTCCGGGCCGCCGTCATCGTCCTGCGGTGACTGCGCGGTGCCCGCGACAGGGAGCACCGGGCCATCCTCACCCCGGGGCGGCAGCTTGCTCTGCTGGCGGCTCGTCCACCACTCGTTCAGCAGGATCTGGATCGACGCCGCGATCGGGATCGCGAGCAGGGCGCCGAGGATCCCGAGCAGGGTGCCGCCCATCAGGACCGCGACGATGGTGACGAAGGGTGAGACGTTCACCGTCCGCTTCTGGATCTGGGGCTGGATCAGGTGGTTCTCGAACTGCTGGTAGAGCACCGCCCAGATCGCCCAGATGATCGTCGTCGTCGGGAAGTCGGTGAACAGGGTCACCAGTCCGATGAGGACCGCCGCGATCGTCGCGCCGACCATGGGGATGAGCGACGCGAGCCCCGCCATCACGGCGAGCGGCCCGGCGAATGGGACGCCCAGGATCACCATCGCGATGTAGTTGGCGATGCCCGCGACGAACGCCACGGCGAGCGCGCCCGCGAAGTACCCGCCGACAGCGGCCGCGATCCGGCGCAGCACCCGGTCGAGCTGCTCGGCACGCGCGGGTGGCTGCAGCTCGATGATCCGCCGCGCCCACATCGGCCCGCCGGAGACCATGAAGACGCTGAGCACGAGGATGGTGAGGATCGCGAACAGCGAGCTGACGATGCCGAACCCGACGTCCTGCAGGATCGTCGCCGCGTCGCCGATCTCCCCCGGCAGCTTGGCCGCCTCCTCCTCGAGCTTCGTCGTGATGTCGTACTCGGCCTCCAGCTCCCTGAGGCGCTCGTTGTTCTCGACGAACTCCGTGATGTCCTGCGCGTACCCGGGGACGTCGTTGACGAAGTTGTTGCCCTCCGTCACCAGCGGCGGCACGAGGATCGCCCCGAGCCCGACGGGCGTGAGGATCAGGCCCACGTAGACGAGCACGATCGCCAGCCAGCGCGGCATGAACTGCTCAAGACGGCCCGCGAGCGTCGCGAGCGGGACCGCGATGAACGCGGCGATGATCAGCCACGTCAGCGGGGTGCGCAGCTGGATGATCAGGTACAGCGCGATGACGACCGCGACGATGATCAGGACGGCCCGCAGGATCGCCTTCGGCGCGAGCACCTCCTCGCGCTCGACGACCACCGGGAGCGGCTCGGGCGGCGTGACGTCGGACTCGTTGGCTGGCACCACGCCGCCATCCTGCCGACCGCTGAGGATGGATCGCACCCCCGCACCCGTCCAGGCGCGGGGCACGCTTCCCCGCCCGGCCGTAGAGTCACCCTGTGTCGGTCACGCTGGTCACGGGGAGCACGGGTCTGGTCGGCTCGTATGTCGCACGGCTGCTCGCCGAGCGGGGCGACACCCTGCGCCTGACCGTCCGTGAGGGCTCGCCCCTCGGGGGGATCGCCGACATCGAGGCCGAACGGGTCCGCTGCGACCTGCGCGACCGCCGTGCGGTGCGCCGCGCGCTGCGCGACGTCGACCGCGTCTTCCACGTCGCCGGCAAGACGTCCCTGCGCGCGCCGCGTGAGGCGCTCTTCAGCGCGAACGTCGACGCCACGCGCATCCTCATGGAGGAGGCGCAGCGCGCCGGCGTCGAGCGGGTCGTGCACACGTCGTCGATGGCCGCGGTCGGGCCCGCGCCGTGGGGCGGGACCACGGACGAGCGCCAGCCGTTCCCGGTCGAGGCGCAGGGCATCAACTACGTCGACAGCAAGCGCGAGGGCGAAGCCGAGGCCCTGCGCGCGGCCGCACGCGGGCTGCCCGTCGTCATCGTCTGCCCCGCCCACGTCTTCGGCCGCGGCGACGTGCGCCGCTCGTCGACCGAACTCGTCCGGCGCTATCTGCGGCGCGAGATCCCCGCCTACGTCGACGGGGCGCTGAACATCGTCGACGTCGAGGACGTCGCCCGCGGGCACCTGCTCGCCGACGAGCACGGTGGGATCGGCGAGCGCTACCTGCTCGGCAACCGCAACTTCACGCTCGACCGGCTCTTCGCCGACCTCGGGCGGATCACCGGCATCGAGCCGCCCGCGATCAGGCTTCCGCGCGCCGCGGCGCTGCAGGTGGCCATGGCCATGGAAGCGCTGCCGGGGCGCCCCGCCGTGACGACCCAGGAGGTCCGCGTCGCCGCCCTGTGGTGGGCGTTCCGCTCGACGAAGGCCAAGCGTGAGCTGGGGTGGACGCCCTCACACCACGAGGACACGCTCGAGGCGACCGTCGACTGGTACCGCGAGCGTGAGGCCCGCGTGCTCTCGCCCGCCGGGACCCGCCAGCCCATCATGCTGCGGGCCGCCGGGTTCGGCGTCCGGCGCGTCGGCGGCGTGCTGGGCAAGCTGACCTAGGCCGCAAGCGCGGCGAGGCTCTCCTCGTAGGGCGCGCGGGCGACGCCCCGCTCGGTGACGATCGCGTCGATCAGCGCCGCGGGCGTGACGTCGAAGGCGGGATTGCGCACCGCGATGCCGTCCGGCGCGATCGCGGTCCCGCCGAACGCGACGACCTCGTCGCCTCCGCGCTCCTCCACGGGAATCGCCGCGCCGTCCGGTGTCCCGAGGTCGACCGTCGACGTCGGCCCGGCGACGATGAACGGGATCTGCGCGGCCGCGGCGGCCAGCGCGTGTGCGTACGTGCCGACCTTGTTCGCGACGTCTCCGTTGGCCGCCACCCGGTCGCAGCCGACGATCACCGCGTCGACCTGGCCCGTCCGGATCAGCCCGGCGGCGGCGCCGTCGACGAGCAGCTCGAAGCCGATGCCCAGGCGCTGCAGCTCCCACGCCGTGAGCCGCGCGCCCTGGAGGAGGGGCCGCGTCTCGCACGCGAGCACGGTCACGTTCGGGTTCGCGTCGGCGAGCGCGGTGATGACCCCGAGGGCGCTGCCCGCGCCCGGGGTCGCCAGCGCGCCCGTGTTGCAGTGCGTGAGGATCCGCCGCCGGCCGCGCAGCAGCTCGGCGCCCAGCCGCGCGATCTCGCCGGCCGCGAGGATCTCCTCGCTGTGCACCCGCTCGGCCTCGGCGCGGGCGGCGGCCGGAGCGGCCCGCTCCCCGAGCTCCCCCGTGGCGCCGCTGGCCGCCGCGTGGACCCGCTCGACGGCGTAGGCGAGGTTCACGGCGGTGGGACGCGACGACGAGAGGATCCCGGCCGCCTCGCGGACCGCGGCGGGCGAGGGGTCCGCCGACACCGCCATCGCGAGTCCATAGGCCGCGGCGACACCGATGTTCGGGGCGCCGCGCACCGCGAGGCGCGCGATGGCCTCAGCGGTGTCGTGCGCGCCCGTGAGGCTCAGCCAGCGCTCCTCGGCGGGAAGGAGCGTCTGGTCCAGGAGGTGCAGCCGCTCGCCGTCCCAGCGCAGCGCGGCGACCGAGCGGGTGGACGAACCGGGCGCGTCGAGCACCGGACAAGCCTACGTGTCCACCGCGACGGCCTGCTACCGTCGCGCGACCCATGCGTCGGATCGCTCTTGGGGCGCTGAGCGCCACCGCGCTCATGCTGCCCACCGCCCCGGCGCTTGCCGGTGAACCCTTCATGCCCCTCGGTGAGGTCCGCGTCGGCACGGTGTGCCAGGCGTCCTCGGTCATCCGGGGCGAGGCCGTCACCACCTTCGACGCCGAGGTCCTCGACGTCATCACCGGCCCGCAGCCCGAGCTGTCGCGGATCCTCATCCGCGTCTCCGGCCCGGCGGTCGACGTCACCGGCGTCGGTCCCGGCTTCTCCGGCACGCCGATCCGCTGCCCGCGCCTCGACGGCACGTTCGCCATCGCGGGCGCGATCAGCGAGGGCATCGGCGACTACGGCGGCAAGGTCGTCTTCGCGACGCCGATCGAGCCGATCCTGGCCGAGCCGATCGACCCGCCGCTCGTGCGCCCGCGCAGCGCGACGCCGCCCGCCGTCGCCATCGCCGGTGCGAAGCCGCTGACCGGCCCGCTGACCCTGTCGGGTGCCAGCACCCGCGTCGCCAGCACCCTGCGCGCCGCGGCGAAGAAGGCCGGCAAGCAGCTGATCACGACGCCGGCGGTCCCGCGTCAGGCCCCCGGCCTGGCGGGCACGGCCACGCCGATCATCCCGGGGTCCGCGGTCTTCGCGGGCTACTCCACCGGCCAGGTCGCCCTCGGCGCACTGGGCACGGCGGTCTACACCGACGGCGCGAAGGTCTGGGCGTTCGGCCACCCCTTCGAGGGGGCGGGACGCCGGTCGCTGTACCTGCAGACCGCACGGGTCTCGGGGATCATCTTCAACCCGCTGGGCACCGCGGAGCTGTCGACGTACAAGCTCGGCGAGCCCGTCGCGGACGCCGGGACGATCAGCGGCGACGGCATCAGCGCGATCACCGGCTCGACCGGCAGCGCACCGCCGAACTACCCGATGCGCGTGCTCGCGCAGGACCTGCAGACGGGTCGCACGCAGACGCTGACCGCGCGGATCGCCGACGAGTCGGCCCTCGGGCAGCCGAGCGGCGTCTCCGGCTTCGGCGTCGTCGCGGGCGCCTCGGCCGGCACGCTCGCCCAGACCGTCCTGAAGGGCGGCACGCCGGGCCGCACGAGCGGCGAGATGTGCGTGCGCCTGAAGCTGCGCCAGGTCCGCCGTGAGCTGCGCTTCTGCAACCGCTACGTGCTCGGTGCCGGGGCCCCGGCGCTCGGGATCGCCGGCGCGGTGCTCGCGGACGTCAGCAGCGCGTCGGGCCTGCTCGACAGCTACGAGTTCGGCGCGCTGGAGCCCACCGACCTGCAGATCGCGCTGCGGCTGCGGCGCGGCACGACGCAGTCGTTCGTCGAGTCGGTCGAGGTCCCGTCGACGCTGCGGCGCGGCCGGACGGCCACCATGCGCCTGCGCCTGCGCCGCGCGTCCAGCGGACGGGTGACGACGAAGTCGATCCGGTTCCGCGTGCCGACGAGCGCGCCGCGCGGCGACCGGCTGCTGACCGTCTCCGGCCCGGGGGCCGACTCGGCAGGCGGCGAGGAGGAGCTCATCGAGGGCCTCGGCGCGCTGTTCGGCCTCAGCGAGGACGGCAGCGGCAGCGGCTCGGGTCCCGCCACGCCGAACCAGTTCGCGTCGGCGTTCGAGAGCCTCGAGCGCTACGACGGGCTGCGGCTCTCGTTCCCGTCCGAGGCCGACCTCGAGTCCGAGGACGGCGAGGGCGGCGGGGGCGAGGGCACCCGCCTGTACCGGGACCCGCAGCTGCGCCTCAGCGGCACGGCGCGCGTCCCGGTGACGGTCCGCTAGCCGCTAGTTCAGGCGGTTCTCGATCTGGAGCGTCGGCGCCTGCGCGTCGGCCGGCTCCGGATCGCTGTCGGGCTGCTCGACGCCCAGGGCGCCGGCCAGTTCGCCCGACTCGTACATCTCCATGATGATGTCCGACCCGCCGAGCAGCTCGCCCTTGACGAACAGCTGCGGGATGGTCGGCCAGTTGCTCAGCGCCGACAGCTCCTGGCGGATCCGCGGGTCGGGCAGGATGTCGACGGCGCTGAACGGCACCTCGAGCGCCTGCAGGGCGCCGGCCGCGCGCGCGGAGAACCCGCACGCGGGGGCGTCGGGCGTGCCCTTCATGAAGAGGATGACGTCGTTGCTGGCGATCGCCTCCGAGATGGCGTCGCGCATGGGGTTCTCGCTCATGGGGTCTCCGTCTTCAGGGAGAGGGCGTGGATCTCGCCGCCCAGTTGGTCGCCGAAGATGTCCATCACCATGCGGTGCTGCTCCAGGCGGCTCTTCCCGGCGAAGGCCTGAGCCTTCACCTGGGCGGCGAAATGGACGTTGTCCTCACTCTGGACGGACGCCTCGGCGCCCGGAATGGCGGCCTCGATACGGGCCCGCAGGTCTTCGGCGGTCGGCATGTCGATTCGAGGGTAGCGTGTCGCTACACTTTGTATAGCTACGGCGTGACCGACCGACGGAGACGCATCGGACCATGATCACCATCACCGACAAGGGCGCCGAGAAGGTGCACGAGTTCCTCGCCTCCCAGGGCGAGCAGGCCGAGGGCGCGGGGCTCCGCGTCGGCGTGCGCGGTGGCGGCTGTTCGGGCTTCCAGTACGCGCTCGCGTTCGACGAGCAGCGCGACGACGACGAGGTCTTCGATCTCGACGGCCTGAAGATCCTCGTGGACAAGCCGTCGCTGCCCTACGTCAAGGGCTCGGTCATCGACTACGTCGACTCGCTCACCGGGGCCGGCTTCAAGGTGGACAACCCGAACGTCATCGCGGCCTGCGGCTGCGGCTCGTCGTTCCGGGTGGCCGACGAGGAAGAGGTCTCGGCGGTCTGACCGTCGCCGTGCGCGGCACGTTCGCCGCGCTGCTGGTCGCCGTCGCCGCACTCACCGGGTGCGGCGGCTCCGACGAGGAGCCCACGCCCACACCGCCTGCGCCGGAGCGCCCGGCGCTCGAGGTCGGGGTGCTCGAGGGCAACCCGAATCTGCTCTCACCCGGGGCGGTGCCCGCGGAGTTCGTCGCCTGGCGCGACCGGCTCGCCGCGCTGCGCCCGCGCTACGTGCGGGTGCTCATCGACTGGGAGAAGCTTCAGCCCGATCCCTCCGCGCCGCCGCGGTTCGACCTGCCCAGCGACGGCTGCATGCGGGGCGGTCCGCCGTGCGCGCCGCACAACGGCATCAGGGACGTCCTGGGCGCGCTGGCCGCCCGCCGATCCGCGGGCGAGGACGGCTGGGAGCCCGTGGTCGTCATCTACGGCACCCCGGACTGGGCGGCTCGCGAGCCGCGCGCCGCCACGCCCCGCGGGGGCGACTGCGGGCTGTCCGACCGCGCCCGGGAGCCCGATCCCGCGGCCTACGTCGCGCTCGTGCGCGCGCTGCGCGAGGAGGCCCGGGCGGCCGGGGTCCCGATCCGCTGGTGGGCGCCGTGGAACGAGCCCAACCACCCCGCGTTCCTGGCCCCGCAGCGTGAGCGCTGCGACGAGGACAGCCCGTCGACCTCCGCCGCCCGGTACGCCCGGCTCGTCGACGCCTTCCGCACCGACCAGCAGCCCGGCGAGCGGATCCTGCTGGGGGAGACGGCGGGCTACGACGCGCCGCGGCCGTCGGCGAGCTCGGTGACGGAGTTCATCGACGACCTGCCGCGGGACACGGTCTGCTCGAGCTCGGTCTGGGCCCAGCACGTGTACGTCGCCCAGCCCGGGGGAGACGGTGCGTCGTCGTCGGGCGCACCGCTCGCCGGTGACGCCGACGCCTCCGGCAGCCCCGAGCTGATGCGCGCGGTGCTGGCGGCGCTGGACCGCCACGACTGCCCGCGCGCCCACCACCTCTGGCTCACCGAGACCGGCGCGGGCGGGCCGCGGCCCGGCCGGGACCGCCCGGTCGACGCCGCGTCCCTCGACGCCGCGTGTGAGGCGATGGCCGACGCGCTGGCGTCCTGGCGGGACGACCGGCGGATCGACGTGGCGTTCCAGTACTCGTTCCGGGAGGACCCGGCGTTCCCGGTGGGTCTCACCGACGCGCAGTTGACGACGCTCTATGCGCCGTACGGCGCCTGGGAGGCCGCCGTCACGCCCGAATCGACCTCGAACGGCTGTGGCTCACCTTCAGGTTGAGGGTGAGGCTTGGTCGATCCGGCCCAGTCGCGGCGCCTTCCCGAACAGCGAAAACCCCAGGAAATCGGCGAAATGCGGATGGTCGGGAGCATGGAAGTCGGTCGACCCCGTCGTCAACAGGCCGAGCTCATCCGCGAGGCTGACGAGCTGGTGCGTCTGCGCCTCGTCGTGGGTCGCGTAGAACGCCTCGACCCCGTCGACCCCTGCCGCCGCGAACCGCCGCAGGGTCCGTTCCACGTCCGCGGGCTCCGGGATGTCCCAGAACGGGTGGGCCCAGACCGCCAGCCCGCCCGCGGCGTGCACGACGTCGATCGCCTCGGGCACCGTGGGCATGGTCCGTCCCCGGAACGCCGGGGTCCCCTCGATGAGATACGCCTCGAGCACCGCCCCGAACGACCCGAGGCCCTCCGCACGCAGCCGGTCGGCGTTGGCGGGATGCTCGAACACCGCCCGCGCCAGGTGCGGGCGTCCCGGGGCCTTGCGACCCGCCAGGATCGTGTCGTCCACGGCCCACCCGAGGTCGCGCATCGCGTCGGCCATGCGGCCCATGCGTGCGCCCCGGTCGGCGCGGAAGGTCTCCAGGGACGCCGCGAGGCCCGGGTCGGCGGGATCGAACGCGTAGCCCAGCAGATGCAGGTCCGGCCCCGCGTCGTCGACCGTCGACAGCTCGACACCCGGGACGACCGCGACGCCATGCTCCCGCCCGGCCTCCATCGCCTCGGCCACGCCGTCGACGGTGTCGTGATCGGTCAGCGCCAGCAGCCGGACGCCCGCCGCGGCGGCTCGGGCCACGACCTCCGCCGGCGGCAGCGCGCCGTCAGAGCACGTCGAGTGGGCCTGCAGATCGAAGTCCGGGCCCGGCACGGCGTCAGTCCCCGTCGACCGGTGTCGCGTCCAGCGAGCGCCACAGGAAGCGGCACGCCAGCGTCCGGTGCGGCCGCCACGGCTCGGCGAGCTCGGTGAGCTCCCCGCGCAGCGGCGCCTCGGAGAGCAGGTACGCCTGCTGGACGGCGCGCCGCACCCCGAGATCCCCCCAGGCCAGGACGTCCGGCCGGCGCAGGTGGAACATGAGGTACATGTGGGCGCTCCACTCGCCGATGCCCTTCACGGCCACGAGCTCGCTGATGATCTCGTCGTCGTCGAGCTCGGCGATCCGCTCGAGGTCGAGCGTGCCGTTCTGCACGTGCTCGGCCAGGGACCGCAGGAAGCTGACCTTCATCCGGGACAGCCCCGCCGCCGCGCGCAGCTCCTCCGGGTCGTCGGCGAGCACCTGCTCCGGGGTGGGGGTCCGGCCGTCGAATCGCGCGGTCAGGCGCAGGTAGATCGCCCGCGCCGCCTTCGTCGAGAGCTGCTGGCCGACGATCGAGCGCACGAGCGCGCCGTAGTGATCGTGAGATCGTCCCCGATCTCCGGCTTCATCCTCGTCGGTCGGCAGGGGGCCGACCCGGTCGATGAGCGACCCGAGGATCGGGTCGGCGGCCCGCAGGTGGGCGACGCCGTCGTCGGTGGGCACTAGGCCTGCGTGCTCGGCTCGACCGACACGGCCTCGCCGTCGAGCGCGTTCAGGGCGCGCTCCACCGACGCGGCGATGCAGGTGAACGTCGGCGTGTCCTGCTTCGTGTACGCCGAGGCCTCGGTCGTGCGCAGGCGCTGGACGAGGTCCAGGAAGTCGGCGGGGTTGTCCGTCTCGAACGCGACGACGAACTCCTGGTCGTCGAGGCCGAACGAGTAGGACGTGTTCAGGTCGATGTCCGGGTACTCGCGGCCGACGGTGATGTGCTCCTGCATGATCCGCCAGCGCTCCTTGGCGTCCAGCCCGTACCACTCGCGGTTCTTGATGAAGGGGTAGACGAAGAGGTACTTCGAGTGCGCCTCGTGGACCTGGAGACGCGTCTCGTCGGAGTACTCCGACTCCTTCGTCAGCGCCAGGTACGAGTACGGGATCTGGGCCCACTTCATGAGGCCGGACTGCGCGAGGACGACGTGGAATTCGTGGATGCGCTCGAGGTTCTCGGCCTGGCTGAGCAGCATCATGTCCGTGTCGCCGCGCGTGCCCACCGTGGAGAACGCGCGCAGCAGGTGCCCGTCGGCGAAATCGCTGCAGGCGGCGGCGAATTCGAGCTTGTGCTCGGCCCGTTCGTCGGCCTCGAGGCGGCGCCAGGCCGGGTCGAGCTTCAGGAACGTGTACTTCACGAAGTGACGGCGAGGCATGCCTTGCAGTCTAAGCGCCTCTGCGCCCACTAGGATGACGCGATGCGCATCGCGCTGGTGTCCCCGTACTCGTGGACGTATCCCGGGGGCGTGACGCGGCACATCGAGGCACTCGCCGACGAGCTCCTCGCGACCGGACATGACGTCCGGGTGCTCGCGCCGGTCGACCCCGACGACGCCCTCTCCGCCCGGCTGCACCGCGGCGCGCGGCCGCAGGCCCGTGCCCTGCCGGACTATCTCGTACCCTTGGGGCGCACCGTCGGCCTGCCGTTCAACGGGGCCGTCAGCACCCTCGCGCTGCATCCGCACTCCGTCAGCACCTTCCGCACGGAGATCGCCAAGTTCGCGCCCGACGTCATCCACGTCCACGAGCCGATGGCGCCCACACCGGGCTGGGAGGCGTGCAACGCGTCGCCCGCGGTCCCGGTCGTCGGCACGTTCCACGCGTACGCGACGAGCCCGATCACCAACAATCTCGGCAACCTCGCCGGCGGCTGGCGGCGCTTCAACCGCCTCCAGGTCCGGATCGCGGTCTCCGAGGCCGCCGCGTGGACCGGCCGCCGGTTCTTCGGCGGCCACTACCGCGTGATCCCCAACGGCGTGCACGTCGACCCCGCGCTGGCGCCCAAGGCGCCCCGGCTGCCCGGCGACCCGCTGAAGATCGCGTTCGTCGGCCAGGCCGTCGAGCGCAAGGGCCTCGAGATCCTGCTGCCCGCCTTCGAGGCGCTGCGCGACCACGTGCCCGTGCAGCTGACGATCGTCGGCGCGTCGGGGACCGACATCGAGCCGCTGCTGCTCGACCCGCGCGGCGTCACCGCGCTGGGCAAGGTCGATGACACCGCGAAGACCGCGATCCTCAAGGGCGCCGACGTCCTCTGCGCCCCGTCGCTCGGCGGCGAGTCGTTCGGCATGGTGCTCACCGAGGCGTTCGCCGCGGGCACACCGGTTGTCGCCTCGGACATCGCGGGTTACCGCGACGTCGTCCGCGACGGGCACGACGGCGTGCTCGTCCCGCACTCGGACGCCACGGCGCTGGCGACCACGCTGCGCGAGCTGGCACTGGACCCCGCCCGGACCGAGGCGATGGGCGTCGAGGCCGCGCGCTCGGCGCAGCGCTTCGCCTGGCCGCAGGTCACGCAGGAGGTCCTCGGCGCGTACGAGGACGCGCAGGCCGTCGCCGCACCGACGACTGCGGGGCGGCGCTTCGCCGTCCGCCACGGCCTGGTGACCGCCGACGGGCTCCCGATGGAGCGCCCGCGCCGCATTCCGCGCCCGGAGCCGCCCCGGCCGGCGGCCGCCCGCCACCCCGCCATCTCCTTCCTGCGCCGCGCGGCGCTGGGCCTCGCCGGCCTGGCGACAATCGCGCTCGCGCTGCTCGCGCTCCAGCGCATCGGCGTCGACCGCGTCGTGACGTCGCTGGTCCAGTCCCAGCCCGCCTGGGTCGTCGCCGGCCTCGGCGTCATGTGCGCGTCGATGGTCCTGCGCGCCGGGGCGTGGCGGGCCATCCTGCGCGCCGGCCTGCCCGACGCGACGATCGACTTCGGGGTCGCGCTCCGCGCCACCTCGATCGGCGTGCTCATGAGCGCCACGCTGCCAGCACGTCTCGGCGAGCCGTCGCGTGCGCTCATCGTGGCCCGGCGCGTCGGTCGCCCGCGCATCACGCTGCCGGTCGTCGTGGGCACGATCGTCTCGCAGACCATGCTCAATGCCCTCGCGCTCGTGATCCTCGGCGCGATCATGTTCACGACGGTCGACGTCTTCACCCGCTCGGGCCCGCTGGTCCTCGCCGCGGTCGCGCCCGTCGTCCTCGTGCTGGCGGTCGTGCTCGCTCCGGTCCTGGCCGGCCGCGGTCAGGGCGAAACGCGGTTGGCGGCGTTCTCGCGCAAGGCCCGCAGCGCCGCACTGCGCGCCCGGTCGGGCCTTGCGGTGTTCCGCTCCCCGCGCCTGGGCACGGAAGCCACGGTGCTCCAGCTCTCCGCGTGGGCGCTGCAGGCCCTCTCCTGCTATCTGCTCCTGGTGGCGCTCGGCATCGACGACCGCGCCGGGTTCGGCGCCGCCGCCGCGGTGCTGTTCGCGGTCAACGTCACCGCTGTGCTTCCGCTCACGCCGTCGAACATCGGCACCTTCCAGCTCGCCTGCGCCGCGGTGCTCGGCGCCTACGGCGTCAGCTACGCCGACGGCATCGCGTACGGCGTGATCCTGCAGGCCGTCGAGGTCGCCACGGCGTTCATCATGGGCGCCCCGGCGCTCGTGCGCGAGGGCGTCACGTGGCGTGACGTGCGGGTCCGGGCGCTGCACACGACCCCGGTCGAGCTGCCGCCGCTGCCGGCGTCCGCCGCACCGTCGTCGCGCTAGCGCTGCGCGGCGATCTTCTCCAGCAGCCCGTCCGGCGTGTCGCCGGGGTCGACCCGCACCCGCGCAGTTCGAACCGCGGCGTGTCGGCGTCCGCCCACCCGGGGTCGACGGTCGTCGCGCTCGTATAGCCGGCCGCGCGCACGGCGTCGATGACGCTCGCGTCGTACTTGCCCGCCGGGAAGCAGAAGGCGTCGACGGGCGCGTCGAACCGCTCGCGCAGCTCGTCGCGGACGTCGTCGAGTTCCCGCTCGGACCCGGTGGCATCGAGCGTCCGCAGGTCGGGGTGCGTCGCCGAGTGCGCGCCGAGCTCCCACCCGGCGCGCAGGAGCTTGCGCACCGACGCCTCGGGGATGCTGTCGCCGATGTTGCGCAGTGTCAGGTAGAGCACCCCCGGCCATCCGAGCCTCTCCAGGACGGGCCCGGCGTTCACGGACTGGCTGATGTACCCGTCGTCGAAGGTGATGACGATCGGGCGCTCGGGAAGCGGCGCGCCGTCGTCCCAGCCGGCGAGCACCTGCTCGAGCGTGACCGCCTCGTAGCCCGCCCGCGCGACGGCCTCCATCTGCGCCGCGAAGCGCTCCGGCGGCACCCACAGCTCGGGGTAGGCCTCGCCCGCGGGCGCCGCGGCGATGACGTGGTACATGAGGATCGGGACCCGCGCGCGACGGCCGGAGCGCCCACGGGGCGTCGTCGAGTCCGGCGGCGCGACGGCGACCTGCCGCAGGTCCTCGGGCGTGGCCGCGGCCGCCGAGGTCGCGCCGGCGTCGCTGGAGGCGTTGTCGACCCCGCCACAGCCACCCGCGAAGAGCGCAAGGACGAGCACCAGCAGGACGGCAGGCAGACCGAACACGCGCCAGAATCTAGATGGCGCGGCGGCGCTACCGCGCGCGGAGCGTGGCGCGCATGCCGGCGCGGGCGTGCCCGTCCAGCGAGCACCACACCCGCCAGCGGCCCTGGCGCAGGTACAGCGTGTCCTCCGTCATCGCGCCGGGGGTCGTGACGTCCACCTTGCGGGTCGGGCCCGTGGGACGGCCGCGGCGGTCCAGGCGGCGGAACCACACGTCGTGGTCGTCCTCCCCGGCGTTGTGCAGCTGCAGCGCCACGCGACCGGCGGGCACCGTGGCCCGGGACAGCGACAGCGACCACTCGCGCGCGTCGACGAAGAGCGGTGCCGCCGGACGCGCGGTGGCGGCTGGCGACGACGTGGCGGCACCCAGGACCAGGACGACGGCCAGCACCACGGCTGCGGCCAGCGCCCGGCGCGTCACTTGACCACCCGCGGCCGGCCGAACTTCGCCGCGTTCGGGATGACGGCGGCGGCGTCGAAGCCCAGCCACTGCTCGAGGATCGATGCGTACACCGCGCGGTAGTCCGACGTCGCGCGCAGGTTCCCGGCGGGGTCGAGCGTCGCCAGGCCCGGGAACTCGCCGATCATCCGCCCGCCCGCGCGGGTGCCCATGATGAAGCCGATCCCGGCCGCGCCGTGGTCGGTGCCCATCGAGCCGTTCTCCTCGACCCGGCGGCCGAACTCCGACCACACGAGGGTCAGGACCCGGTCGGCCAGCCCGCGCGCCTCGAGATCGCGCTGGAAGGCCAGCAGCGTGTCGGCGGTGAGCTGGAGGTTCTTCTGGAGCTCCTCGGGCTGGCGCTCGTGGGTGTCGTAGCCGCCCGGCCCGCGAACCGCGACCGCGCGGGTCGGCAGGCCGCCCGCCAGCAGCCACGAGAGGCCAGCGAGCTGGAGCGGGAACCCGGCCTTCGCGCCGTTCGGATACTCCACGGGCGGCACGGGCGGGTTCTTCGGGTCGATCTTGAACGGCGCCATCTGCTCGGTGAGCTTCGCCACGTTGCTCGCGGCGGTCGCGGCGTGGCGCAGCGCGGGGTCGGACGCGCCGACGTGCGCGGCGCCGAGCTGGTGGACGGCCTGCTGCATCCGCACGCCGACCTCGCCCCACACGCCACGCGCGCCGAGCGAGTAGTCGTTGCCGCCGACCGCCGCAACCGGCACGCGGCCACTGGCCAGCACGGGGGAGAGACGGCCGTCGAGCGACAGCCCCTGCACCGGGTTGTCCATCGTCCCGACGCGGTCGAGGTATCGCCCGAGCCAGCCGGTGCGCTCGCTCGCGCTCGTCGTCCCGACCTCCCAGTAGTGGCGCGACGTGAAGTGCGACTGGTCGGCGTCGGTGTACCCGATCGCGGGCAGGACACTGAGCTTGCCCTCGGCGTGCAGCGTCGCCAGGCTGCCCGCCGCCGGATGCCACATGAGGCGGTCGTCCTCGGCGAAGCGCCCGCCCGCGCCGTCGGGCAGCGCCAGGCGGGGCCGCCGCGCGCGGTAGTGCGGGTCGCCGACCGGCGCGAGCACCGACAGCCCGTCCAGTCCGCCGTCGAGGAAGACGCTGACGATGACCGGTGACGGTCCACCCGCCTGCGCCTGGGCCACGCCGGCCTCCAGGGCATCGAGGCCCGACAGCCGGCCCGCGGCGAACACCGACAGCCCGAGCCCGGCGGAGCGCAGCAGGAACGAGCGGCGGTCCAGGCCGGTGCCCGCGGGCAGCGGCATCCCGGGCTCGATCGACGGCAGCCCGCGACCCGCCTCGGCGGCGGCGGCGCGCAGCAGTTCGCCGCGACGGAAGTTGTTGCAGGGCGTGTGAGCCATCAGGAGGTCTGGTAGTCGGGGGAGGTGGCGATGAGCTGGCGCAGTGCGTTCTGGCGCAGGCGCGGGTACTGCTTCTTCTTCCAGGCGTGCGTCGCCATCCGCTCGCAGTCGGTGGCGAAGGCGATGAGCTGGCCGCGCGTCGCGTCCGTGATCGCGGGGGTGCCCCAGAACGCGAGCGCACGATCGACGGCCTGCTCGGGCGTCTCGGTCCCGCCGATCTGCTGCAGGTACGCGAGGTCGTCCTTCAGCTCCCAGGGCACCATCGCGTGCGTCACCGCATGCCAGCGGCCGCGCCACGTGGCGGTGTCGAGCCAGCGCTGGTCGTCCCAGCCCGACACGTTGGGCGGCACGAAGAGCTGCTGGCCGGCGTTCGAGTTCAGCCACACCCAGGAGTCGGTGTCGACCCCGCGGCCGAGCGCGCGCAGCATCCCGGCGACGTGGACGACGGGCGGCTTGACCATCCGCGGTCCCTCGTGCAGCGCGGGGTGCAGCAGGATCGCCTCGAGAACCGGCCGGATCTCGGTGCCGCTCTGCACGTACAGCGCGGCGAGCGCCTTCTCGGTGGCGGCGTCCGGCGGGGTCGGGATGAAGTAGCTCCACAGCTTGCGCACGAGGAAGCCCGGGTGCGCGCCGTGGTCTAGGCACAGCTGCACGGCGTCGCGCCAGTCGTAGTCCCCGGCGCGCCGGAAGACCCGCTTGCGCCCGGGGTCGTGCAGCCGGCGGTCGAAGCGGAAGTTCGCCGGGCCGGTGCTGCGCCAGTCCGCACGCCAGCCGGTCAGCGCCCGGGCCTGCTCGCGGACGTCGCGCTCGGTGTAGCTCGCGTTCGCGCCCAGCGTGAACAGCTCCATGAGCTCCCGCGCGTAGTTCTCGTTCGGCGCCTGCGCGGTGTTCGCGGCGCCGGAGAGCCAGATGAGCATCGCCGGGTCCTTGGTGATCCGGACGGTCAGCTCACGGAACGTCCCCATGCTGTGCTCGCGCAGGAGCTGGTTCTGGTCGAGCATGAGCTTCGCGGTCGGCACTCCGGCGCGGCTCGTGGCGAACCAGTCGTGCCAGATCAGCGTCATGCGCTCGACGAGCGGCGCGTCGGCGCGCACCATCCGGTCGAGCCACCACAGGTGGTCGTGGCCCCACATGTGCTGCGGGGCGAGCCCACCACCCTTGCCGTTCGTCGGCCCCGGCCCGGTCAGGCCCTGGCTCGGCGGGTGCAGCAGCCGCTCCACGGCACCCCGCACCCCGAGGGCGGCGAACTCGTCGGCCTGGCCCGGCTTCGGGCCGAACCCCGCGCGCCACAGCAGCCGTTCGGCCTGCGCGCGCCCGAACGTCCCGCTGTAGACAGCGGTGGGCGTGCCGGCGGACCGGCGCTTCGTGCGCCGCTTGCGCGGCGGTCGGCGTGTCTTCTGCTTGGCCATGGGCGAGAGGGACGGCCGGCAGCCCGTCTGTTCTCTCTCGTCGGCAGCAGATGGACGGAGGTAAGCCTGATGGGACAGGTGTCCAGCCGGCGCGCCGCCATTTCGGGGGGATGAGGGGCGGCGCGCCAACCGGACGGACAGGGCCCTGCGAGCGGCACGCGCGGTGTTCAGGGAGACGCGTCGAGCTCAGTTACCCGGAGGACCGGAGCGTGCCGCGGGGGGAACGCGGCACGCGCCATGCATCGGCCGGGATCGGGCCCTGCAAGAGCGTGGTCTGTACGGAACCGATACGGGGTACCCCACTTCTGGGGATCACCCGCGGCCGTGCGGCTCCTCGAAGTCGAGGTCGGGCCCGATCGGGATGAGCCGATTCCCGTTGATCTGGGGGTGCGTGAGGAAGTAGTGCGCCTTGATCTGGTCGAGCTTCACCGTGTCCGCGATGCCGTGGGACTGGTACAGATCGCGGGTGAAGCCCCACAGATTGGGGTAGTCGACGAGCCGCCGCAGGTTGCACTTGAAGTGCGTCACGTACACGCTGTCGAAGCGCACGAGGGTGGTGAACAGCCGCCAGTCGGCCTCGGTCGGCACGTCGCCGCTCGCGAGATAGCGCTGATGCGCGAGGCGCTCCTCCAGCCAGTCGAGGGTCTCGAACAGCGCGTAGGCCTCGCGCTCGTACGTCTCCTGGCTCGTCGTGAAGCCGGCCTTGTAGACCCCGTTGTTCACGGTGTCGTACACGCGCCGGTTGATCGCGTTGATCTCGGGCCGCAGGATCTCGGGGTAGAGGTCGACCGTGTTGTCGGCGAGGTCGCTGAACCCGCTGTTGAGGATCCGCAGCACGTCGCCGGACTCGTTGTTGACGATGCGACCCTCCTCCTTGTCCCAGATCACGGGCACGGTCACGCGCGCATCGAACGACGGATCGCTGGCGTGGTAGGCCTCGGAGAGGAACCCGAACCCGTTGACCGGGTCGGTGAACTCCCCGCCGGTGAACGCCCACCCGCGCTCGTCGCGGACGGGGTCGACGACGGACATGGAGATGACGTCCTCCAGGCCCTTCAGCCGCCGCGCAATGATCGCGCGGTGCGCCCAGGGGCAGGCGTAGCTGACGTAGAGGTGGTACCGGCCGGCCTCGGGGACGATCGTCGTGTCGCGAAACGCGCTGTCCTGGCGCTGGAACGACCCGTCGTCGCCGGTCTCTCGGCTGAACGCGGGGGTGGCGGTGCTCGTGCTCGTGCTCGTGGAACCCATGTCCTGGGTACGTGCCCGGGCGCGGCTGGGCCGAACCGCCGTGCGGCTAACCCGGCGCGCTCGGCGGCGTGGGCGGGGCGATCCACAGCATCGCGCCGGTCGCGAGGCCGAGGTCCAGGCGGTCGTGGCGCAGCTGGATGCGCGTTTCCGCGGAAGCGCGCCGCGGGGTCGCGCACGCGTCGCGCTCCCGATCTCGTCGCGGTGGGCGGGGCACGTCGCGCAGCAGCCGTCCATCCGGGGTCCGGAACGCGAACGCGCGGCCGTCCGCGGTCGGCCTGACCGTGAAGCCGCCCTCATGCAGCAGGCGGTGGTGGTGGGTGCAGAGGTGCACGAGGTTCTTCAACTCCGTGGCCCCGCCGTCGGCCCAGTGCTCGATGTGGTGCGCGTCGACGAAGCGGTCGTGTGTGCAGCCGGGGAAGCGGCAGCCGCCGTCGCGGGCGCGCAGCGCGCGGCGCAGGGCGGGCGGGATGCTGCGCGTCTTGCGCCCGACGGAGAGGGGCTCGCCGTCGCGCTCGACCATCCGGACCACTGAGGCGTCGCAGGCCAGCCGTCGTGCGGTGGTGCGGGCGAGGGGTGGGCCGCTGTCGACCTCGCAGCAGCCGGCGGTGTGGCGGTCGTCGGTCTGGCTCTCCGAGAGCGCGTCGGCGTCCACACGGACGACAAGCTGCACGCGGTCCCCTCCCGTGCGCCCGTGTTGCTGCGCCGCCAGCGCATGGTCGGCCAGCGCCGTGAGCGCGTCGGCCCGGCGGGCCCCGGCATGCGTCGACGCTTCCGCGGAAGCGTCTTCCTGCTCCTCCCGCGCGTCGGTCCGCAGCTGCTCGGCCACGACCTCGACGGCCTTCATCAGCAGCGCGCCCTGGTCGGCGGGCAGCCGTCCGCGCACGCGCAAAGACCCGTCGTCCTCCCACTCCAGAGCGAGGAACCGCTCCTGCAGCACCCGCGCGGCGTCGGACTCGGCCAGCACCGCCGAGCGGTAGGAGCGCACGATGCGCTCGAGCTGGGCGGCCGTCGCGTTCTGGGCGAGCTCGACGAGCTCGTCCTCGTGCTCGACGTCCTCCACCCGCGTGATCGCGCGCACCTTGGAGTACGACAGCTCCCCGCGCGAGAACGCCGCGCGCACGGACGGCAGCTCGTCCAGTCGCCGTGCGACGCGCACGTGCTCGCGCGCGGCGGTCGGGCCCACGCCGCAGCGCCAGGACACCCAGGCGGCACACGAGGTGCAGCCCTCCAGGAACCAGCCCTCGCGGCGATCGAACTCCGCCACGAGTTCCAGCCAGCGGCACATCGCCGCCTCGATATCCGCCGCGAGTGCGGCGATCTGGTCTCCCAGTGCTTCGGTTGTCACGGTCGCCCCCTCGGCTCTGAACACGAACATATGTTCGCATCGAGGTCGGACGGGTCGGTCATGATGCAGCCATCTCGCCAGACGCCTCTCCACACCTCGCCGCCGCCGGCGCAGCCTGGGACGACGGGCCGGACGCCGGCCTCTGGATCGCGGATCGACTCGCGCCGTTCGGGGACAGCGTCGGTCACGCCGTGCCGCTCGGCTATGAGGCGTACGCCGTCGCACCGCTCTGGCCTGATGAGCACGCGCATTCCGACTGCGGGTGCCTCCCCGTGATGGAGGCCGTGCTCGACGTCCTCGCACCCGTCACCGGCGACCAGCCCGTGCACTGCGGGATGTGGGACGGCTGGGGCTGCTGGTACTCGCGCGGGGAGGACCCGCGCGCGCCGGGCATGGCGGCCATCAACGTCGTCTGGGCCGAGACGGCCGAGCCCTCCCAGGAGGAGATCGACCGCGTGCGCGCCGACGCTCGCGAGCGCCTCGCCGCCGACTACGTCCAGCGTCCGGACGCCGCGCCGCTCGCCCTGCCCGAGCGCTACTACTACCTGTGGACCGGCCCGCTGAGGTCGGTCACGGCGTTCCACCGAGAGCAGCACGACCCGCCATCGCTGATCTGGCCCGAGGATCGCTCATGGTTCGTCGGCGCGCCGATCTACACCAACGAGATCGCGATCGCCGGCACGGCCGAGGTCGTCGACGCATGCCTCGCGGACCTTCGGCTCAACGCCCGGCGCGCGACCCCCGACGACACGCTGGACACCGAGGACTGAAGGAGCGGGCGCTTCCGCGGAAGCGCCCGCCCACACCTCTCAGGCGTCGCCCGCCAGCGCCGGCTCGTCCTCGGACTCCACGACACCCGGCCGCGGGTCGGCCTCGAGCTCGGCGAAGTTCTCCTCGATCTTCGTCGGGTCGGCCGTCGAGCCCTTGATGAGCTGATCGGGCGGCGCCACCTCACGCACGCGCCCGGACTTCATCGTGAAGTACTCGGCCTGCGGGTGGTGGGCGATGATCGCGACCGTGGACTGCTCGGGCTCGATCGCGTACTCGCTGCTCAGGCGCAGGCCGATCTGCGGGGCGTCGAGCACGTCGAACAGCTTCGTGTGCTCGCTCTGCTCCGGGCACGCCGGGTAGCCCCAGGCGTACCGGCGACCCTGGCCGGGGTCGATGCCGAGGTCCGACCGCACCTGCGCGTGCAGCCATTCGCTCATGCCCTCGGCGACCTGCGTGCCGAGGCCGTGGGTGAAGAGCTGCTCGGCGAACTCGCCGTCCTTCTCCAGCTTCGCCATGCGCTCGGTGACCTCTTCGCCGGCCGTCACCGCGGTGAACGCGACGACGTCGAGCTCGCCGCTGTCCTTCGGGCGGTAGAGGTCGGCCAGGCAGATGCGGTCGCCCTTGGGCTGGCGCGGGAACGTGAACCGCTGGATCACGGTCTCGCGGTCGGATGGGTCGAGCACGACGACGTCGTTGCCCTCGCAGTAGCAGGGGAAGTAGCCCAGCAGCGCGCGCGGGTGCAGGTAGTCCTGCTCGCGGTACATGCGCTCGAGCTTGTCCTTGAAGCCCTCCTCCTCGCCGCCGCCGAGGATGAGCTCCTTCCAGGCGTCGCCCTTCACGCCGCGGCCGCCCCAGTGCAGCTTGAACAGCACGTGGGTGTCGAGGTGCGGGTAGAGCTCGTCCCAAGGGACGTCGATCTCCTGCACGCCCCAGAACGGCGGATCGGGGACCGGGACGTCGGTGCGCAGCGCCGAGCGGACGGTGTCGTCGTCGGTCGGCAGCGCCTCGGCCTCGGGGCCCTTCTCGCGCAGCGCCTTGGCGGCCTCGCGGACCTTCTGCACGAGCGCGGCGTGCGGCTCCTCCTCGACGAGCTGGTCCATGACGGACAGCCCTTCGAACGCGTCCTTGCAGAAGAAGACGCCCGGCTCGTAGATCTCGTCGCTCTCGCGGCCCTTGGGGTACAGCGCACGCAGGCCGAAGTCGCGGTTGATCGCCGCGCCGCCGATGAGCAGCGGGTACTCGAGGCCCTTGGCGTGCAGCTCGCCGATGCACGCGGGCATCTGCTTCGAGGTCGACACCAGGAGGGCGGAGAGCCCGATCGCCGTGGCGTTGTGCTCCTGCGCGGCGTCGACGATCGTCTGGACCGGCACCTGCTTGCCGAGGTCGATGACCGTGTAGCCGTTGTTCGTGAGGATCGTGTTCACGAGTGACTTGCCGATGTCGTGCACGTCGCCGAACACCGTCGCCAGGACGACGGTGCCCTTCGTGTAGCCCTCGATGCGGTCGAGGTAGTTCTCCAGGCGCGCGACGGCCTTCTTCATGACCTCGGCGCTCTGCAGCACGAACGGCAGGATCAGCTCGCCGGCGCCGAACTTGTCGCCGACCTCCTTCATGGCGGGCAGCAGCACGTCGTTGAGGGTCGGGACCGCGCCGATCTTGTCGACCGACTTGTCGATCCAGTCCTCCACGCCGTCCTTCTTGCGGCGCAGGATGTGGAAGTGCAGCGCCTCCTCGGGCTCCATGCCCTCGGTGGGGTTGGCGACCTCGGTCTCGGCCTCCGCGCCCTTGGACTCGAAGTGCGCGATGAACTTCTCGAGGGCGTCGTCGGAGCGGTTGAAGACGAGGTCGTCGGCGAGCTTGCGCTCCTCCTCGGAGATCTCGCCGTACGGCGTGATGTGGTTCGGGTTGACCATCGCCAGGTCGAGCCCGGCCTCCACGCAGTGGTGCAGGAAGACGGAGTTCAGGACCGAGCGGGCCGGGACGCCGACGCCGAACGAGACGTTCGAGACGCCCAGGGACGTCTTGACGCCCGGGAGCGCGGCCTTGACGTCGCGGATGCCCTTAATCGTCTCGACCGCGGACGGACGCCACTCCTCGTCACCGGTCGTGAGCGTGAACGTGAGGACGTCGAAGATGAGCAGCTCGGGGTCGAGCCCGTGCTCGTCGCAGCAGATCTCCTTCAGCCGCTTGGCGATCTCGACCTTGCGCTCGGCGGTCTTCGCCATGCCGACCTCGTCGATGGTCAGCGCGATGACCGCCGCGCCATGCTCGACGGCGAGCGGGACGACGACGTCGGCCTTGTCGCGGCCGGCCTCGAGGTTGATGGAGTTGACGATCGCGCGGCCCGGGATCTGGTCCAGGGCGGTCGCGATGACGTCGGGCTCGGTCGAGTCGATCTGGATCGGCGCCGGCTGCGTCAGCGAGACGCGCTTGGCGACCTGCCGCATCTGCTCGTCCTCGTCCTGGCGCTCGGTGAGCGCCACGCAGAGGTCCAGCACGTGCGCGCCGCCCTCGACCTGGTCCTCGGCGATCTGCTGCAGGCCGTCGTAGTCGTCGGCCAGGAGCATCTCCTTGGCCTTGCGCGAGCCCTGCGAGTTGACGCGCTCGCCGACGATCGTCGGGGACGGCTCCTGCACCAGCGGCGCGGCGGCGATCATGCTCGACACGCGCGGGGAGCGCGGGGCGGGGCGCTCGCCCGGGACGATGCCCTTCACGCGCTCGGCCATCGCGGAGATGTGGTCGACCGTCGTGCCGCAGCAGCCACCGACGATCGAGACGCCGTAGCGCTCGACGAACTCGCCGAGCGACGTCGCGAGGTGCTCGGGGGTCTCGGGGAAGATCGTCTCGCCGTCGGGGCCCTGGATCGGCAGGCCCGCGTTCGGGATGCAGTGCACCGGGATGGGCGAGTTCTCGCCGAGGAAGCGGATCGCGTCGCGCATGTCCTCGGGGCCCGTGGAGCAGTTCAGGCCGATGACGTCGACCTTCAGCGCCTCGAGGGTCGTCAGCACGGCGTCGATGTCCGTGCCGAGCAGCATCTTGCCGCCGTTGGGCAGCAGCGAGACGGAGGTCTGGATCGGCACGGTGATGCCGGTCTCCTTGAACGCCTCGCGCGCGCCGAAGACGGCGGCCTTGACCTCGAGGATGTCCTGCGCGGTCTCGATGATCAGGAGGTCGACGCCGCCCTTGAGCAGGCCGAAGGACTGCTCGCGGAAGATCTCGACGAGCTCGCGGAAGCGAATCTGGCCCAGGGTGGGGTCGTCGGACGCGGGCAGGAAGCCCGTCGGCCCGATGGAGCCCGCGACGAAGAGGTCCTCACCGACCGCCTTGCGGGCGATCTCGGCGGCCTTCTGGTTGATCTCGAGCGTGTGGTCGGCGAGACCCCACTCCTCGAGCTTCAGCCGGCTGGCCTGGAACGTGTCGGTCTCGACGACCTGCGCCCCGGCGTCGACCATCGAGACGTGCAGGTTCTCGATGACGTCGGGCCGGTTGAGCACGAGGACCTCGTGCGCCCGGCCGGGAAGCTTGTAGTCGTCCTCGAGCGAGAGATCGAACGCCTCGAGTGTGGCGCCCATGCTGCCGTCGAAGACGACGACCCGCTCGCGGACTGCCTGGAGGAAGTCGCGCATATGCCGATGCTAGCAAGGGTTCGGCAAACCTTGACACGACCGTGGCAAGGTTTGCTCCTGGCGGCCCGGAGTCGGCCATCAGTCTGGTTCGGCCATCCCCACTCAACCGGGTCCCGGTGCGATCCGATGCCGTTCGAGACGATGCGCCTGCCGCTCGACGGATACGAGTTCACCAACCCGTTCGCCCCGGCGGGTGCTGACGCGCGGGCGCAGACGACCCGTCTCATCCGCATGACGTGCGTCCTGCTGTTCGGCCTGGGCTCGCTCGTGCTGGCGATGGCGCACTTCGGCGGGCACCTCGGCGAGCCGAGCCTCGCGCGTGACCTGAACCTGGCCTGCGTGATCGTGATGGGCGTTGCCGCCGTGGTCATGGCGGTCGTACGCCATCCGCCGGCGATCATGATGCTCGGCTACGCCGTCCTCGGCGTGGTCTGCGTGACGTGGGCGCTCGCCACCACGCCCGAGCTGCGACCCGTCGCGATGTTCTACATGTGGCCGCTGCTCGCCGCCGCGTTCTTCGGACAGCGCCGCGAGGTCATCCTGATCTCGGTGATGTTCGTCGCCATGTACGGCGCGACGCTCATCTTCGTCTTCGGCGACGACCCGTACCTGCGCGAGTGGGCGATCGACATCATCGCCGCGATGCTCGTCGCCACGGCGCTCGTCTTCATGCTCAAGGAGCGGATCCAGCGACTCGTGCAGCGCCTGCGACGCCTGGCCGACACCGACCCGCTGACCGGCATCGCGAACCGCGCGAGCTTCGAGCAGACGCTCGAGGACCAGCTCGACGGCGCGCGCGAGCAGACCGGGGTGCTCGCGGTCATCTCGCTCGACCTCGACCGCTTCAAGCAGGTCAACGATCTCTACGGCCACCAGGCCGGCGACGAGGCGCTGCGCGAAGCGGCCCGGATCTTCACGGCGTGCGTGGAGGAGCAGGGACTGCTGGCCCGCGTCGGCGGCGAGGAGTTCGCCGTCGTGCTGCCCGACGCCGACATCGCCGGTGCCCGGCTGCTTGCCGAGCGGATCCGGGTCGCGCTCGAACGCGATACCGCCGGGGCCGAACCCGCGCTGACCGTGAGCGTCGGCGTGGCTGCGTTCCCGGACTCGGGTGACAGCCCGTCGTCGATCATGCTGGCCGCCGACCGCGCGCTCTACGCCGCCAAGCAGGCCGGCCGCAACCAGGTCGTCGCCGCCGACGAGAGCGCCGAACGCCTCCTCGGACTCGCCGAGCAGGAGCGGGCGCTGCAGGCCGACGCCGGCGCCCAGACCGCGCTGCGGCTCGCCGAGCGCCTGGACCTGCACCGCCACGGCGAGCACCGCCGCTCCCGCGAGATCGGCGAGCTGGCCGCGCTCATCGCCGCCGAAGTCGGCCTGCCCGTGGACGACGTGACACGCGTCCGGCTCGCGGGCATGGTGCGTGACGTGGGCATGCTCGGGGTGCCGGACGAGCTGCTGGCCGCCCACCATGCCCTCGCGCCTGAGGAGCGTGACGTCGTCGAGCGCCACGTCCAGATCGGCACCGAGGTGCTGACGGCCTGCGGCCTGCCGCAGATCGCGGCGTGGGTCGGCGCGCACCACGAGCGGCCCGACGGCAGCGGCTACCCGCACGGGCTCACCGGCGACGCGATCCCGCTGCCGGCCCGGATCATCGCGGTCGCCGAGGCCTACTCCTCGCTGACCCATGGGCCCGGCGTCGCTCCGGCTGTCGCCCTGGCCGAGCTTCGCGAGTGCTGCGGCAGCCAGTTCGACGAGACGGTCGTCGAGGCGCTGGCACGCGTGCTGGCCGAGCGCGGCGAGACCGCGCAGCTGCGCGTCGCCTAACCGGTTCCGGGCCCAGACATCGGCTTCCTGCCGAGCAGGTCGCCCGGCGCTTCAGGGGTCTGCCGGCCGCGTCGATCCATGGGCATCACGATGCGCCTGCCCGCCGCCTCCTATCCCTTCACGAATCCGTTCTCCGGTGGCGCGCGCGACGACCGCGAGCGCACCATGCAGCTCATGCGGTGGGCCGCAGTCCTGATGTTCGCCGCGGGGGCGGGCATGTGCCTCTTCGCGCTCGCGACCGATCTCGCGGCCCCGGTGCGCCTGGCCGACGAGGTTCTGCTCGCGATGGTCGCCATCGAGGGCGGCGCCGCGCTCTACTTCGCCTTCGCCCGGCGCCCGCCGGCGCTCGCGTTCCTCCTGTCGCCCTACCTCGGCGTCCTGTGCGTGACCGCCGCCGCATGTGTCGTCGCCACGACGCGCCCGACCCCGGTGTACTACCTGTGGCCGCTGCTCGCCGGCGCGTTCTTCCTGCGCGGACGGGCCCTGGCGGCGCTCTTCGCGTTCTTCGTCGTGGCATACACCGCCGCGCTGGCGACGTACTTCCCCAACGGCGAGAAGCTGGGGTGGTGGGGCGACGTCGTCGGGTCCGCCGCGATGGTGACGCTGCTGATCTACACGCTGAAGGTGCAGGTCGGCCGCGCGTACGACCGGCTGCGCCACGACGCCCTGACCGACACGCTGACCGGTGCGGCGAACCGGGCGGCCTTCGAGGGCGCCCTCGAGGACGCGCTCATCCACTCGCAGACCGCCGGGACGCCGTGCGCGGTGGTGTCGGTCGACATCGACGACTTCAAGCAGGTCAACGACAACTTCGGGCACGCGGCGGGGGATCGCGCGCTGCGCCAGATCGCCGAGATCGTGCAGCGCTCGGTGCATCCGGGCGCCACCTTCGCCCGGATCGGCGGCGAGGAGTTCGCCCTGGTCGTCCCGGGCGCGGACGGTGAGGCCGCGCGGCTCATCGGCGAGGCGGTCCGCTCGGCCATCGAGATCGGCATGCGGGCCTTCGAGCCGCCGCTGACCGTGAGCGTCGGCACGGCGGCCTACCCCGCGGCGGGTGCGACCCCGTCGTCGCTGATGCTCGCCTCCGACCGTGCGTTGTACGCGGCGAAGGCGGCGGGCCGCAACCGGGTCGTCGCGTTTCGCGGCGACGCCGAACGCCTCGCCGTCGCGTCCTAGGCGGGCGGCGCCGGAACGCCCGCCGCGGCGGCGGCCTGCCGGCAGACGGCGGGGAGCTCGTCGGCCTCGCTCGTGTACCCGTAGAGGCGGTGCGGCCACGCCATCGCCACGCCGCCGGTCACCGAGACCGTCGCGTTCACGCCGTCCGGCCGCAGACCCCCGGGCGGGGTGTCGGGGGTGCCGGGCACCGGCCACGCGAGCACGCCGCGCACCGCGCGGGTGACCAGGAGCGGGACGTCCGTGGCGAAGATCACGCGCGACGCATCGCGCGCCCGGGCGACGGCGAGCACCAGGCCCGGGACCGGCAGGGACGGGTGGAGTTGCGTGAAGGCCGCGGGATCCTCGAGCGCCAGGGCATGCCGCGCCGCGAACGCGCGGATGTCCGCGGCCCACGGGCCGGCCATGGCGGGATCGGCGAACACGATGTCGCGCGTCGCCCAGGGGCATGGCGGCAGCGGCTCGGTGAACGGCGGCGCGGGCGGCGCGCCGGCGAGGCACGCGTCGCGCAGGGCGTCGGCCAGCTCGCAGGTCAGCCTGGCGAAGCGGTCGAGCTGGTCCTCGCGCTTGAGATAGCCGTTGCGGCGCACGGTGAGCATCGCGTGGTCGACGCGCACCTCGGCCCAAGGGACCTGGAGCTCCCCCAGCAGCGCCGGCATCGGGCCGGTCATGAGACGCGCGAGAACCGCATCGTCGATCGGCCCGCCGCGCGGGTGGGCGCGCCAGCCGGGCACGCCGAGCTCGGCGAGGTCCCGCACGTCCTTCCCGGCGAACGCCGCCGTGCGCCCGCGCTGGAGGAACGCGACGCGCGGCAGCGGCCCGGCGGTCTCCGGCACGGGCGTCGCCGCGGTGGTGGCGGGCGCCCACGCACCCGGCGTGTCGAACGCCTCGCGCGGGGTGTGGTCGGTCTTCGGGTCGAGGAAGTGGCCGAGGATCGGGATGTCCGTGCGGTCGGGCACGAACGACTTCCAGAAGGGGGCAGGGTCGCTCGGACGCACCGCGTGGAACGTGCCCTGGATGCCGGAACCGTGGTGGGTCTGGACGACCTGGTGCGCCAGGACGCCGAACCGGCCTCCCGGCAGGACGCCGCGCACGAGGTTGTGCATCTCGGCGTCGAACCGCGGGAGCGCCATGCGGAACCCGGGGACGAGGCCACGGTCGTGGAACGTCAAGCCGCGCGCTTCGGCGTACGCGCGCAGGTCGACGTCGGGGCGACGCCGGCGCGCGTCATCGATGTCCTCGCGGGCGAAGGCCGCGGTTCCGTGCTTGGCGGCGAGCGTGCTCATGCTCTCCGAATGGGGACCGGGGGTGGTCCATTACGGACGAGGGCCCCGGTCTCCCGGGGCCCTCGCGGATTACTTGATGAACAGCATCTCGCTGTAGCGCGGCAGCGGCCAGTAGTCGTCCGGCACGATCGCCTCGAGCTTGTCGGCGATCTCGCGGACCTCGGCGTAGGCGCCGAGCACGTCGTCGCGCATGTACTTCGCGTGATCGATGAGCTCGCCGGCCGGGTGGATGGCGTTCTTCTCCTCGAGCGCCTTGATCTTCACCACGAGGTCGTTGACGAGCGCCTCCGCCTCCTCGGTGAGGATCTTCGCGCCCGTGCCGTCGACCTCGTCGAGCAGGGCCAGGTACTTCAGGCCCGCCGGGAGGATCTGCGTGCGCGCGATGAGCGCCGCCGTCTCGGACTCGATGTTGAGCTTCGTGACGTACTGCTCGGTGAAGACCTCGAACCGGGCCTCGACCTCGGGCTTCGTGAGCACGCCGTACTTCTCGAACGTCGCGACGCTCGTGTCGGAGAGGAGCTCCGGCAGCGCGTCCGGCGTCGTGCGCAGGTTCAGCAGCCCGCGCTCGGCCGCGATGTCCTGCCACTCGTCGCTGTAGCCGTCGCCGTCGAAGACGATCGCCTTGTTCTCGACGAAGTGCGTCTTGATGACCGCCGTGACGGCCTCGTCGAACGCGGTGCCGCCCTCGAGCTTGGCCTCGAGCTCCGTCGCCATCTCCTCCAGCGACTCGGCGGCGATGGTGTTCAGGACCGCGTTGACGAACCCGACCGTCATGTTCGAGCCCGGCGCGCGGAACTCGAAGCGGTTGCCCGTGAAGGCGAACGGCGAGGTGCGGTTGCGGTCGCCGCCGTGCAGCGGCAGCTTCGGCAGGACCTCGGTGCCGAGGCCGAGGAAGCCGGCCTCGCCGGCGTCGACGGGGTTCCCGGACTCGATCGCCGCGAACGCCTCGGACAGCTCGGCGCCGAGGAAGATCGAGATGATCGCCGGCGGCGCCTCGTTCGCGCCCAGGCGGTGGTCCTGACCGGCCGTCGCGACCGACGCGCGCAGCAGGCCCTGATGCTTCTTGACGGCCTTGATGACCGCGGTGCAGAAGAACAGGAACTGCAGGTTCTCGCTCGGCGTGTCACCCGGATCCATCAGGTTGACGCCGGTGTCGGTGCCCATCGACCAGTTGTTGTGCTTGCCCGAGCCGTTGACGCCGGCGAAGGGCTTCTCGTGCAGCAGCGCGACGAGCCCGTACTTGCGGGCGACGTTCTTCAGCGTCTGCATGATGATCTGCTGGTGGTCGCAGCCGAGGTTCGAGTTCTCGAACAGCGGCGCGATCTCGAACTGGTTCGGCGCGACCTCGTTGTGACGGGTCTTGACCGGCACGCCGAGGCGCTGGAGCTCACGCTCGGCCTCGAACATGAAGGCCTGCACGCGCTCGGGGATCGCCCCGAAGTAGTGGTCGTCGAGCTCCTGGCCCTTCGGCGGCTTCGCGCCGTAGAGCGTGCGCTCGGTCGCGAGCAGGTCGGGGCGCTCGAAGTAGTACTGCTCGTCGATCAGGAAGTACTCCTGCTCGGCGCCGACCGTGGTGAACACGCGCTTGGACTCGGTGTCACCGAACAGCTGGACGGCCTTGATGGCGGCCTTCGACAGCGCATCCATCGAGCGCAGCAGCGGGATCTTGTGATCGAGCGCCTCGCCGGTCCACGACACGAAGGCCGTGGGGATCGTCAGGGTGGCGCCGTTCGGGTTCGGCGTGATGAACGCCGGCGACGTCGGGTCCCACGCGGTGTAGCCGCGGGCCTCGAAGGTCGCGCGCAGGCCGCCGTTCGGGAACGAGGACGCGTCCGGTTCGCCGCGGATGAGCTCCTTGCCGGAGAAGTCGGCGATCGCGCCGCCCGTCCCGGTGGGGCTGTAGAACGAGTCGTGCTTCTCCGCGGTCGAGCCGGTGAGCGGCTGGAACCAGTGGGAGTAGTGCGTCGCGCCCTTCTCGAGCGCCCACTCCTTCATCGCCTGCGCGACGGAGCCCGCGAGCGCGGGATCGAGCGGAAGGCCGTCGGCGAGCGTGGTCTGGAGCTTCTTGAAGACGTCCTTCGGGAGCAGCTGACGCTGCACGTCGACGCTGAAGACCAGCTCCCCGAAGACGTTGTTGCTGGGAATCGTGAGATCGGTCGGGCCGAGAGCGCCGCCATTGGCGCTCCACTGTGCGGCCGTCACATTGTGCTGGCGAAGTCCTGGCATGGGCGGGGTTGGTCCTCCTCGGGGACTGGAACTCGCTTCGTGCGTACTCGTGAACCGCAGACCCTACGCCCGCAATGGAGGGCTGTCGTTGTCCACATGGACAAAACGTCCGGGTCCGACGTTCTCCCACGTGTCGGGCCCTGACGTCCCACGCGCGCGCGCAAGACGGCCTGGACAGCGCGTCGGACCGGGTGGCGAACCCGTTCCGACGATCTTTCGACACGCGGCTAAAGACCCTTCTCAGGCCGCAGAGCACGATTCCGGAGCACTCGACTGAGGAGGAAGCATGAGACGTACCCCCGTGATCCGGGCGTTGGTGCTCGGATTGTTGGTCGCGCTGGCGCTGCCGAACGCGGCGCACGCCATACCCGACACGGACTCGGCGACGTTCGCCATCGAAGAGGCGACCGGCCTCAACACCATGTGGGTGATGGTGGCCGCAGCGTTCGTCTTCTTCATGCAGGCAGGCTTCCTGCTGCTCGAGCTCGGCTTCTCGCGGGGCAAGAACGTCGGCACGCTCGTCGCGAAGATCCTGACGAACATGTCGATCGCCCTGCTGGGCTTCTTCTTCGTGGGCTTCGCGTTCGCGTTCGGTGCAGAGCCGAGCGGGCTGGGCGGGCTCATCGGTGGGCACGGCTTCATGCTCAGTGACTTCGGCGGCGTCGCCAGCCCCGACACCACGCTCTTCCCGAGCGGCGGCAGCCAGGCGGCCTTCCCCGTCATGGGCATCTTCGACGTCACGGTCGAGGCGAAGTTCATCTTCCAGTACGCCTTCTGTGCGGTGTCCCTGGCGATCGTCTGGGGCTCGACGCTCGAGCGCATCAAGTTCGGCGTCTACATCATGTACGGCATCGTCTTCTCGACGATCATCTACCCGCTGGGCGCCCACTGGGTCTTCGGCGGCGGCTTCCTCCAGGTGGGCGACTGGCTCGGCACGGGCATCGTCGGCATGCAGGACTTCGCCGGCTCGACGGCGGTCCACCTGATCGGTGCGACCGGCGCGCTCGCCGCACTGCTCATCCTCGGCCCGCGTAAGGGCAAGTACGGGCCTGACGGCAAGCCGCGGGCGATCCCCGGGCACAACATGCCGCTCTTCGGCCTCGGCGTGCTCATCCTGTGGCTCGGCTGGTGGGGCTTCAACGGTGGTACGGCGTTCAGCGCGCTGGACGGCCGCTTCCCCGAGATCATCCTCGTCACGAACATCGCGGCTGCGTGCGGCGTGCTCGGCGCGCTGATCTCCTCGGTCATCTTCAACAAGACCGTGGACATCGGCATGGTCGGCAACGGCGCGATCGCGGCCCTCGTCGGCATCACCGCGCCGTCGGGCTACGTGGAGGCGTGGGCCGGCGTGCCGATCGGTCTCGTCGCCGGCTTCATGGTGCCGCCGCTGGTCGGCCTCATCGACAAGAAGGTCGACGACCCGGTCGGCGTGCTGACGGTCCACGGCCTGGCCGGTGTCTGGGGCACGCTCGCGTGTGGCCTGTTCACCGCGCCGCGTCTGGCGCAGTACAACGCGTTCGGCGACCCCGCGGGCGGCCTCTTCTACAGCGGCTCGTTCGCGCAGCTCATCGCTCAGGCGGTCGGCTTCTGCATCGCGTTCGGCTTCGTGTTCATCATGAGCTACGCGACCTTCTGGATCATCGACAAGACGTACGGCATGCGCGTGAGCGAAGCCGAAGAGGACGCCGGGCTGGACATCACCGAGCACGGCATGTACGGGTACCCCGAGCAGTTCATCCCAGCGGCTGAGCTGGTCGGGTACTCGCCCTCCCTGGGCGCTCCGGCCACCGCCACGACTCGCAAGGAGGTCCCGACGTCATGAAAATGGTCGTTGCCTACATTCGCCACGAGGCGTTCGAACCGATCCGCACCGAGCTCCTGGAGCTCGGCTTCCCGAGCCTGACCATCACCGAGGTGAAGGGCTCGGGCCGGCAGAAGGGCATCACCGAGCGCTACCGCGGCGCGGAGCTCACCAACTACCTCCGGCCGAAGATCAAGCTGGAGTGCGTGGTGGCCGACACCGACGTGCAGACGATCGTGGACACGATCCTCAAGCACGGCCGCACCGGTGCGGTGGGTGACGGCAAGGTGTTCGTCCTCTCCGTCGATGAGGCGTACAGGGTCCGGACCGGCGAAGCCGGCGAGGAGATCCTGCAGACGCACCCCGGCGCGACGTCGGCCGCGTAGGGCATGGCAAGGGCGGCAGCACACGATGGTGACGCTGCCGCCCCTCGCTCCGGCCGCGGCGCCGCTCCTGAGAGCGGCGCCGCGGGCGAGGGGTCGCTCGTCGAGCGGCTCCGGCAGCTCCACCTGAGGATGGTGGATGCTGTCCTCGGAGGCGAGGGGCTGGCACGCGTGGCCGAGCTCGCCTGCGAGGCGGCTGGTGGTCCCGTGGCGATCGTCGTTCCGCGCCTGGGCGCGGCGGTGCTCGCACCGGCGGACGACGCCGGCGATCTCGCGTCGATCCGGCGGTACGTGGCCGACCGGACCAAGGACCGGCCGACCCAGGTGCCGGACGGTCTGCTCGCCGAGGTGCCGATCCAGTCCGGCGACGACGTCGTCGGCGCGGTCGTGCTGCTCGGGACGGGCACGGTCGGCGAGGACGCGGCCGAGTACCTGCACCTCGCCGCGGTGGCCTCGCTCACCGAGGTCGCGGTGGAGGAGGCCAAGGAGGAGGTCGAGCAGAACCTGCGCGGATCCTTCCTGGAGGATCTGCGTTCGCGGCCCGACCTGGAACCGCGGGAGATCGTGCGCCGGGCGGGACGCCTGGGCTGCGACCTGTCGCGGGGCGCGGTGATCCTCTGCGCCGAGCTGAAGACGGACCGTCCCCGCCACGTGGTGGCGATGATCTCCGAGGAGTTCCCCGGGGCGCTCGCGCAGCACATGGACGGGCGCGTGTACGCGCTCCTGCCGGCGGCCGGCGGAGACGACGCCCCCGAGATGACGCTGGAGACCGCCCGCAAGCTCGCGACGCGGCTGCAGCGGCACGGGACCGTGGGCCTGTCGTCGTTCTACGCCGACCCGGGGGAGTTCACCCGCGGGATCCAGGAGGCCGAGCTCGTGCTCGACGTCCTGCGGCAGTCCGACGCGCCGATCGCCGAGGACATCGGCACCGGCACGTACCGGCTGCTGTTCCGCGTCCTGGCGTCGCATCCCGAAGAGGTGCGCTCGTTCTACGAGGACACGGTGGCGCCGATCGTCAAGTACGACGATCAGTACCGCACGGACCTGGTGGGGACGCTCGAGGCGTACCTCGACCAGAACTGCAACATGAACGCGACGGCGGCGGCGATCTACGCCCACCGCCACACGGTGGCCTACCGGCTGGATCGGGTGAAGGAGCTCACCGGGCTCGACCCGATGCAGTCCGAGGACCGGGAGCGGTTGGGGCTCGGCCTGAAGGCGTACCGGATCATCGCCCCGCGTCTGCCCAAGTGAGGCTGCGGTCCCGGCCCTGCTGGGGGCAGAGCCGGGACCATTGCGCGGAGCGAGGAAGAACTCCCCGCCAGCCTCATGTCCCTGTCCTTGCGCGACACACTCCGAGCCACGCAGACTCGGATCCTAACGTAAGCGACTAACGTTAGTCGCGCTACCGCTGTGGCAGCGTGAGGCTCGCCGGGTGGTCGGGTCCGCCGCCGAAGTGGATCGGCGAGCCGCCCGGGTTCGTGTCGAGGTAGTACATGAGGTCGTACGTCGAGACGGCGAGCATCAGGCGGTGGCCGGCGTGCACGTCGTAGGCGGTGCTCCGCAGCGCCAGGTCGAGCGAGATCGGCTCGCCCGGCTGTACCCCGCGGAAGGTCCGCGGCTGGTGGTCGATGTAGTACGCCCGCCCGTCGCGGCCCACGGCCAGCAGGTGGACGATCGCGGTCACGCGCGTCGCGGATGGCGTCACCGTGAGCCGCACCCGCGGGGCGCCGCGGATCTGCATCCGCTGGGGCAGCGGGTCGCCGACCCACACCGCGTTGCGGCGCCGGGACACGAGCCGCGCCAGCGTGAACGGCGGCGAGAAGCCGTACGACTCGGCGAAGTGCGAGACGATCGGGATGCCGACGGTCAGGGCGGGATCGGGGCCGGGGTCGACCCGCATGCGCCAGTCGCGGCTCGGCTGTGCGGCCGTGATGTGGCCCCGCCCTTGTGCGTCGGCGTCCAGCGCGACCGTCGTCTCCCGCGCGCTGACGTCGCTCCAGGCCGCGTACGTCTCGGCCGGCCGCATCCCACTGGAGCTGCGCGCGCGCAGCCAGATGCCCGAGCCTCCCCGCGCCGGCTCGCCGGACTTCAGCGTGCGGTCGAACCACCGCATGACACCGGTCCACACGTCGTTGTTCAGGCCGAAACGCGCCGGGGTCTCGGCGCTGATGTGCTCGCCCGGGCGCAGCTCGAGTCGCCGCGGGCCCGTGAGCCGGCTGTAGAAGTCGATGATCTGGTCCGGCGGGAACGCCGTCTCGTTCCAGGTGTTGGCGAGATAGACCGCCGTGCCGCGCGCATTCAGGGCGTCGACGTGCGTCACCGGCGAGCGCTCCTTCATGAGCCGGAGGAAGCCCGGGAGATCGGTGCCGCCGAGGAACGTGCGCCAGGTGGCGTTGAACGCGGCGTCCGTACGCCCCTCGTCGTTGGCCGTGTCCCGCATGATCAGGCCGATCGCCGCGTTGCGGGTCTCGCCCGGGTACATGGACTCGACGAGGTCGCCCCACCCGCTCAGGGCCGTGACGGCCTTGATGCGCGGGTCGTGCGCGGCGGCGAGCAGCGCGAGCCCGGCGCCGTACGAGGCGCCGCCGATGCCGATGCGGGCGGGATCGGCCGGCGTGCGGGCGAGCGCCCAGTCGATGACGGCTGACGCGTCGGCGAGGTCGGGCGGCCCCGCGATGCTGTTCACGCCGCCCGAGCCGGGGGCCCCGCGCGTCGCATACGTCACGACGACGTAGCCGCGGCTGGCCAGGGTCCTCGCCGCCAGCAGGTCGAGCCACGACTGCCCGTTCCAGGAGCCGACGAGGACGACGAGGGGGAGCGGCGTGGTCGTGCGCGGGCGGGTCACCCAGGCTTCCAGCCGGACACCGGGCTCGCGGTCGATCCGGGCCGGGGCGCTCGTGACCGTCAGTGCGTGGGCCGCGGGCGCGGCGACGGCGGCCGCCGCCAGGACGGCGAGCAGCGCGAGGAGGGCGTGGCGCAGCCGGCGGGTCGTCATGCCGGCGGTCCCGCGGGGCGGTGGACGCGGACCGTCCAGCGCGCGCCCTGGCCGTTGGCGATCTGCGCCTCGGCCGCGACCGGCCCGAGGACGCGCAGGCGCCGCAGCAGGCGCCGCATCGCCCACAGCCGGTCGAACATCGAGATCACGATCACCCCGCCGGGCGCCAGGTGCTCGACGTAGCGTTGCGCGGCGGCGACCGGGTCGCGCAGGTAGTACAGGCACTCGTTGAAGACGATGACGTCGAAGGCGCGCGCCGGGACGTACGTGGCGGCGTCGGCCACGGTGAAGGTCGTGCGGTCGTCCTCGCCCGCCTGGGCCCGCGCGATGGCGTGCTCGGAGAGGTCGATCCCGGCGTACGTGCCGAAGCGCAGGTCGCATCGCAGGATGCCCTGCGCGCAGCCGACGTCGAGGACGGCGGGCTCCTGTCCGCCGAACCGCTGGCAGTAGTCGCGGACCACCGCGTAGCGGGGCGCCTCGCCGAGGTCCCACAGCCGGCCCCAGGCGTCGCGCTCGAGTTCGAGCGCGTTGTCGCGCAGGAGCATGCCGAGTGCGAGGCGGTGGGGGACGGGGGCAGCCGACGCGACCGGCAGCAGCGTGCTGCGGATCGCGCGCTGGACCAGGGTCGGGCCTTCGAGGGTCTCCTCCACGCGCCGTAACGTTACCAGTAACGTCGATGCAACAGAACCCGGTCCGACCGGGGTTCCCGGCGGGTTACGAGGAGGGCAGTGGCGCCGTGGCGCGGTACGCGCTGACCCCGGACTCGAGCGTCGCCTTCTCGAGCTGGCCGCGCTCGACGAGCGAGCGCACGGTGTTGTAGACGACGCCCTTGGAGATGCCCGTGGCGTCGGTGATCTCCTCGGCGGTCACGACCTCGCGCTCGCTCACGAGCTGGAGGATCCGCTGGATGTTCTCCCCGCGACGCGCGCGGGGACGCTTCTGCTCGGCCTCGGTGCCGGAGCGCATCGGCGGCAGGGCGAGGATCTCGCGGAGCATGTCGCGCTCGCGGACGAGATCGTCGTAGGCCTTCAGCTCGTGTTCGATCTCGGTCAGGCGCGCGGCGACACTGTCACGCACCTGAGCCAGGGACTCGTACGGAGGATCATGCTCAGGCGTCACACGGTGGAGTATACGTGTGCGTTCACATGAGCGCACACGTGTCCGTCAGGCGATGAGTTCTGCGGGCTGCGCCGGGACGACCATGACGGGGACATCGGAGGCGAGCAGGACCTCTCGCGTGACGCTGCCGAACCGCTCGGTCGAGGCGCTGTAGCCCACGGCCCCGAGGACCACGAGGTCGTACGGCTGCGAGGCCAGCTCTTCGAGGATCGCCGGGCCCGGCGCGCCGCGGGTCCAGCGCCGGGTGACGTCGACGGGTCCTGGCGCATGGGCGAGAGCCCGCTCGACGACGTCACGCGCGTGGTCGTCAAGCGCGAGCTGCAGGATCCGCGCGGCGTCCGTGCGCAGGGCGTACATCGCCGGCTTGTCCGCGAGGTCCTCCGAGACGGAGAACACCGTGAGCCGCGCGCCCGTCGGCAGGGCGCTCGATGTGGCCCAGCGCAGGGCGGCGTCGCCGTGCTCGCTGCCGTCGACGGCCACGAGCCAGCTCGGCCCGCGCGGCACCGATATCGGTTGGCACTCGTCGACGACGAGGCTGGACAGTCGCGAAGACAGCGGAGTTCCCCCTCAGATGGTGCGGTGCAGCGCTCCCCCGGTTTCCCTATTAGACGCTGCGCCAGCGGCAAAGGTAATCGTCAGTGTGTCAAACGTCAAGTCAACTGGGGTCCGCTGGTACGCGGACGTATCACCTTGGCGCATCGCAACGTGTCGCTAGAAGTATTGGTAACGTTACGCTACATATAGGGCCACGATGGGGGCGCGGTCTGGCGACGGCGTCGGATGCTGGATCCCGGGGGGGGAATAACGCTGTGTCAGATCGCGCGTGGCTGTTCTGCGACGCGCCCGTGGGGGCGACCACGGGCGCGTCGTACATGGTGGAGTCATGGTCGCGTGAGCTCCGCGCCCGGGGGTGGGAGACCCGGGTGTTCGCGCCCTCGGGTGCGTTCTCGCGCACCCAGCGGACCGCGGAGGGCGTGGCCTTCCGGACGGTCCGGAGCCTGGCGTACCGCAGCGACTACAACGCGCGGTTCTCCGCCGTGCGTGAGCTGCTGCGCGCCCGCCGTGACCGTCCGGACGTGGTGGTCGTGACGACCCCGCTGCGGGTCGGGGTGCTGGGCATGCTGGTGGCCGCGTGGCTCCGGGTCCCGATGGTCGTCGCCGTCTCGACGAACACGACCGGGATGGCCGAGCACTACAGCGCGGCGCGGGTCATCACCACGATGCTCCCCAAGCTCGGGCTGCTGCTGCTGCGCAGCGGGCGCGCACGCCGGCGCATGTTCTCCGGCTCGAGCGCGCTGCGTGGCGACGGGACGCTGTCCGAGCGCCTCGCGGCCCACGCGGTCCTGGCGCTCCAGGGCGACGCCCGTGAGCTCGTGATGCTCGCGGGCAAGACCGTCGACGGCTACGCCGACGAGGAGCTCTTGGCCAAGGTCAACGTCCTGCCCGCCGGGATCGACCCGCTCCCGCCCGCGGAGGCGCCGGCCGGCGTCGTCTGGCCGGACGCGGCGCTGCGGGCGCTCTACGTCGGGCGGTACTCCCGTGAGAAGTCGCTCCCGCTGCTGCTCGAGGGCGTCCGCGCGGCGTGTGACCTCGGGGTCGACCTGCACCTGACGATGGTCGGCGAGGGGCACATGCGCGACGAGCTCGAGCGCCGTGCACGCGATCTGGGGATCGCCGAACGGGTGTCCGTGACGGGCCCGTTCCCCCGCTGCGAGCTGCAGGGCATCTACGAGAGCGCCGACGTCTTCGTCTTCCCCTCCGTGGTCGACACGCAGGCATTCGTGCTCAACGAGGCCGCCCACGCGGGACTTCCCCTCCTGGTCAGCGACGGACGCGTGAACCCCGTCGTCCGCGCGGGCGAGTCCGCGGTGGTCGTCGACCACACCGCGGACGGGCTCGCGCACGGGTTCGCGCGGCTCTGTGATGGGCGGCTGCGTGAGACGCTCGGCGCCGAGGCCTGCCGCCTGGCCGCGCCGCTGACCGAAGCGGGGCAGACCGCGCGGCTCGAGATGATCCTGCGACGGGCGATGGACACCCGTGCGCTGCCCGCGCCGCCGTCACTCCTGCATACGCCAGAGCAGCTCGCCGCCGTGGGTCTGGTGGCCGCGTCGGATGACGGCAGGAAGCAAGCGGGCAGCCGGGCCGAGTAGCGCGGCTTGCGACCGATAGTCAGCAATGGCGGCCAGTTTCGCCGCTTCGTCGGCGGGGCCGACGGGCTCCGGGGCACACCGCCACGGGGCGGCCGTGACCTCCGGGACGTAGCGGTCGAGCCCCGGGCCGCGCGGGACGAGCGCCCCGGCGCGCAGCAGCGCGCCTGCGGGCGGGGCCGCCCATCCCGGGGTGCGCCACCAGGCCACGGGCCGGCGGGCGGCGATCGGGTGCCGGCGGCGCAGCGCCTCACTGAGCGCGTAGAAGTCCTCGTAGAACGCGACGCGGTCTCCGTGCTCGTGCGACCGCGCCGCATCCAGGGTGCCGAGCGTCACTTCGACGTGGTCGACGTGGTTGCCGATGCCCAGCGGCGCGCAGACCTGGGCGCCGGTGTCGAGGGCCTCCGCCGCGATCGACGCCACGCGGGCGCGCTCGGTGAACGCGGCCGGGTCGGGCGGCGTGTGGAACGCGTCGCGCAGCCTGCCGAGCGGCGGGTCACGCCAGATGCGTTCCCACACACCGAGGTGCCGCGGCGTCGCGCCGAGGCGTTCGACGGCGCAGGTGTCCTCGGCCAGCCGGGTGGCGTAGTCGCCGAACGGGCGCAGGCGCTCGGGCAGCGTCTCGACTGCGGGTCCGGCGGTGTAGACGGTCCACACCTCGACGCGCGCGCCGGTGCGCGCCTGGCGGGAAATCCACGCACCGAGCCCGAGGGCCGCGTCATCGAGGTGTGGAGACAGGACGATGGCATCGGGCGTGGAGCGGTCCATGGCGGTCAGTTATGCTCTCATTATCGGGGTAACGATGCGTAATGTGACGATTCTGGTGCTTGCGCTGGTCATGCTGTGGGTGCCGGCCGCGTCGGCTGCGCCCCAGCTCGTGACGATCGACGTGCCCAGCGCGGGCAACGTGGACCCGCGTGAGCCCATCCTCAACAACGGGCTCCGCGACCTGCGCGCGAACGTCCTGCTGCCCGACGGGTACGACGGCTCACGCGCCTATCCCGTGCTGTACCTGCTGCACGGCATCGCCGACGACTACCGCACGTGGAGCGACCCCACCCAGGGCGGGGTGCGCGAAGCGGTCGGCGACGCCGACGTCATCGTCGTCATGCCCGAGGCCGGGCGATCGCTGAACGTCGACTGGTACAGCGCCGGGCCGCGCATGCGCCGGGCCTGGGCCCGGTACTACCTCGAGGAGCTGATCCCGCAGATCCACGCGCGCTTCTCCGTCCTGCCGGAGCGCCGCAACCACGCGATCGCCGGCATCTCGATGGGGGGCTACGGGGCGCTGTACCTCGCCAGCCAGCTGCCCGAGTACTTCGGTGCCGCGGCGTCGCTGTCGGGCATCGTCGACATCCGTCAGGCGTGGCTCTCGGAGCTGATGTACCCGATCGCGCGGGCGTCGCACCGGCAGATCTTCGGCCCGCCGTTCGGCTCGTACGTGCGCGCGCACGACTTCCTCATGCTGCGCGACAACCTGCGCGACACCCGGGTCCTCATCACCAACGGCGACGGCATCCCGGTACCCGCGGCGCGCGACCAGCTGCTGCAGATCATCGGCCTCGGGGGTGCCGAGGCGAACATGAAGGTCTGGTCCTCGGCCCTGGCCCGGCGCCTGCGGGCCGCAGACGTGGACGTGACCACCTGGTGGCGGCGCGGGATCCACGACTGGTGGTACTGGCGCCAGGACGTCCGGCGCATGCTGGCCGAGTGGGACCCGTTCGCGACCGTCCCCGAGGCGCCCGCTCGCTGGCGCTACACCTCGATGATGCAGCAGGGCAGTGCCTGGGGGATCGGCTTTGCGTTCGGCGCGCGGCCGGCGGCCCCGCTCGTCCTGCGCCGCGACGGGTCCCGCCTCACGGCCGAGGGCTCGGGCACGGTGACGCTGCAGACACCCGACGGATGTCGCCGGAGCGTCGCGCTCCCGGGGGCCGTGGACCTGGCGGCGGCATGTCCGGGGTGAGCGCTCCCGCGCCGGGTCGCGCAGGTCGGCAGAATGGGCGGCGCATGCCCACGCCGAGAACCCGGATGTCGACCGAGGCCCGCCGCGAGCAGCTGCTGCGGGTGGCCGCCGAGCTCTTCGGGAGCCGGTCGTTCGACGACATCTGGGTCGACGAGGTCGCGCAGGCCGCCGGGGTGTCCCGGGCGCTCGTCTATCACTACTTCCCCACCAAGCGGGAGCTGTTCCACGAGGTCGTGCGCCTCCACGTCGACGAGCTCGCCCAGGCCACGCTGCCGGACCCGTCCATCCCACCCCGGGACCGCCTGCGGGCGAGCATCGACGGGTATCTCGCGTACGTCGACGCCCACGCCGACGGGTACCGCAGCATCCACCAGGGGGCCTACAGCTGGGACGCGGAGATCCTCGAGCTCATCGAGGGGCGGTTCGCCGTGCAGGCGGGCAACATCCGTGAGGGCCTGCGCGAGATCGTCGGAGATCTCGCCGACGCGCCCGTCGTCGCCCTTGCCGCGCGCGCGTGGGTCGGCTTCCTCGTCACGGCGACACTGTCGTGGCTCGAGGACCGGACGATCGCGCGCGACGAGCTGCGTGACCTGGTCGTTGACACGCTCGCGGGCGCGATCCGCGCCGCGATCGAGGGCATGGACGACGCCTAGAAGAGCTCGAGGATGTCGACGCCCACGGCGCCGGTGACCACGATGTAGATCGCCGCGGCGGCGAGCAGGAAGACGACGAGGGCGAGCAGGCGGCCGAGCAGGCGACGGCGACGCAGCCGGTCGCGGCGCTCGGTCTGCATGCGCTTGAGCGTCGCCTCGTAGACGGCCTCGTGCTCCGCGGTGGCGGGCGGGACGGTGAGGCGGCGGCCAGCGAGGACCGGCAGGGCGTCACGCTCGTCGTCCAGGTCGTCGTCCTCGACGTCCTCGAACTCGTCGTCGTGGGGGCCAGAGCCGTTCGTGGATGTCGCGGACTCGGCCTCGACCTCCTCGAGCCACGTGACCTTGGGACGCGGGGCCTCCTGCTCGGCCTCGGCGCGCACGGCGTCGGCCTCGCTGCGGAGGCGCTCGATCTCCTCCTGAGCACGGGCGAGTTCATCCTGCGTCTCGGCCAGTTCCCGCCGCGCCTCGGAGAGATCGACGATCATCCCGCCCCAAGTCTGACCCTCAAGTTCATCCTGAGTGTTCGTCGACGACGGGCGCTCAACGGTCGGTGTGGGAAGGTCGAGCACGAGCGAGCGGCCGATCGCGAGGCCGAACGTCGCCCCCTCGGCGTCGGCGATGGTGCGCGACAGGGCGAAGGAGGCCCGCCAGCGCTTCGGCTTCGGCCCGGCGTGCGCGCTCTGCGCCTTCACGGCGCGGATCTCGGTCGAGCCCTCACTCGTCGTCACGACGAGCCGCGGCCGGCCGACGGACCGGCGGGCGGACGCGTGGAACGTGCCCTCCAGTTCCAGGACCGCCACATCGTCGTGCGCGGGGACGATCACGCTGCGCGCAGCCTCGAAGCGCACGGCATCCGCACCACCGGACTTCGACGAGCGTGCCGCGCCGACCGCCATCAATCGCCCTCGGGAACCTGGTCAGGCGGGCGGGGCGGGTCGTTGGGCCGCAGCAACGACGGCGAGCGGCTCGGCGGCGCGTCCGTCGGTGCGGGCGAACGCGGGAAGGCCGTGGTCTCCACGTGCTCGGGTGCGACCGGGGGCGCCCAGGCCGTCGGCGGGCGCCGGTCGCCAAGGAGCGGCTCGTCAGCGCGAGCAGGCGGTTGCGGCGCCTCGCCGTCGCGGGATCCGACGCTGACGGTCACCGACACGCGCGTGAGCTCCAGGAGGCCGGCGGCCAGGATGATCGTAGCGCCGAACAGCGCGAGCCACGCGCCGAAGCCGAGGCTCGCGTCGAGCGCCAGCGGGGGCGGCTCGAGCATCGTCGCGACGACCACGACGAACGCGACGCCACCGGCGATCGGCATCGCGCGCGGGTCGCTGCCGTCGTGCACGGCGAGGAGCCGCGCCACCGACGTGACTCCCACGTAGAGCGCGACGAAGATGATGACGAGATCGACGACCTCGAAGAGCGTCCAGGCGCTTCCGCCCGGGTCGAACCAGGTGAGGAACGGGCTGACGAGCAGGAGAACCGCTCCGAACAGCGCCACGAGCGACGCACCCTCGAACCGCTGGGGCTCTTCCGTGATGTCCATCCCCGCCACGGTAGGCGGTCCGTCGGGCGAACGGCTCACTGCACCGGGCCGACGATCGCTCCGGTCTCCGGGTTCACCCGGGTCTCCCGCGGCCGCGCGCGCACGCGCACGTCGAACGTGCCCTCGGGGACGCCGCCGTCGGCGAGTTCGGCCTTCGCGCTGCCCGTGAGGTTGCCGGCCACGCGCCAGCGCAGGGTGTGCTCGCCGGGGACGACGGGCGTCATGCGCCAGACGTACTCCTGCTCGGCGTTGGGCCTCAGCGGGCCGAGCGCCCAGGTCTGGACGTACGCGGTGACGCCCGCCTGCGGGGCCTCGTCCACGATCCAGACGGGCGAGCGCGGATCGGCGATCCCGGGCTGCTCGTTGAGCATGTTGACCCCCTCGAGCGAGACGGCGACGTTCGGGATGGTCTCGGTGCCCGCGTTGCGGACCGTGACCCGCAGCGTCTCCTCGGTGGAGAGCTGCTGGCGCTCGGGGAAGCTCGCGGTGACGACGTCGACGGTGTAGGTGCCCTCGCGATCGTCGGCGCCCTGGCGCTCATCGTCCGAGCCACCGCAGCCGGAGAGGGCCAGCAGGCCCATGACAGCCGCCGGCACGACCCATCGGACGAACGCCGCAGACCCCCGCATCGGCGGCGAACGTAGCACAGGGCGCGGACCGCGAGCGTCCCTTCATATTGAGCCCGCGTTAGCCCGTGGGTTCCCGTTGGACACTCCTCCGGCGCTTCGCATACGCTTCGGGTCTTCCGACGCCGTGGCAGGCAGGATTCGGCGTCGCGATCCCCGTTCGTCCTGAGGAGAGAGAAGGTCCGTTGAGCAGTTTCGCCGACCGCAGGCTGGCCCCAGCCAAAAATGCGCTGGAGGAAGTTGGCGACATGATGATCCTGACCGGGAAGACGATCGTCTCCGCGGTCCGTCCGCCGTTCCCCTACGGCGGCGAGTTCATCTCTCAGTTCCTGTTCGCGGTTCGCCTCTGCTGGTTCCCGCTGCTGATCTCGACGGTCGCCGTGAGCTACGGCGCCTCGGGCATTCAGGCGATCAACTTCCTGAACATCTTCGGCGCGCCCGATCGCCTGGGCGGCTTCTTCGTCCTCGCCGCGATCCGTGAGTTCGCGCCGTTCGTCACCGCGATCGTGCTCGCGGGTGTGGCGGGCACCGCGATCACCGCGGACCTCGGCGCCCGCAAGATCCGCGAGGAGCTCGACGCGCTGCAGGTGCTCGGCGTCGACCCCGTGAAGAACCTCGTCGTCCCGCGCTTCCTGGCCCTGATGATCGTCACGGGCCTGTTCGACGTCTACGCCGTCATCTTCGGCGTGTTCGGCGGGGTCATGGCGACGGTGACCTCCGGCCTGCCGCTCGGCCCGTTTTGGGCGACCTTCCTCACGAACGCCTCGGTCATCGACCTCTGGGGCTCGTTCGTGAAGTGCACCCTCTTCGGCGCGATCATCGCGATCGTCTGTTGTTACAAGGGCATGACCGCGTCCGGCGGCGCCGAGGGCGTGGGCAAGGCGGTCAACCAGGCCGTCGTCGTGGCGTTCATCGCGGTCTTCGCCTTCAACTACGTCTTCACGCAGACGCTGCTGGCGACCAACCCCGAGATCACGGTGATCCGCTGATGGGTGGTCCCTCCGCCGGCTGGACGGCCGTCCCGCGCGACTGGTTCGCGAGCTTCGGCGAGATCGTCAAGTTCATCTGGGGCGTCCTCAAGCAGATCCTCGATCTGCGCGTCTTCAAGTTCTCCGGCGAGGTCCTGCGCCAGGCCGGGCTGATCATCATGTCCTCGGCCCTGGTGATCTGGGTGCTCGTCTTCGTCGTCGGCCTGCAGTGCGGCATCGAGGGCGCGTACTTCAGCCGCGCGGTCGGCGCACCCGCGAACGCCGGCACGTTCGCCGCGCTGTGCAACCTGCGCGAACTCGTCCCGTACGCATTCGGCTGGATGATGGCCGCGAAGGTCGGCACCGGCATCGTGGCCGAGCTCGGCTCGATGCGGATCAGCGACGAGATCGACGCGCTCGAGGTCATGGGCATCGACTCGATCACCTTCCTCTGCGCGACCAAGCTGCTCGCCTCCTGGCTGACGCTGCCGTTCCTGTACGTCATGGCGGTCGGCGCCGGCTTCTTCGCCAGCTACCTGGCGGTGGTCGAGCAGATCGGTGAGGTGTCCAGCGGCGGGTACTTCCTGTTGTTCTGGATGTTCCAGAACCCACCAGACCTGTTGTTCAGCCTCGCGAAGGCGATGGCGATGGCGACGATCATCGTGCTCGTCGGCTGTTACTACGGCTACAACGCGTCGGGCGGACCCGTGGGAGTCGGGACCGCGACGGCGAAGTCCATGGTGCTCAATCTCGTGATGGTCCATCTCATCGGGATGCTCGGCACCCAAGTGTTCTGGGGCGGAAACGCCAGAGCCCCAATCGGAGGATGACCGTGCCCGAAGAGCCCCGCGACCCGAACGCCCCGCAGCGCCCGGACCTCCCGGCCTGGCCGCCCAGCTGGGCGATGAGCGACTCGCCGCAGTCGCCGTCCGGCCCGGCCGAGGAGCCCGCGCAGCCGGCTGCCGCCGAGCCTGCGCCGGAGCCCGCAGCCGCCGAGCCGGCGCCGGCCGAGCCCGCTCCGTGGGCCGCGCCCGCCACGCCCGAGCCCGTCGCCGGGGAGCCCGCCCCGGCCGCGGACGAGCCGGCCTGGGCCCCGGAGTGGACCACGCCTGAGCCCGCTGCCGCCGCCGAGCCGGTCGGCTACGCCAACGAGCCCGAGACCGTCCCGCCGCACGAGGCGCCGACGTCGCAGTACGAGGCGGTCCCGCCCGTCGCGGCCGCCGGGGCGGCAGGTGCAGCGGCCGCGTCGTCCGCGTCCGAGCCCCCCGCCGAGGAGCCGCCGCGCGTCTCGGTCGTCAACGAGCCCGAAGAGCACGCCGACGAGGAGTACCGGTACCACAACAGCCCGAAGCGCTCGGCCGGCGTGCCGAACGCGATCGAGTTCGTCGACGTGCACAAGGCCTTCGGCCGCAACGAGATCCTCAAGGGCCTGAACATGGGCATCCCCGAGGACAAGATCTCGATGATCCTCGGCCCGTCGGGCACCGGCAAGTCCGTCTGCATCAAGCACATGGTCGGGCTGCTCTATCCCGACCAGGGCGACGTCATCGTCCACGGCGAGTCGGTCCCGAACATGACCGACGACGAGCTCTTCGACATGCGCAAGCGCTTCGGCGTCCTCTTCCAGGACGGCGCGCTCTTCGGCTCGATGAACCTCGAGGACAACGTCGCGTTCCCGCTGCGCCAGCACACCGACAAGGGCGAAGAGGAGATCCGCGAGATCGTCCAGCGCCGCCTTGCCGAGGTCGGTCTGTCGGGCTCCTGGGACAAGATGCCGAACGAGCTGTCGGGCGGCATGCGCAAGCGCGCGGGATTCGCCCGGGCGCTCGTGCTCGACCCGGACATCGTCCTGTTCGACGAGCCGGACTCGGGTCTGGACCCGGTCCGCACCGCACTGCTCTGTGAACTCATCGAGGAGATCCACCAGGAGAACGGTGGCGCCTACGTCGTCATCACCCACGACATCCTGTCCGCCAAGCGCGTCGCGGAGCACATCTCCGTGCTCTGGCGCGGGCGGATCGTGGAGTCCGGGCCGGCGGAGGAGCTCTTCAACTCGGACAACCCCTTCGTACGTCAGTTCCTCTCGGGCGAGTCGCAGGGCCCGCTCGGAATGGAGTGAGCCGACACCCGGCTCACACCTGACGGTTGTCAACACACACTCAACATCGCTCCGGAATCATGCCCGGCCGCTTCGCAGGGACCCTTGTCGTGACTCGTACTGACCTCACATACCTCCGCCGGAGGCCCATCAGGTGACCGCCGCCCGTGCAGGGGTGCTGGGCGTGCTCGTCCTTGGGCTGCTGGTGCTGGCCTACATCGTGCTGGCCGGAAACGGCGGGCCGACGTACAAGCTCGTGTTCGAGAACTCGGGCCAGCTCGTGCGCGGCAACGAGGTGCAGATCTCGGGTCGGCCGGTGGGCACGGTGCAGGAGATCACCCTGACCGAGAACAACCAGGCCGAGGTCGAGGTCGAGATCACCGACGAGACCCTGGCCGACGGCCTGCCCTCCGGCACGAAGGCGACGGTCCGCCAGGCGTCGCTGTCCAGCGTCGCGGGGCGGTACATCTCGCTGCAGCTGGGCTCGGGCCCGAGACTGGAGTCGGGGGAGACGATCCCGTCGAGCTCGACGGTGTCGACGGTGGACCTCGACCAGCTCTTCAACACGCTGGATGAGCCGACGCGCGAGAGCCTCTCGAAGGTCATCCAGGGGTCGGCGACCTGGTACCAGGGTCGCGGTGAAGAGGCCAACGAGGCGGCCAAGTACTTCTCGCCGGCGCTGTCGAGCACGAGCAAGCTGCTGCGTGAGCTGACGCAGGACCAGGGGACGTTCGAGTCGCTCATCGTCAACGCGTCGAAGGTCGTCGGCGCGCTGGGCCAGGAGCGCGAGACGATCACGCAGCTGGTCAACAACGCGAACCAGGCCAGCGCGGCGATCGGGGACGAGAGCGAAGCGCTCGACGAGTCGCTCGGTGAGCTGCCGACGACGATCAAGCGCGCGAACTCGACCTTCGTGAACCTGCGCGCGACGCTCGATGACCTCGAGCCGCTGGTCGACGTCTCGCTGGAGCAGACGAAGGACCTGGAGCCGTTCCTCGAGGAGCTGCGCCCGCTCTTGGAAGAGGCCAAGCCGACCGTGGCCGACCTCTCGCAGATCGTCAAGAAGGACGGCGCGAACAACGACCTGACCGATCTCCTGGCGCAGGCGCCGGAGATCTCGAAGACGGCGACGAGTTCGTTCAAGAACACCGAAGAGGCCCTGAACCTCTCGCTGCCGCTGCTGACGTTCGCCCGGCCATACTCGCCGGAACTCATCGGCTTGTTCCGTGACTTCGGGCAGTCCAACTCCTACTACGACGCCAACGGCCACTACGGCCGCGTGCAGCCGGTGTCCAACGCCTTCAGCTATGACCCTTCGACGAACGTCCTGACGCCGCAGCCGGTGTCGCAGCGCCTCAACGGCATGCAGACCGGCGTCGTGAAGCGGTGCCCGGGCGCGGTGAGCCAGGCCGCTGCGGATGGCTCGGCGCCGTACACCGACGGTGGCACGCTGGACTGCGACGCGGAGAAGGTGCTTCCCGGACCGTGAAGCGCTTCCTCATCATCCCCGTGGTGCTCCTCGCCGCTGTGGCGGTGCTGGTCGTTGGAACCGGTGCGTCCGAGGACGACGGCTCCTACCGCGTGCGTGCGATCTTCGACAACGCGTTCACGGTCATTCCCGGCCTGGACGTCAAGATCGCCGGCGTCCGCGTGGGCCAGGTCGAGTCGCTCGACGTGACCGAGGACAAGAAGGCCGCCGTCGTGCTGCGCATCGACGAGCCGGGCTTCCAGGACTTCCGCACCGACGCGTCCTGCACCATCCGCCCTCAGGGCCTCATCGGCGAGAAGTTCGTCGAGTGCGACCCCACCCTGCCGCGTCGTGAAGGGACCGAGCCGCCGCCGGAACTCGAGGTCATCCCCGAGGGCGAGCCGGGTGCCGGGCAGCGGCTCCTGCCGGTCGAGCGCACGGGCAAGCCGGTCGACATCGACCTGCTCAACAACTCGCTGCGGCTCCCGTATCGCGAGCGCCTGAGCCTGATCATCAACGAGCTGGGCACCGCGGTGGCCGGGCGCGGCGGCGAGCTGCGTGAGGTCGTCAAGCGCCTGAACCCGGGTCTGCGCGAGACCGACAAGGTCCTGAAGATCCTGGCCGACCAGAACGAGGTCCTTGCGGACCTGGCCGTGCAGTCCGACACGGCACTGGCGCCGCTGGCGCGTGAGCGCGAGCGTGTGGCCGGCTTCATCGAGGGCGCCGACACGACCCTGAAGGCCCAGGCGAACGCGAGCCAGGCGCTCGAGGACAGCCTGGAGAAGCTTCCGACCTTCCTGCAGGAGCTCCAGCCGACGATGCAGCAGCTGGAGTCGCTGTCCGACGAGGCGATTCCGGTGGTCGCCGACCTCGAGGCCGTCGCGCCGCAGATCAGCGCGTTCATCGAGGGCCTGGGTCCGTTCAGCACGGCGGCGATCCCGGCGACGACCTCGCTGGGCGAGACCGCGGAGACCGGCGGACAGGCGCTGATCAACAGCAAGGACACGATCGACCAGGTCGGCAAGCTTGCGGCCGACGCGAAGGTGCCGTCACAGGATCTCCAGGCGCTGACGGAGAGCCTGGAGGAGAGCGGCACGTTCGAGCGACTGCTGAGCTTTGTGGTGCTTGCGGCGACATCGCAGAACGGGTTCGACGACCTGGGGTACTACGCGCGGGCGTGGGTGCTGCAAAACGACTGCGCGAACTACTTCATCGCGCCGGTACCCGGCTGCGGGCAGAGGCTGGGCGGAGAGGCCACGAAGCGGCCGCAGATCGAAACGAACGAGGCGCGCGAGACGGCAGATGCCGAGGTGTCGGCCGCCAGCACGCGGTCGCGGCGCACGCGTGAGGGAGAGCCTTCGCTGCGGCTTCCCACCGAGATCTCCACGCCTTCCAAGACCCGTGCGCCGAAGGAAGATCGGGTCGAGCCGGCACCCGAGACCACCGCCTCGGACTCCGCCACAGCTGAGGAGACGGTCGCCGACTACCTCCTGGGTGACGGGTCATGAGACAGCGTCAGGGCTCCCTCGCGTCGAACCCCGTGCTCATCGGCGCGGCGACCGTGCTCGTCGTGATGGTCGGTGTCTTCCTCGCGTACAACGCGAACTCCGGCCTGCCGTTCGTGCCGACCTACAACCTCAAGGTCGAGCTGCCGAACGCGGCGAACCTCGTCGTCGGCAACGACGTGCGGATCGGCGGCACCCGCGTCGGCACCGTCCAGGACATCAGCACCAAGCAGTACGAGAACGGCCGGACCACCGCCATCTTGGACCTCAAGCTCGAGACGACGGTCGACCCGCTCCCGAAGGACTCAACCGTCATCGTTCGCCCGCGGTCGGCACTGGGCCTGAAGTACGTGTCGATCCAGAAGGGCACGAGCAGCGAGGGCTGGGAGAGCGGCGCGACGCTGCCGCTGAGCGCGGCGACCCCGCAGCCTGTCGAGCTTGACGAGGTCCTGAACACGTTCGACGAGCCGACTCGTGAGGCGGGCCAAGTCAACATCAAGAACTTCGGCGACGCCCTGGCAGGTCGCGGCGCGGCGCTGAACCGCACGATCGAACAGCTTAACCCGCTGCTCGAGGACCTCGTGCCCGTCATGCGCAACCTCGCCGAGCCCGAAACTGGGCTCGGGCAACTGGTTCGCGCGCTCCAGCAGACCGCTGCGGAGGTGGCGCCTGTCGCCGAGCAGCAGGCTTCGCTTTTCGGCAACCTCGACACGACGTTCGCGGCGCTGGCGGAGGTGGCACCTGATATCCAGCTTGCGACGGAGCGGACGCCGGCCGCCCTGGACACGGCGATCGCGTCGTTCCGCGTGCAGCGTCCGTTCCTGCGCGACAGCGAGCGGCTGTTCACTGCCCTCCAACCGGCGTCGCAAGCACTGCGTGCGTCTGCAGCGGACCTTGCGAACACCGTAGAAGTGGGCCTGCCAGTGCTCGAGCGCACGCCTGCGTTCAACGAAGAGCTGACGACGACGCTGACGGCGCTCGAGCGTTTCTCCGATGACCCGAGCACGGACCTCGGACTCCGCGGCCTGAACACCCTCGTGCAGATCCTCGCCCCGACGCTCGCGGATGTAACGCCTGCCCAGACTGTCTGCAACTACGCCGGCATGCTCGCGCGCAACGTCGCCATGTTGTTCAGCGTCGGCGACGGTAACGGAACGTTTGCCCGCGCCAATCTCAAGGCACCGGTCCCTGGGCCGAACTCAACGTCCGGGCCCGCATCGGCACCCGCAGCAGGAGGCGGCCCCCAGGCGGCGAGCAACTTCCTGCATGCGAATCCGTATCCCAACACCGCTCAGCCTGGCGTTCCGCAGGAGTGCGAGGCGGGCCGGGAGCCCTACGCCGCCAACCAGGTTGTCATCGGCAACCCTCCCGGGAACCAGGGCACGGCTACCGACCGCACGATTCGGAGGGCTCCGTGATGGCGCGTGCGGCGAAAAGCGACCGTCCGCGCGTGCTGCGCAAGGACCGGACCGGCGCGAATCCGGTGACCGTCGGGGTCGTCGCACTGCTCGTGATCCTCCTCGCGTGTTACATGGCGTTCCGCAAGGACAACCCGCTCACGACCTCATTCAAGCTCCAGGCGGTCTTCCAGACGTCGAACGGCGTCCGCGCGAACATGCCGGTGCGTATCGCAGGCGTCGATGTCGGCAAGGTCACGGGTGTGTCCGCCCAGAACGGCACCCAGGCGAGCGTCGTGGAGATGGAGATCGACGAAGACGGCCTGCCGATTCACAAGGACGCTGAGTTGAAGATCCGGCCGCGCATCTTCCTGGAGGGCAACTACTTCGTCGAGCTGAGCCCCGGAACCCCGGGCCAGCCGTCGCTCGGCACGGGGGACACGGTGCCGTTGACGCAGACGGCCACGCCTGTCCAGCTCGATCAGGTGCTGACCTCCCTGCAGCAGTCCACGCGCGAGGACCTCCAGGGCCTGCTCCAAGGCTTTGGCGACGGGCTAACGAACGAACCGGTGGCTGAGGACGACGAGTCCCAGGACCCGTCCGTGCGCGGCAAGACGGCGGCGCAGGCGCTGAACGACAGCCTGCGCGACGCACCGGGTGCGGCTCGGGGCACCGCCGTGGTCAACTCCGCCATCGTCGGCGATGGCAACGACGTGTCGGCGACGATCAAGGCGCTTGATCGGCTCAGCCGGTCGCTGAGCGGGGACACCGCCGCCCTTCAGGACGTCGTTGTGAACTTCAATCGCACCGTCTCCGCCTTCGCCGACGAGAGTGGTGCGCTGGGTGAGACCATCGCTGAGCTGCCCGGGACGCTGAAGACCGCCAACTCGACGCTTACTGCGCTCAATGCAGCCTTCCCCCCGACGCGGGCGTTCGCTCGGGAGATCCTGCCGGGCGTGGAGGAGACGCAGGCGACGATCGACGCCGCGCGACCGTGGCTGTCTCAGGCAACGGCGCTGCTGTCGCCCGACGAGCTCCAAGGCCTGGTGGGCATCTTGGCTCCGACGACGGAGGACTTGGCGAAGACCGGCAACGGCACGCTTGGTCTCCTGGAACAGCAGGACCTGCTCGCGCAGTGCGCGTCGAAGGTGCTGCTGCCGACCGGCGTCATCGCGATCGAGGACGGGCCGCGGTCCACCGGCGTCTCGAACTACAAGGAGTTCTTCTACGCGCTCGCCGGCTTCAACGGCGAGTCACAGAACTTCGACGGCAACGGGCAGTGGATTCGCGCGACGATCGGCGGCAGCTACCGTGTCGAGACCGGTGAGCCGGGTTACGAGGGCGTCGGCAAGCTGTATGGCAGTGCTGCGCTTCCGCCTAAGGGCACCCGCCCGGCGATGGTGAGCGCGCTGCCGCCGCTGGACTTCGACGCAACCTGTAAGGACCAGCAGCGCCCGAATCTCAACAGCGCCCGCACCGGGCCGGCGGACGGCGCCACCCAGCGGCGAGGCCGCGTCCTGCTGCCGAGCTCGACCGGCGGGTCGGCGTCTGCGAGCGCCGTCGCCGCGCCTCGTGAGACCGTGAAGCCGAAGGCCGCGAAGTCGGCGAGTCCGAAGAAGAGCGATGGCGAGCAGGTCGCCCGCCGCGCCGAGAAGACGGACGGCGACGTCACCGGCGGGCTGCTGGGCGTGCTGAACCCGCTGCGCTCAGGGGGCGACGAGTGAAGCGTGCCATTCGCACCCACTTCCGCGACTTCCTCATGATCGCGGGCATCGTGGTCGCCGCGTTCGTCGTCGGTGGCTTCATCCTCGCAAACCAGCGGCTCTATCTCCCCGCGTGGGTTCCGGGATTCGGCACAGAGTTCGTCGAGTACCAGGCCGAGATGGAGACTGCGAAGTCCTTCACCCCGGGCCAGGGTCAGACCGTGACTATCGCCGGTGTCCCGGTCGGGGAGATCGGCGATGTCGAGTTGCAGGACGGTCGCGCGCTCGTGACCCTGAGGATCCGCGCGAAGTACGCCACGCTCTACCGCGACGTCACGGCGCTGGCTCGCCCAAAGACCGGCCTCGAGGACATGACCATCGAGCTGTCTCCGGGTAACGCGGACGCAGGTGAACTGCCGGAGGGTGGGGTTATCCCGGCCTCTCAGACGGAGCCGACCGTGCAGTTCGACGAGATCCTCGCCAGCCTCGACAAGGACACACGCGACTACCTCGTCCTGCTTGTCGGCGGTGCCGGCGAAGCGTTGACCGACAACGACCGCCAGCTCAGCGCCTCCCTCCGCCGTTTCCAGCCGACCACGCGCGACATCCGGCGCATCACGAGCTTGCTCGAGCAGCGTCGGGAGAACGTCCGCCGCGTGACGCGCAACTTCCGTCTCGTTGCCGAAGCCGTCGGCGAGAAGGACCAGCAACTCACGTCGCTTGTCCGTGCGTCGGACCGCGTGTTCGCCGCGTTCGCCGCCCAGGACCGGGCACTGCGGGAGACGATCCGCGAGCTGCCGGCCAGCCTGGAAGACACACGCGGCGCGCTTGAGAAGCTCGATACGTTCGCGTCCGACCTCGGGCCCACATTGGAGGAACTCCGTCCCGGCGCCCGCGCGCTCGAAGGCACCTCGAAGGCCAGCCAGGAGTTCTTCAAGGAGACCACCCCGGTGATCGAGAACCAGCTGCGGCCGTTTGCGCGCGACGTGCAGCCCACGGCGGAGTCCACACGGAAGGCCGCCGCGGACCTTGCGGTCGATACCCCGGCCCTCGACCGTTCGCTTGAAGTGCTCAACGGGTTCTTCAATGCTTTGGCGTTCAACCCGGCCGGCTCTGAGGAGGGCTACCTCTTCTGGCTCGCGTGGCTAAACCACTCGAGCGCCTCGGTCTTCTCGACGCAGGACGGCAATGGACCCGTCCGGCGCGGTCTCGCCGTCGCAACGTGTGGCGGCATCAACGCGCTGCAGAACTCCTTCCGTGAGAGGAACCCGCTGCTCGATGCGGTCACGCGCTTGTCGAACTTCCCGACGGCCACCACCACGAACGGGCGGGTGACCTGCTGATGCAGAAGCAAGCTCCGACTCTCGGGCGGCTCTTGGTCATGGTTGGCTTCGCCTTCTCCTGCTTTGGGCTGTTGTTGTTCCTCTGGCTGTCGTTCGGCGGCCCGGTCCCGTTCAAGCCGAAGGGGTACCGCTTCGACATCACATTCACCGAGGCCAATCAGCTCTCCAGCGAAGCTGACGTACGCATCTCCGGTGTCCCGGTCGGCAAGGTCAAGACCATCGTCAACAGTCCTGACGGTACGACCGCGGTCACGGTCGAGATTGACGAGCGCTACGCACCGGTACCGTCGAACAGCCGCGCGACGCTGCGCCAGAAGACCCTGCTGGGAGAGACCTACGTGGAGCTGTCTCCAGGCGACCGGTCGCAGGGCAACCTCGCTGAGAGCGCGACCCTCCCGCCGCAGCAGACGCAGGAGACCGTCGAGCTCGACGAGATCACGCGAGCGTTCGACCCCAAGACGCGTCGTGCGCTGCAGGTCTGGCAGCAGGCACAGGCAGAGGCAGTTGCTGGGCGTGGCGCAGATCTCAACCAGGCGATTGGCTTCCTCGAGCCGTTCTCCGAGGACACCCGCGAAGTCATCGACATCCTGAATTCGCAGACGAACGCCGTGCAGCAACTGGTGCGCGATACCGGGGAAGTGTTCGGCGCACTGTCTGAGCAGCGGGGCCAACTGTCCGGCCTGATCACCAACTCCAACCGGGTCTTCCAGGTCACGGCGGACCGCAATGAGGAGCTGAAGGAGACCTTCCGGGCGCTGCCGACCTTCCAAACCGAGGCCACCGCAACGCTGAAGCGCCTCGACCGCTTCGCGCGAGACACAGACCCGCTCGTGCGCCAGCTGACTCCTGCCGCCGAGGCGGCAGGGCCCACACTCGAGCTCGCGGCAGATGTCGCCCCGGACCTCAACGCCCTCTTCACAGACCTCGGCCCGTTGCTCGATGAGGCCGAGACTGGCCTGCCCGCGACACAGCGGTTCCTCAACGAGCTCGGTCCGTTCTTGGGGGTGTTCGATCCGGCGCTCAAGCAGCTCAACCCGCTGCTGTCTTTCGTGGGTGCCTATCGAGACGACCTTCGGGCATTCCTTGGGAATACAACAGCGGCAACGCAGGGCTTTGACAGCCTGACAGGGCCGTCAGGTCGCCAGCGGGTCAACTACTTCACCATCACACCGTCTCCGGTCTCCCCGGACAGCCTTGCGGCCTACCCCAGCCGTTTGGGCTCCAGCCGGCCGAACCCTTATGCGTTCCCACTGGCTTTCCAGAAGTTGGCCCAAGGCCTCGGGATCTACGAGGACCGTCAGTGCGGTCGCCCGGACCCGGTCCTATCAGATGATCCCGGAGCGCTCAGTCAGCTGACGGACGATCCTCAGAAGCTGCTCGACACCATCCGCGCCACCGCGTTCCCAGGCCCGGACGGGACCGTCCCCGCGCCGGCCTGCCGCAAGCAGGGTCAGTTCACGACCAGCGGCTCGCCCACGGACTTCCCGCAGGTGCCCGCTGCGTCGAGCAGCACTGAGGTGCCGCCGGCGCCGTCGCCGCAGCCGTGAGCCGGCCGCTGCACGCGCTGGCCGCGTTCGCCGCCCGGCGGCCGCGGCCGGTGCTGGCGGTGTGCATCGTCCTCGCGCTCATCGGGGCCGGGCTGTCGCTCCGTCTCGAACCCGACGCCGGGAACGAGACCCTCGTGGGGGAGGGGAGTGCCACCGCCCGGGCGACGGACGACCTCGCCGAGCAGTTCGGGTCAGACAGCGTCATCGTCCTGCTGCGCGGAGAGCTCAACCGGCTGATCCTGACCGACAACCTGCAGAAAGTCATCGGCCTAGAGGGCTGCCTGTCGGGCAACGTGCCGCGCGGCGCGATTCCGCCGGGCGGCTCGCAGAGTCCGTGCGGGCGCATCGCCGAGACGAAGCCGGTCAAGGTCGTCATCGGGCCCGGCACGTTCATCAACGAGTCGACGCGCCAGCTCCAGCAGGGCTTCGCCGAGCGCACGCAGGGTCAGGCCGCGCAGTCCGAGCGGGCGGCGACGGCGGCGCGGCAGCTCGCGCTGAAGCAGGGCAAGAGCAAGGCTGAGGCGGACAAGCTCGCGCTCCAGGCCCGTCAGCTCGTGCAGGCGCAGTTCACCAGGGACCTCCTGCAGCTCGCGGTGCGCTACGGACTCACCGGCGTCCCGAACCTCGAAGACCCGAGCTTCATCTCGCAGCTCGTCTACGACGCCAGCAAGCCCGCCGGGACGCCGAAGGCGCGCTTTGCGTACCTCTTCCCGGGTCCCGATGCGGCGCTCATCCAGGTTCGGTTGAAGCCCGACCTGTCCGACGAGGAGCGGCGCGACGCGATCGCCGACATCCGCGAGGCCACGACCATGTCCGAGTTCGCGCTCGACCAGGTCTCGGTGGCGGTCACCGGCGCGCCCGTCGTCGTCGACGACCTCACCGACGCGATCAGCCGGTCGCTGATCATCCTGCTGATCGCCGCGGTCCTGGTCATGGCCGCGACGCTGGCGCTCGTGTTCTCCAGTCGGCTCCGGCTGCTGCCGCTCGGGGTTGCCCTGGGCGCGGCAGGCATCACCTTCGGTGCGCTCTCGCTGGCCGGGCAGCCTCTGACCATCGCGGCGATCGCCGTGCTCCCGGTCCTCATCGGCCTCGCGGTCGACTACGCCATCCAGCTGCAGGCGCGCGTCGAGGAGGTGCGCCGGCGCGACGGCCTCCGTGCGGAACCGGCGGCGAAGCGTGCCGCCGCCCTCGGCGCACCCACGGTGGCCACCGCGGCCGCGGCGACGATCGCGGGTTTCCTCGTCCTGCTGCTCTCCCCGGTCCCGATGGTCCGCGGATTCGGCGTGCTGCTCATCGTCGGCATCGTCGTGGCGTTCGTCCTCGCGCTCGCGGGCGGCACGGCGGCCCTGGTCCTCGCCGACTCCGACGTTCCGCCCGGCCGTCTGCGCACCCGCCTCGGCGGACTGCTCGGTCCGCCCGCAAGGCGTGTCGGGCGCCTCCTGCGCGAGAACCGGCCGGTCCGTGCCGGCCGGCGTGCGGCCAGTCGCGCGGCGACCGGCGCCCTGGCGCTGGCGGGCCGGCGACCCGGGCGCGTGCTCGTGGTCGCCGCCGTGCTGGCGGTGGCAGGTTGGGCGGCCGACAGCCAGCTCAAGGTGCAGACCGACATCCTCGAGCTCGTGCCGCAGGATGAGCAGGCCGTGCGCGACCTGCGCAGCCTGCAGGAGACCACCGGGGTCGCCGGCCAGGTCGACGTGCTCGTCACCGGCGACAACGTGGGGCGGGCCGCGACGATCGCGTGGCTCGGCGAGCAGCAGCGCAAGATCCTCAACCGCTACGGCTACAGCGCCGAGCGCGGGTGTGGCGACGCGGAGATCTGCCCGGCGTTCTCGCTGCCCGACCTGTTCAGCACCAGTGGCGAGCTCACCCAGAAGCGCGTCGATGCGCTGCTCGACGCGATTCCGCCGTACTTCAGCCAGAACGTCATCACGCCCGACCGGCGCGCCGCGACGCTGAGCTTCGGCCTGAAGCTCATGCCGCTCGACCAGCAGGCCGAGGTGCTTGCCGAGCTGCGCCGAGGGCTGGACACCGCTCCGCCTGGTGTGGAAGTGCGGCTCGCCGGCCTGCCCGTGCTGGCGGCCGAGGCCAACGACAAGGTCTCCGGGCACGGCCGGCGGGTCGTCACGCTCATCGCCGGCATCCTCGCGGTGGCGCTCGTGTTGCTCGTCGCGCTGCGGTCGTGGCGTCGCGCGCTGGTGCCGCTCATCCCGATCGTCTTCGCGACCGGCTGGTCGGCGCTGCTGCTGTTCGCGCTGCGCATCGAGCTCAACCCGCTCTCCGTGGTGCTCTCCGCACTCGTCATCGCCATCTCCACGGAGTTCAGCGTGCTGCTCTCCGAACGGTTCCGCAGCGAACGTGAGAAGGGCCGGGAGGTCGCCCAGGCGCTGCGCAACGCCTACAGCTCCACCGGTGCCGCCGTGGCCGCCTCCGGGGTCACCGTGATCCTCGGCTTCGCCGTGCTGATCCTCTCGGACTTCCCGATGCTGCGGAACTTCGGGCTGGTGTGCGTCATCAACCTCAGCGTGTCGCTGCTCGGCGTGCTCGTCGTGCTTCCCGCCGCGCTGGTGTGGACCGAGCGGTCCCCGGTCCGCCTCCCGTCACCCCGGCGGCGGCGTGGCGCTCCCAGCACGCCGGTCGATACGCCGGCATGAAGCGGCTCGGCTGGTCGGGCACCGTCGCGGGGGCGATGCTCGTCCTCGCGTTCCTGGGGCTCGGTTACGCCCTGTTCGCCGACCGCGCGAACGACACCCCGGACAGCCTGCCGGTCGGCGTCGAGATGCCGCCGTTCGCCGCCCCGCTGGTGCGGTCTGACCTCGACGGCGATGCGAACCTCGCGCGGCGCGAGGATCAGGGCGCGGCGGGGGCGCGACCGGCGTGCGAGGTCCGCGGCCCCGACATCCTCAACGGGTGCCAGCTGTCCGAGGAGGGACCGGTCGTCCTGGCGTTCGTGGCGCCTGTCGGCAGCTGTATGGGGCAGCTCGATGCGCTGCAGGCCCTCAAGCGCGCGCAGCCGGACCTCCAGGTCGCGGCCATCGCCATCAAGGGCGACCGCGACAAGCTGCGCGCAGACCTCGACCGGCGCGGGATCACCATTCCCGTGGGCTGGGACCGCGACGGGGCGCTCAGCGCGGTCTACCGCGTGATCACGTGCCCGCAGACCGTCTTCGCCGACGAGGGCGGCATCGTGCGGGAGAGCGTGTACGACGAGCTGACCGTGGAAGAGCTCGAGCGGCGGGCGGCGCGGTTGAAGTGACCGAGCCCGCGACCCCGAGGCGAGGCGTGGTCGACCCGGAGGTCGAGGCCGACCTGCCCGGGATCGTGCTCTGGGAGCTGACCACGCCCGTGGACCTGCGCCGCGGCCGCGATCCCTTCGTCCGCGATCGGCTGCGCGAGCTGGCGAGCCGCGTCACCGGTGGGGTGGCGATCGAGGCGCGGCATGACGAGATCGTGCACGCCTACCGCGTGGCGTTCCGGCACACGGGCCTTGACCCGGATGTCGATCGGACGCCGTACGAGGCGGCGCTGCTGGAGCGGCTGCGCCACGGCGGGTTCCGGTCGCAGGACGTCGTCACCGACGCGCTCCTGCTCGCGCTGCTTGACACGAAGGTCGCGGTGACGGCGTGGGACGCGGCGCTGCTGCATGGCCCGCTGCGGGTCGTGCTGATCGACGGCGCGATCGTCCTGGCCGACGAGGAACAGGCTGTGGCGCCGCTGTGGGGCGCTTCCGCGGAAGCGCTGCTGCCGACCACGTCCACCGCCGAGGTGCGACTGGCCGCGGTGACACCCGGCGGCGTGCCCGCGGTGGCGGCGTGGGAGGCGCTCGACCGCGTCGCCGATCTCCTGGCCCCGTGACCCCGCGGGAGCGCGTTGGTACGCTCCGAAACGGAGGATCGTGATGGCCCCGCCCGCGACATTGCTGCTCGACGACGCGCCGCACCCCGGCGTCGTCCTGGACGAGCGCTCGGCCCGCGCCACGCTCCGAACCCAGCTGCGCCACCTCGAGCGCGAGCTCGCGCTCCTCACCACCGACGCGTTCCGCGATCCCGGCGACCGTCGCCCCATCGCGCCGACCGCCGCGGCAGGGCGCCGCCAGGCCCATCTTCCGACCTTCGCCGAGCTCGAAGCCCAGCGCGACGCCCTCATCGCGCGCATCGCGCAGGAGCGCACCCACCGCGCCGCCCGCCGCGACGAGATCGCCCAGACCCGCGCGCTTCTCGAAGAGGTCCGCCGCGCGCCCGAGCTGCACCCGTATGTGCGCATCCGTCACGCCGACCTCGGCGAGCCCGGCTGCGGCGGCTATCAGGTCAAGCCGCGGCGCGGGATCATCGGCATGCTCGCGGGCTGGTGGCACGTGAAGCTGTCGTCGGGCTGCCCATAACGCCCGCACAACGCCAGCCGACTAGCCTCCGCCCCACGTATGGGACGTCGCACCCGCAAGCGGGGAGGACCAGCACCGGTCTCCATGACCGCGCCGACCGCCGGCGCGGCTCCGAGCAGGCCACGGCGCCGTGCCCGCACCGGCGAGGCGCCCAAGCCGCCGTGGGCGCCGTTCCCGCTCGTCGAGGTCCTGATCCTCACCGGGATCGTGTTCGTCGGCATCGGGCTCTTCATGGGCGCCGGCGCCGGTCGGACGGTCATCGGCTTTGGCCTCGCCGTGATCTGCGTCGCCTCGCTCGAGGTTGCGATCCGCGAGCACATCACCGGCTTTCGGTCGCACAGCATGCTGCTGGCGCTGCTGCCCACGGCCATCTCGGTCGCGACCGCATGGTTTGCCGCCGATCTCAGCGCCCTGGTGCGGCTGGGGATCGGCCTGGCCGTCTACATCCTGTCTTTCCTCGCCCTGCGCGAGGTGTTCCGTCGTCGATCCGGAGGACTGAGCTTCCGTGCCTGACCCCGCCGAGCCGCGCCGCATGGCGATCCGCGGCCTGCATCACCTGACCCTGATCAGCTCCGACCTGCAGGCCACCACCGCCTTCTATCGCGACCTGCTGGGGCTCGCGCTCGTCCAGGAGTCGACGAGCGACGACGATCCGGACGCCCGGCACTACTGGTTCGACACCGGGGGCGGGCAGCGCATCTCGTTCCTGGAGTACTCCTCCATGGACCCCGGGGTCGTGGGGAAGGGGTCGACGCACCACATCGCGCTGACGGTCGACAGCGGTGAGGAGCTCGCCGGCTGGCGCGACTACCTGGAGCAGCACGGGGTGGCGACGAGCGAGATCTTCTCGCGCAACGGCTTCCACTCCCTGTACCTGCGTGATCCGGACGGGCACATCCTGGAGCTGGCGACCCGGGTCGGCGTGGCGGCGCCGCCCCCGGCGCCGCCCGTTCCGATGTCGTCCTGAGCCGCGCTACGCGGCGAGGCGCATGGGGGCGCCCGGTGCCGCGTCCCGCTGTCCCGGCTCCTCGCCCAGGGCCTGTGCCACGGCGTGGCGCTGGCGCTCGGTGAGGGAGCCGACCGTCTTGGTCTCGGACAGGGGGATGGCGGAGAGGAACTTCTTGCAGCGGGTGCGACCCCACCGCTTCTGACTCATGAGGAGATCGGCGACGGTCATGCTCGCCGCCTCCCACGGGGTGCCGAGCACCACGTCGCCGACTGTGATCTCCCTGGTGCTGATCCGGCGCTTGAGCTCGGCCCGAGCCAGCCGGACCTTATTGGCGCGCTGGAGCGCCACGAGATGCTGAGGGGCAGCACTCGTTTCTTGCCCAGGGGCGATTGCTGTCGCGTTCATCTGTCCTCCCTGCTGACTTCGCTCTCCCGACGTCGAAGCCAACGTTGCCTTGGATGTTCTCTGACCGCATGCGCCCGCACGACAGCCTCCCGGGGCCCTCGCGGAGGTCCACGACCCTGGCTGTTCGGACCCTCCCGTGGTATCCGAACGGCTCGTGTGCCTCCCCCGGTGCGTCGCGCTGAGCGCCCAGCGAAGCTATGACAGGGGTGCCGCCGCGGTCAACGGACAACCGTCCGACCCGTCCGCTAATAGCGCCTTTTTTCTCTTGTGTCCGTCTTGTGAAAATCCGGACAAGAGAAATTTGCTCAGGTGGCCTAAACCGGTGAGGGTAGCGGGCCGTGTTCAGCCTCGAATGCGGCTTTCACCGCGCCCACGCGGCCCAGCGCGTCATCCAGAGTTCCGGTGTCATGGGTGGCCATCACGCTGGTCCGCAGGAGGGCGCCGCCGGGCGGCACGGCGGGGTGAATGGCGACGTTCACGAAGATGCCCGCGTCCCACAGCGCCTTCCACAGCAGGCCGGCCTTCCAGTCGTCCTCGACGAGGACGGGGACGATCGGGGTGGTGATGCCGTCCTCGCTCTCGACGACCCGCAGACCGAGCGCCAGCAGGCCGTCGCGCCAGTGCCGGGCGTTGTCCAGCACGCGGGCCATGAGCTGCGGGCCCTCGTCGGAGCGGATGATCCGCAGGGCCGCCAGCGCAGCGCCCACCGCGGCGGGCACGGCGGACGCCGTGAAGAGGAACGGACGGCTCTGGATGCGCAGGAAGTCGATGACCTCGGCCGATCCGGCGATGAAGCCGCCGCAGGACGCCAGGGACTTGCTGAACGTGCCCATCCGCAGGTCGACGCGGTCCTCGACGCCGAGCAGCTCGCTCGCGCCCGCGCCGCGCGCGCCCAGGACGCCCGCGCCGTGGGCCTCGTCGACCATCAGCCGGGCGCCGTAGCGGCTGGCGAGGTCGGCGATGTCCGGGAGCGGCGCGACGTCGCCCTCCATGCTGAAGACGCCGTCGACGACGATGAGCACGCCGCCCGGGTCTCCTGCGGCGCGTGAGAGCGCCTTCTCGAGCTTGTCGAGCTTGTTGTGGCGGAACGGGCGCAGCTTGGCCTTGCTGAGCAGGCAGCCGTCGAGGATCGACGCGTGGTCGGCGCTGTCGACGATCACGGTGTCCTCAGGGCCGAGCAGCGTGCCCAGCGCGCCGAGGTTCGCCTGGTGGCCCGTCGTGTAGACGATGGCGTCCTCGGTGCCCATCCACGCGGCGATCTCGCGCTCGAGTTCGAGGTGCAGCGGCGTGGTGCCGTTGAGCAGCCGCGAGCCCGTCAGGCCGGTGCCGTAGGTCTCCAGCGCCTCGCGCGCGCCGGCGATGACCCGCGGGTCGCCGGTCAGGCCCAGGTAGTTGTTCGAGCCGAGCATGATCCGCTCGGCGCCCTCCATCTCCATGACGGGGGCGGCCGGGGACTCGACGACCCGGAAGTAGGGGAGCATGTCCGCGTCGCGGGCCGCGCGCAGGATCTCCGCGCGTTCGTGGCCGCGCACCTTGGCGAACACATCAATGCCGGTGTGGCTCACGATAGGGTTGCCCTCGATGTCGGTGGTCGTGCAGCCCGTCGCCGGGCGACGGGATCTGCGGGAGTTCATCGAGCTCCCGTACCGGCTGCATGCTACCTCGCCGTACTGGGTCCCCCCGCTGCGCTTCGAGCGGCGGCAGTTCCTCAATCCCAAGCGCAACGCGTTCTTCAAGCACGGCGAGGCGCAGCTCTTCGTCGCCCGCCGTGACGGCCGGGTCGTCGGGCGGATCAGCGCCCAGATCAACGCCGCGTTCGATGAGCAGCACACCGACGAGCCGCCGACCGGCATGTTCGGCTTCCTGGAGTTCGAGGAGGACGCCGAGGTCGCGTCGGCGCTCCTCGATGCGGCCGCCGAGTGGGTGCGCGCCAAGGGCCGCGACCGCATGCTCGGGCCGATGGACTTCACGATGAACGACGAAGCGGGCCTGCTCATCGAGGGCTATGACCGCGAGGCCGTCATCAAGCAGCCGTGGCAGCCGCCGTACTACCAGCGGATTCTCGAGGACCTCGATCTGGTCAAGGCGATGGACCTCTTCATGTGGGAGCTGAAGATCAGCGACCGCGAGTCGATCCGCCCGATCATCTTCCGGCTCGCCGACGAGGTCGAGCCGAAGTACGGCATCAAGCTGCGCAAGATGTCGCGCCGGCACCTGCGGCGGGAGATGGACCTGTTCGCCGAGGTCTACAACGCCGCGTGGCGCGCGAACTGGGACTTCGTGCCGTACTCCGAGGCCGACCTGGACTACCTGGCCTCCGAGCTGCAGCTTGTCTTCGACCGCGACTGGTTCATGGTCGCCGAGGGGCCGGAGGGGGAGACCGTCGGCGTGGCGATCACCATCCCCGACATCAACATGGTCCTGAAGAAGATGAACGGCCGGATCTTCCCGCTGGGCTGGTGGTACTACCTGCGGCGCCGGAAGATCACCACGCGCTGCCGCGTCAGCTTCCTGGGGGTCAAGCCCGAGTTCCAGCACACCGGGATCGCGGCCAAGATGTACGTCGAGCACTTCGACATGGCCGAGAAGACCCCCATCAAGTGGGGCGAGATGGGCTGGATCCTGGAGACGAACACCGCCATGAACCGCGGCATGGAGGCGATGGGCGGCCGGATCGTCAAGAAATACCGGGTGTATGAGCGACCGCTTGGGCGGGTAGCCTCCGAGGCATCGTGAACCCCGGTACCTCAGCGAGCAATCTGCCCGCGCCCCGGGACGCCGAGCCGCAGGACGAGTACGAGTCCGTCGACGCCGTCCCGGTCCTCGACACCCCGCGCGAGATCCAGCAGGTGTCCGTGGCGCCGCTTGCGCGCCAGGCCGCGGCCGTGGCGGCCACGAGCTTCCTGTGCGGGGCGACGGCCATCGTGCTCGTGCGTGGGCGCCGATCGCGCCGGCACCGCGTCAAGCTGCGCGGCCGGCGGCGGGGGCAGAAGGTCGTCTCCTCGCACAGCTTCCTGGTCGACGTGCACGTCCTCGGTAGGTAGATGGCTTCGCCGGTTGCGGAGCTCGACGCGCGCTTCGCCACCTGCGTCCGCGAACGGGTCGAGCCGCGCTGGCCGCTGCGGCTTCCGGGCGGCGGGATGGACGGCGTCGCTCGGCGCCGCGGTGGGATCCTCGAGCGGCTCCTGCACCTCGGAGACACGCCCGTCGTCGTGCGGGCGGCCCAGCCTGCGGGCGGGGACATCGTCCTCGGCGCGTGGGCCGACGATCACGACATCGCGCAGGAGGCCGTCACGCGGATGCGCCGCGCGCTCGGGCTCGACGACGACCTCGCGGCGTTCGTCGAGCGATACCGCTGGGACCCGCTGATCGGCGCGTCGGTCCGCCGCCGGCCGCACCTGCGCGTCCGCGGGCGCCCCGTGGCCTTCGAGGCGCTGGCCTGGGCGATCTGCGAGCAGCTCATCGAGTTCACGCGGGCGACCGCGATCGAGCGCCGCATCGTCTGGCGCCTCGGCAGGCACGACGCGCCGACCGGTCTGCGCGACCTTCCGTCGGCGGCGACCCTCGCCGGGACCGCCCCGGCGCAGCTCTGCGCGTTCGGGCTGGCCGAGAAGCGCGCGCTCGCGCTCATCCGCTGCGCCCGGCAGGTGGCCAGCGGCCGCGTCGACCTCGACGACCCCGACCACGAGGCCGGCTGGGCGCGCCTCCGGGCGATCCCGGAGATCGGCCAGTGGACGATCGACGTCCTCGCCTCGCAGGGCCAGGGCCGCCTGGACTGCTTCCCTGCGGGGGACCTGGGCTTCCTGAAGCTCGTCGGGCAGCTGCGCAGTGGCGGCGATCCCGACGCCTACGCGACCGAGGACGAGGTCCGTGAGCTGTTCGCGCCCTACGGGGCGTGGGCGGGCCTCGCCGCCACCCACGCCCTCGGCCTGAGCGCGTCCGTCGATCAGGGCGCGGCTTCGCCCTCGCCGAGGCCCTCGCCGGGCAGGAACTCGTTGGTGAACGCCCGCGCGCCCGGGGTCGTCGAGCCGATCAGCTCCTCGTCGACCATCCAGGTCGTGTAGGCGGCCCACTCCTTCGGGTCCATGTACCCGAACGGCCGGTCCTCGTCCTCGGGGAAGAAGACCGGCAGCGTCGCGTCGACGACGGCGGTCTGCAGGCCGCGCTGCAGATCGGGGTTGGCCTCGAGCAGCGGGTCGATGCCCTGCGCCGGGTCCTCCTTCAGCGCTTGGTGGCCCGCGGCCAGTGCCTGCATGAAGCGGCGCAGCATCGGGCCCTCGTTGCGCACGGTCTCGGCGCGGGCGACGACGATGAGCTCGTTGTAGGTCGGGACGCCCAGGTCCTCCATGCGGAGGATCGTCGGGTTGCGGTTGCGGCGCTCGAGCTCGACACCCTCGTAGTTCCAGAACGACCCGAGCGTCGCGTCGACGCGGCCCGACAGCATCGCGGGCGTCAGGTTGAAGCCGACGTTGATCTCGCGCACCGAGGACTCCGGGACGTTCGCCTCGCGCAGGATCGTCTTCAGGTACGCGCTCTGGTACGGGATCCCGGCGGTGCCCACGCGGGTGTTGCGCAGGTCCTCGGGCTTCTCGATCGCGTCCTTGCCGATCGAGATGAGCGACGTCAGCGGCTTCTGGACGAGCGCCCCGACGGCCTGCAGCTCCTGGCCCTTGTCCCGCGCGAGCAGCAGCTCGGGCTCGTACGAGATGACGAGGTCGGCGCGGCCGGCGGCCAGCAGCTTCAGCGGCGCCGACGGGTCCGACGGGGTACGCGGGGTGACGCTCAGTCCGGCCCGCTCGAAGTCGCCGTTGCCGATGGCGGCGTAGATGCCGGCGTGATCGGCGTTGGGGAAGTAGTCCAGGACAAGGTCGAGCTCCTGCGTCGAGGCCGTGCGGCCCTCCTCCTCGGACTTCTCGCCGCAGCCGGTGGCGACGAGGGCGGCGCAGACCAGCAGCGCGGCGGTGACGGGACGTGGGATCACGAGAGGCCTCTCGGGGTTGGGGAATGGGTGGCTCTCAGGCGCCGCTCGACGATCGCGAGCAGGGCGACGAGCGAGATGGCGAAGGTGGCGAGCACGACGACGGCGGCCCAGGCGCGGGCCGTCTCCAGCTGGGGGATGGACTGCAGGATCATGTGGCCGAGGCCGGCCTCGGAGCCGGCGTACTCGGCGAAGACCGCGCCCATCACGGCGACGGCGACGGCGATCTTCGCGCCGGAGACGGCAGCCGGAACGGCGGCGGGCAGCTCGGCGAAGCGCAGGCGCTGCCAGCGCGTGGCGTCCATCGAGCGCAGGACGCGCAGGAGCTCGCTGTCGGTGGACGACAGCGCACCGAGCGTGACCACGACGATGGGGAAGAAGGCGACGAGCGCGACGATCACGACCTTCGGGCCCAGGTCGTACCCGAACCAGACCACCAGCAGCGGGGCGATCACCGGGATCGGCAGGGCGACGGAGGCCACGAGCAGCGGATAGATCGCCCGGTGGGCGGTCTTCGAGAGGTGCAGGCCCACGGCGAGCAGCAGGCCGACCGCGAGCGCGAGGAGGATCCCGAGGCCGACCTCGGTGGCGGTGACCGTGAAGTTGGACCACAGCAGCGCCCGTTCGTCGACCAGCGCGGTCACGATCGCGCTCGGCGCGGGCAGGAGCAGCTCGTCGACCGAGCCGAGCTGCACGTAGAGCTCCCAGGCGCCGAGCAGGGCGAGGACGATGACGGCGCTCAGCATGCGCGCAGGGCCTCCAGGGCCTGCCGGCGCAGCGCGATGAGCGCCGGGTCGGCCGGATCCCGCGGGCGGGCGCCGGCGACGGCCAGCTCGGCGACGATGCGGGCGGGACGCGGCGAGAGGACGCAGACGCGGTCGGCGAGGACGAGCGCCTCCTCGATGTCGTGCGTCACGAGCAGGACCGTGCGCGGCTGGACGGCCAGCGCGCCGGCCAGCCAGCGGTGGATCTCCGCCCGGGTGATGGCGTCCAGGGCGCCGAACGGCTCGTCGAGGCACAGGACGTCGCGTCCGGTCAGCAGCGCGCGGGCGAAGGCGACGCGCTGACGCATCCCGCCCGAGAGCTGTGCGGGACGCGCCCGCTCGAACCCCGACAGCCCGAGCTCGGCGAGCAGCGGCTCGGCGCGGCGTCGCGCCTCGGCCCGGGTCACGTGCTGCAGGCGCAGCGGCAGCGCCGCGTTGTCCAGCGCGTCGGCCCAGGGCAGCAGGGCGTCGCGCTGGGGGACGAGCGCCGCGGGCGTGGCCGCGACCGTGCCGGAGGACGGGCGCTGCAGGCCGCAGGCGATCTCGAGCAGCGTGCTCTTCCCGCAGCCGCTGGGGCCCACGAGCGCGACGGTCTCGCCGGCGGCCACCTCAAGGGTCAGGCCGGCGAGGACGTGGAGGTCGCCGAAGTCGTGGCGGATGTCGCGCAGCAGGACGGCTGGCGCCTGCGCGCCATCCTCACCCTGCGGCGTTCGGACCGTCACCGCTTGCGGTGTGGTGGTCTCGGACTGCATCGCTCCCTCCGCGGGCATTACCCCACAGGTTCGAAGGGTCTGCGCCGCCTGCGGACGCGATCTCAGCCGGCCTGCCGCCAGCCCCCCTGGTTGTCGCTGCGGATCCTAGAGGAAGGGACTGGTCGGTTGATCCTGCAATCGGTAGTACGTTCTGCCACGTAGTCCCAGAGTCTCCGCCGATGTCGCGCGCCGACCCGACACCAGACCCGTCGCCCACGCCGGCCCTGCGCCGGCGCGCCGACCGCATGCGGTTCTGGGCGGTGGTCGGGGCGATGATCCTGACCACCGTGATCGCGACCGTGATCGCCCACCAGATCGACGTGGATCGCGAGCGCGCGCGCGAGGTGACCGCCTCGGAGCAGGCGGTGGCGGCGATCGAGACCTCCGCTGCGCGCCTCGAGGACACCGTGCGCGACCTCACGTCGCTGTTCGCGGCCAGTGAGAACGTCACGACCGAGGAGTTCTTCGCCTTCGCCGAGCCCGCACTGGAGGCGGGTGCCGCGTCGGGCCTCTCGCGGATCGACCTCGTCGACGGCGAGGACCGCACGGCGTTCGAGCGCCGGTTCGGGCGACCCATCTGGGAGCCCGCCGGTGAGGGCCGGCGCCGGGCGCCCGAACGCGACGCGTACGCCGTCATCGTCACCGTCGCGGCGCGGACGCTCGCCCGGCCGGTCGTGGGCTACAACGTCCTCGCCGACGCAGACGGCCGGCGGGCCGCGGCGCTGCGCGCGTCGGCGCGCGCCGGCGAGCCCGTCGCCTCCGGCGTGGTGCCGCTGGCGGCAAGCGGCCGCGCCGGGTTCGTGGTCTTCTCCCCGCGGTATGAGGAGGGGCAGCCGGTGCAGACCCCGGCCGAGCGGCAACGTGCGCTGGTGGGCTGGGTGTCGGGCGCCCTGGACTACCGTCAGCTCGGCCTCGCGGTCCGCACCGCGGCAGGCCGCGGTGGGCTGCGGCTCAGTCAGGGCGGCACGACGCTCGTGTCGATCGGCGAGATCGACGGAGACCCGGTCCGGGCGTCGCCGATGATCGCCGGCACACGGTGGCAGGTCGAGCTGTCCCCCGATCCCGACGGGCTCATCCCGGTCGCCGCCTGGGTTGCGCTGCTCGGCATCCTTGGCACGATCTTCGTCGCGCTGCTGATGCGCCAGGCGGCGATCAGCGAGCACCGCTCCCGTCAGCTCGCGACGCTGCGCGGCCGCGAACGCGATGAGGCGGTCCGCACCGGGGCGGTCGAGCGGGCGGCGACGCAGGCGCTGCTCGGGCACCTCCCCGACATCGCGATGTACCGCTATGACCCCGACCTGCGGTTCACCACGGTCGCGGGTGGCCTGATCAACGCCACGGGGCGCACCTCGGCCCAGCTCGTGGGCTGCCGGCCCTCGGACATCGCGACCGACGAGGAGGCCGCGGTGCTCGAGCCGACGATGCGCGCCGCGATCGACGGCGCATCGCACAGCTTCGCGATGACCCTCGGGGGCCGGCGTCTCTGGGTCCAGACCGTGCCGCTGACCGAGGGCGAGGAGGCGCTGCTCGTCGCGACGGACGTCACGGGGCTCGAGCGCGCCCAGGCCGGGCGGGCCGAGGCCGAGGCGCGCTTCCAGCAGGCCTTCGACGACGCGCCGGTGGGCATGTCGCTCATGGACCTCCAGGGACGCTTCATCGAGGTCAACCGCGCGCTGTGCGAGATGACCGGCTATGACGCCGATGAGCTGCGTGGCCGCAACTTCTCCGTCCTCTCGCGCTCGGAGGACGTGCCCGTCCTGGCCGATGCGCTGCGTCAGCAGGCCGCCGGCGAGACCCATCGTGTGAGCACCGAGGCACGCGCGGTCCACGCGTCGGGGGACACGATCTGGCTGGAGATTCACGCGACGACGCTCGCCGGGCCCGACGGCCGGCCGGCGCTTGTGCTCAGCCAGGTCCTCGACGTGACCGACCGCCGGCGCTTCGAGGCGCGCATCCAGTACATGGCCGACCACGACCCGCTCACCGGCATGGCGAACCGCCGGGCGTTCGAGCGGGCGCTCGACACCCAGCTCGCGAACGTCCGGCGCTACGGCGCGCAGGGCGCGCTGCTCGTCTTCGACCTGGACCACTTCAAGGCCGTCAACGACACGCTGGGCCACACCGCGGGCGACGCGGTGATCGTCAACGCCGCACGGATCCTGAAGGACCTGCTGCGCGAGAGCGACGTCGTCGCACGACTCGGCGGCGACGAGTTCGCGATCCTGCTCCCGCGCGCCGACCACGACGAGGCCGTCGACGTGGCGCGCAAGCTCGTGGCGGAGATCCGCGCGAACGGCAGCGTGCTGGCGGGCCAGCGCCCCGGGAGCGTCACCGCGAGCGTGGGGGTGACCCTGCTCGACCCCGTCCAGGAGACAGGCGAGCAGGCGCTCGTCGACGCCGACCTCGCGATGTACGACGCCAAGGAGGCGGGCCGCGACCGGTTCGCCGTCTTCCGCCCCGGCAGCGAGGCCGTCCAGTCGCGCACGAAGTCCCGGCTCACCTGGCTCGAGCGCATCCGGACCGCGCTGGAGGAGGACGCGATGGTCCTCGTCGCGCAGCCGATCCAGTCGCTCGCAGACGAGCGCGCCGTGCACCACGAGTTGCTGCTGCGGATGGTCGACGCCCACGGCGACCTCATCCCGCCCAGCTCGTTCCTGCACATCGCCGAGCGCTTCGGGCTCATCGAGGACGTCGACATCTGGGTGGTCCGCCACGCGATCCGGGCGCTCGCCGAACGCGCCGGACAGGACCTCATCTTCGAGGTCAACCTGTCAGGAGCCTCGATCGGCTCCTCGCGCGTCCTGGAGGTCATCGAGCAGGAGCTGCGGGACACAGGCGTCGACCCCCAGCAGCTGATCTTCGAGATCACGGAGACCGCGGCGGTGTCGAACGTCGCCGAGGCCCGGGTGTTCGCCGAGCGGCTCGGCGAGCTGGGCTGCCGGTTCGCGCTCGACGACTTCGGCGCGGGCTTCGGCTCCTTCTACTACCTCAAGCACCTGCCCTGCGACTTCCTGAAGATCGACGGGGAGTTCATCCGCAACCTCTCGTCGACGCCGACCGATCAGGTGATCGTCGCGGGGCTCGTGCGGATCGCGCAGGGACTCGGCAAGCAGACGATCGCCGAGTTCGTCGGGGACCAGGAGACGGTCGACCTGCTGCGGCGCGAGGGCGTCGACATGGCGCAGGGCTACTTCATCGGACGGCCGGGCCGGCTGGAGGACGTGCTCGGACCGGGCCCGGGCGTGGGCGCGCGGCGGGTCTAGGGGCCGCTGGCGATCGTCACGGTCCACGTGGACGTGTACGTGCCCGCCCGGGCGTTCGCCGGCACGACGAGCGAGAACGCGGGCGCAAGGTCCACCGGACCCGTCCCGGTGTCGTCAGGTGTGCTGTAGAACTTCGCGGCGGTCGGGGCGATCGGGGCGGCCGGGAGCGTGATCGGATAGGTCATCGTGTTGGCCGGAGCGACGCACGCGCCGCCCTGGGGCGTGGCGGTGACGCCCGTGATCGTCGTGGCGGTGGTCGGGAGGGTGTTGCCGCCGCTGGTGAAGGTCGTCGACGTGGCGCTGAGTGACCATCCAGCCTGCGACGCGGACTGGTCGTTGACCGTCAGGGCGCCGTTGGCCGTCGACGTGAGCGGGCCTCCCAGGCTGATGGACGGAAAGGTGACCGCACCCAACGGGGCAGTCATGCTCAGCGAGCCCGACGAGCACCCGGGAGGCGCGGTGTACTTGTAGGGGTCGCCGATCGCGTCCCCGGAGAACGCGGTCGTCATGGTGGGGAAGTCCACGACGTACATCGCCGCGGCGGAGCCGGTGTTCTCCTCGGTCCAGAGCCCGCCGCCGTCATCGGTGAACTGGCTCTTGTTCGCGACGCCGACGGAGAGGCAGCGGCTCGTCGTGATGCACGCGATCGCGTAGGTGTCCGGTGCGGTTCCCGTGGTCTGGGCGGGCCACGTACCACCCCCGTCGCTGCTCTTGTAGATCACGCCGGTGGTCGCCGCGACGTAGCACACCGTCAACGACGGACAGGTGATGGGATGTGACGGTTCGGCGTAGACGTCGGCGATCGACGCGGCTGACGCCATCACGTCCCAGGTGTCGGTCGCCGACTGCTTCTTCAGGATCTCGCCAGCGGTCGTCACCGCATAACAGACGGTGGTCGACGGGCAGTCGATACCGCGGACGTCGCCGCTGGTCTGATCCGCGCCGTCGCTCCAGTTCGTCCCGCCGTTCGTCGTCTTGCGGAAGACCCCCGTCGAGGTGGCGGTGTAGCAGACGCTGGTCGAGGGGCAGTCGATCTCGCTGAGAAACCGCGAGTTGTCGTCGTGCACCGTGGTCCAGGTCGATCCGCTGTTGATGGACTTGTACGTTCGCCCGTCGCCCGCGACCGCGAAGCAGATGGTCACGCTGGGACATGACAGGCCGTAGATCGCGCCGGCCAGAGTCTGGCCCGACAGCGTCCAGTTTGTCCCGCCGTTGGATGTGTATTGGACCCGGCCCCCGACCGTCACCTGCACGCAGACCGTCGCCGAGGCACACGAATGGCCATAGATGATCGAGGCGGGGACCACGTTGACCTGCGCGGTCCAGGTACCCGCCTGCGCGTCGGAGGCCGCCAGGCCTGCCAGCAACGAGGCCAGCAGCACGGCGACGGTCAACCTCCAGCCGCGCACCGATGCGGCGGCCGGGTTCATTCCGATCGTCGGACGCGGCGGACGATCGTGGGGGCAAGCCCGAGCAGCAGCGCGCCGCCCGCAATCGCGGCGATCGCCCAGCCGGGCATCCCGCCCTGCTGCTTGACGACGGTGGTCGGCGGGGCGGCTTTCGGTGCGTCGTCGGTACCGACGAGGCTGTCGCGCAGCGTCGCGGTGCCGGAGTATTCCTGCGCAGCGCCGCACCCGGTGACGTTCGCCCGCACGCCGTACGTGCCGGGCTCGATCTTGCGCGGCCATGCCAGCGGGTACGGGATCTTCGCCCCGGGCAGCAGCGTGTCGAGCGTGCGCTCGACGACATCCTCCTTGCCGTCCTCAGACGTCAGCACGACGCGCAGGTCCGGCCGGCACAGACGCTCGCCGGTGTTCTCCAGCGGGAGTTCGACCGAGGCGACGGACGTTCCCGGCAGGGCTTGGATCTGCGCCTTCCCGATCGTGACCGGGCCAGGGCTGCCTCCCGGGACGATGATCCGGACGCCGACCACGATCCGGATGACCTGGGTCACGGACAGGTTCGACTTGGCGGTGGTCTCCACGGAGTCCTGGAAGGCCAGCCCGCCGACATGGTCGCCGGGGCGCGCCGTCTCGGGCACGCGGACCCGGAAGGGGATCCGGCGCGACTCGCCCGGAGCAAGGGTGACCTGGCGGACCGAGGGCGTCAGCCACTCCGCCGTCGCGTTGTTGCGGTCATCGCGGTTGCCGTAGACGGTTCCGGAGGTCACGCCGGTGAGCCCGTCGACGGGATCCAGGCGGTAGCGCTGGACCTTGTCCGAGCCGTTGGAGACCAGGACGCGGCGATCGAGGACGGTGCCGGGCTCCGCGTTCAGCGTGAAGTACGACGGCGCGCGTTCTTCGCCGGCGCCGGCGTCGGGACGGACGTTGAAGCCGTTGCCGAGCGGGGTCGACGCCGCACTTGCCGTCGCGACACCCGCAAGCAGGAGGGCGACCGTCGCCAGCGCGAGCGCTACGGCCCGCTGGTGAGGCTGAAGGTCCATGTGGACGTGTAGGTGCCGGCGATCGTCGACGCGGGGATGGCGACCTGCCAGGTGGGGGTGAAGGTCTGCGCGGCGAGCCCGGTCGACGCGCTCGCGTTGAAGAGCTTCGTCGCGGTCGGCGCGCTGCCGGCGGCGGGGAGGGTGTACGGGTAGCTCACGCCGCTGGTCGTCGCCGTGGTGCACGAGATCCCGGAATCACAAGAGACCGGCGGGGTCGACGCGACGGTGGTGGCGGTGGTGGGCAGCGTGTTGCCGCCGCTCGTGAACGTGGTCGAGGTCGCGGTGACGTTCCAGCCGGCGCCGGTGCCGCGCGAGTCGTTGACGTTGAAGTCCTGGGTCTGGGTCGTCGTCTTGTCGGTGCCGTCGAGCGTCGTTCCCGGGAAGGTCACGTTGCCCGGTGTGCTGTTGATGAAGGCGAGCGACCCGCCGGTGACCGACGCGGTCGCGGTGGCGGCGCTCGCGGCGGGCGCGGTGAACGCCATGGCCGCGAGCGGCGCGGCGAGCGCGAGGGTCGCCGTGAGACGACGTGAAAGACGGACAGCTGACATGAGGCGGGACAGCCGGGGGACGGAGAAACCCGGCGGTACCAACGTCATCGACCACCCCGGGGCGGGGGATGACCCCTCTCAGCGAACGTTCGAGTGGACGCCTGCTTCCGCGGAAGCGGCTCAGCCGGCGACCGCCTTCGCCGCGGTGACGATCAGGTCGGCCGTCTCGCCGGGATGGGACACCATGGCGACGTGGCCGCTGTCCACCTCGACCGTGGTCGCACCCATGCGCTGGGCGAAGAGCCGCTCGGCGTCCGCCGGGATGGCCTCATCCGCGGTGGCCACCAGGTACCACGACGGCAGCCCCTTCCATGCCGGAACGCCCATGACGTCCGCCAGCGTGGAGGTGTGCAGCGGCTGCTGTGCGGCGTACATCACGCGCGCCTTGACCGGATCGATGTCGCCCGCGAAGTGCGTCACGAAGTCGTCCTCCGGCACCCACGCGAAGCCCAGCCCGTCGATCTCCAGGTTCGCGAGCGCCGGGGACGGCTCGCCCTGCGCGAGCAGGCCGCCGATCGACTCGCCTTCGTCAAGCCCGAACGCCGCGATGTACACGAGGGCGACGACGTTCGGCGCGTCGGTCCCGAGGGACGTGATGACCTGGCCGCCGTAGGAGTGACCCACCAGCACGGTCGGGCCGCTCTGGCGGGAGAGCACGTGCCGCACCCGCGCGACGTCGTCGGCCAGCGAGGTCTCGGGCAGCTGCGGGGCTGAGACGTTGAAGCCCTCCCCCTGCAGACGCTCGGTCACGGCACTCCAGCACGACCCGTCGGCCCACGCTCCGTGGACGAGAACGACATTCGGCAGTGAGGGCATTGGTGAGTCCCTTGGTGGTGGTTGGCGAGACCCTAAAGGGCTGGCCGATCTTCCGCACGCACGGGTAGAGCCGAGCTTGGCTCGTGGGTGGAAGGCACGCTCGATGTGGACGCGGCTAGCCTTTCAGGGCGAGGTCGTGCGTCCGCCGACCGAAAGAAACCACGCTCATGCATCGCCGTCGTGCTTCCCAGCACTGCGGTTGCTGGCACGACCGGGAGGCAACCTTGGCTGGCAAGAAGAAGACGACGTTCGCGAAGATGAACCGCGAGGCCAAGGTGCGCGAGAAGCGCCAGGCGAGCATTCTCCGCAAGGAGCAGCGCGAGCGCGACCGCAACGCCGGCGTCGAGATCGAGCATGAGGTCGAGGACCTCAGTCACCTCGACGTGGCGTTCGTCGAGGGCGTCGAGCCCGACGTCAGCGTCAAGCAGTAGGGCGCTTCGGCGCGCTTCCGCGGAAGCGCGCTACCGCACCGGCCGCGCCAGCGCCTTGACGAACTCCTCCAGCTGCTCGGTCGTCCAGCACTCGAACGCCTCGCAGTACTGCTCGTACGCCGAGATGACCGAGTCGCCGTAGTTCCAGTACAGCCGCGGCTCGGGGTTCAGCCAGAACGTCCGGCCCGCCTTCGCCGCGACATCGGCGAACAGGTCCGCCCGCGGGTCGCGCCCGTTCGTCCGGGCGTCACCCAGCACGATGACCGTCGCGCGCGGGTGCAGCTCATCCTCGACCTTCTCGCGGAACTCCGACCACACGCGGCCGTAGTCCGTGTAGCCCGAGATGTCGGCCACACCGGCGTCGCGGCTGATCGCCTCGTTGACCGCCTTGAAGTCCCGCTCGCGCTCGAAGACCTCGGTGACCTCGCTGATGCGCTCGATGAACACGAACGACCGCATCTTGCGAAACGAGTCGTGCAGCGCATGCATGACGCTCAGGAAGAACACCGACGCGCTCGTCACGCTCGTCGAGACGTCGCAGAGCACGTAGATCTCGGGGCGGCGCGGCCGGGTGGGCTTGTAGCGCAGGTCCACGGGCACGCCGCCGGTCTGCAGTGACGCGCGCATCGTGCGGCGCACGTCGATCTGCGCGTGGCGCTTGCGCCCGCGGTTCTCCTGGCCCTGGGTCTTCAGCCGCCGCTTGAGCTGCACGACGACCTTGTGCACGCTGGCGAGGTCCTGGAGCGGGCCGCCGGGCAGGCCGCGGTCGAGGTCGGAGAGCGGGCGCGACGGCGGGAGCTGCTGCGTTCGCTCGATCGAGCCGCGCTCGAGTTCGCGGCGCAGGAGCTGCTCGAAGCGGCGCAGCTGCTCGCGGGGGAGCCCCTCGCGGCGGGGGTCGCCCTGGGGGGCGTCGGGCTGCGGGTCGGAGCGCAGGCCGAGCGAGCGGCGGATGCGCTGGACGTCGACGCCGATGACGCCGGAGCCCTGGCCGCGCCGGCCGAAGGCGCTGATCGCCAGCCGCGCGAGGTCGCGCATCGCGCCCTCGTCGCCGTCACGGATGGCCTGGGCGATGGCGTCGCGCAGATCGGCCTCGTCGAACGCGCCATCCTCGCCCGCGGCGGTGGCGGCCTGGTCGTCCTCGCCCTCCTTGACGCCCTCGCGCAGCGCGGCCTCCTCGCTGGCGCGGAAGAGGAAGCGGTCGAAGACGAGCTCGAACCTGCGGCGGTCCTCGGGGGACTTCGCCAGCGTCGCGGCGAGCGCCTCGCGGACGTCCTCGGGGTCGGTCCACGCCACCTCGCCCAGCGCGGCGACGGCGTCCATCAGCTCGGAGGTGCCCGACGAGACGCCCTCGGCGCGCAGCTCCTCGGCCAGGAAGACGAGGTTCGCGGCGAACCCGCCGGGGCGCTCCAGATCGGTGCGTTGCCTAGGAGGCGCCACGGGACGACGCCGCCAGGCGCACGCCGACGCGCTCGGCGACGATGTCGAGATCCGTGCGGTGCTTGACGATGACCGACATCGTGTCGCGGAAGACCTGCTGGTCGAGGTCCTCGGCGCCGATGAGCAGCAGCGCGCGCGCCCAGTCGATCGACTCGGCGATCGACGGCGGCTTCTTCAGGTCGAGCTCGCGGACCATGCCGACGACCTCGACGAGGCGCCGCGCGATCGTCTCGTCCAGCTCGGGCGCGTGGAGGCGGACGATCTCCAGCTCGGCCTTGAGCTCGGGGTAGTCGAGCCAGAGGTACAGGCAGCGGCGCTTCAGCGCCTCCGTCAGCTCGCGCGAGTTGTTGCTGGTCAGCAGCACGATCGGCATCGACGCGGCGCGGACCGTGCCCATCTCCGGGATCGACACCTGGAAGTCGCTGAGGATCTCGAGGAGCATGGCCTCGAACTCCTGGTCGGTCTTGTCGATCTCGTCGATCAGCAGGACCACCGGCTCGGGGCTGGAGATCGCCTCGAGCAACGGGCGGGTGAGCAGGAACTCCTCGCCGAAGATGTCGTCGTGGACGCTGTTCCAGCCGGTGCCCTCGGCCTCGGCCTGGATGCGCAGCAGCTGCTTGCGGTAGTTCCACTCGTAGAGCGCCTTGGCCTCGTCGAGGCCCTCGTAGCACTGCAGGCGCACGAGCTTGCGGCTCAGGTAGCGGCTGAGCGCCTTCGCCAGCTCGGTCTTGCCCACGCCCGCGGGCCCCTCGACGAGCACCGGCTTGCCGAGTCGCGTGGCGAGGTACGCGACGAGCGCGGTGGATTCACCGGCGAGATAGTCGGCGTCGCGCAGGCCCGCGCGAAGGTCTTCGACGGAGGCGGGGGAGTCGGCCATGGGCTGATGATGATAGGAACTCCGGCGATGCCGGCTCTCGTCCTCGCGGCGACCTCCCCGTCGATCGGGCCGGTCCTCCTCCTTCTCGCCCTCGGGGTGCTGCTGACGTTCGGCGGGCACCTCACGGCGTCACGGCGCGCGATCGCGCTGGGGATCTTCGTGATCTTCCTCGCGACCGTGCTGATGTTCGCCTTCGGCCTCGGGGCCTACCAGCGCGACACCTGACTCAGCGCGCGGGCGGGATCTCGCCGGGCCGCAGCGGGCGCGTCGGCGGGTCCTCGGGCTCTGGCACCGGGAGATCGTCGAAGAGCGTGGGCGCGGTGTCGTCGACGTCGACCGGCGCGGACGTGCGCGGGCGCGGACGGCGGGCCGGTGGCTCGGCGGCCGCGTCCTTGTGGTCGCGGGGGTCGTCGCGCAGCAGCGGCGGGGGCGGGGAGGACTCGTCGTGCACGCGCATCCGCCACCCCGCGGCGGCGAGCGCGATGCCGGCGATGAACGCGACGAAGATGCCCCACGCGACGCCGACGACCGTGCCCTCCGGGCCGTCGGGCTTGTCGAGCTGGCGCAGGAAGATCAGCAGGCAGACCCACACGCCGCCCGCGAAGACGAAGGTCCCGTCGCGGCCGGGAAGGGAGAACGTGCCGCCCTCGGCGCGCCCGACGATGAGCGCGAGGACCGCGGCGGCGACGAGCAGCACGGCGGCCTCGGTGAAGTCGAAGACCTGGAAGGCGTTGATGGTCCGGTCGGCGAGCGCCCCGCGGGCGGGCGCGGCGGTCAGCTGATACCAGGGCAGCAGCATGCTGACGAACAGCGCGAGGGCCGCGCCGGCGGCGAGGCGCTGGTCGCCGTGCAGGGACCGCCAGATCCCCCGGCCGCGCTCGGCGGCGCCACTCATGCCGGGACGCCGGAGGCGGCGCGCAGGCGCGCCATCAGCAGGTCGGCGTCGTGCGTGCTGACGGTGCGGATCTGCCCCTGAAATGCGAGCGTCCAGTGCTCGGCCGGCCACTTCTTGACGTGCTCGAGGTCGTCCTTCAGCGCCTCGGCGGGCACGAACTCCGCCTCCTCGAGGACCAGTTCGGGCTCGGTGGCGAAGCGCCACGGATACGGGTCGGCCTTCC
>JAEMQS010000053.1 GCA_016463765.1 Solirubrobacteraceae bacterium | reverse complement strand
TGTGCTCGATCTCGTAGGCGATCGTGCCGCAGTAGGTGTTGCGCAGGTGCGGCAGCGCGTCGGCGAGCGTCTCGCCGGGGACGCCGACGCGCAGGATCTTCGCCGGGATGCGCTGCTGGAGCTGCGGCGTGAGGCCGAGCGGCTCGGGATCGAGCGACGGGTCGCCCTCCGGCTCGGTGCCCAGCGGGTCGAGCCGCGCGGCGAGGTGGCCGAACGTGCGGTGCGCCTTGACGATCGCCGTGGCGGCCTGCACCGCCTGCATGAGCTCCTCGTCGGGGGCGAACGACGGCGCGGGCGCGGCGGCGGGTGCCCCGGCGCCGACGGCGGGCAGCTGCGGGGTGGGCGCCTCGGGCTTGGGGCCGAGCGTCGCGCCGAGGTCGCCGAAGACGCCCTCGTAGAACTCGTGCTCACCCTGGAGGTATTCCTCAACGACCTTGAGGAAGCGGCCGGACTCCGCGCCCTGGATGATGCGGTGGTCGTACGTCGAGGTCATCGACATGACCTTCTCGGCGCCGATCATCTCGCCGATCTCGCCGAGGCCGACGGGGTAGGCGATCGAGCCGGTGGCGACGATCGTGCCGTTGCCGCGCATCAGGCGCGGGACCGACGCGACGGTGCCGATGCCGCCCGGGTTCGTGAGCTGCACGTTCGCGCCCGCGAGGTCGTCGGCGGTGAGCTTGTTCTCCCGCGCGCGGGCGATGAGGTCGTTGAACGCGTCGAGGAAGCCCTGGAAGGTGAGGCGGCCGGCGTCGCGGATGACCGGCACCATGAGGGTGCGCGAGCCGTCCTTCTTCTCGACGTCGACGGCGATGCCGAGGTTGACCTGGCCGTCGTCGACGCGGAACGGCTTGCCGTCGACCTCGTCGAAGTGATGCGCCATGACGGGCATCGTCTCGGTGGCCGCGCGGGCGATCGCGTAGGCGATGAGGTGGGTGAACGAGACCTTCTGGCCCGCGGCCTTCAGCTGCTTGCGCCGCCCGTCCATCTGGGTGACCGTGATGGTGCGGAACGAGGTCGCCGTCGGGATCGACCGGCTCTCGTCCATGTACCGCGCGAGCATGGCCGCGGCGCCCTTGAGCGGGGTCGCGCCCTCGGCTGCGACCTTCGCCGGCGCGGCACCGTTCCCGCTCTTCGCGGCGAGGACGTCGTCCTTGACGATGCGCCCGCCGGGCCCGGAGCCGGCGATGCCGGCGACGTCGACGCCCTCCGCGGCCGCCACGCGGCGCGCCACCGGGGTGATGCTCGCATCGCCGGGAACGGCGGGAGCGGCGGCGGGGGCCGAAGGCGTGGCCGCAGGAGCGGCGGGCGCGCCGTTGGAGGCGGGCGCGGCGCCGCCGGCGCCGACCGCCATCCGCGCGATGACCTGACCGACCGTGACCGTGTCGCCCTCCTCGGCGAGGATCTCGGTGATCGTGCCCGCGCCCGGGGCGGGAAGTTCCATGTCCACCTTGTCGGTGGAGAGCTCGACGACCGTGTCTCCGTCGGCGACCGTGTCGCCGACCTTGACGGCCCACTCGAGGATGGTGCCCTCGGTGACGGACTCGCCGCCCGCGGGGGTGACGATGTCGACGATCTCGGCGGGTGCGTCAGAGACGGGCGCGGGCGGCGCCTCGGCGGGCGGCGCTGCCTCGCCGTTCGAGCCCCCGTTGGTCGCGGCGGCGGGTGCGGCGCCGTCCGTGGAGATCTCGGCGAGCAGCTGGCCGACGGTCACGGTGTCGCCCTCGGCGACGTGGACCTTCACGACGGTGCCGCCCTGGGGAGCGGGTACCTCGGCGTCCACCTTGTCGGTGGAGATCTCGACGAGGGTCTCGTCTGCGGCGACGGTGTCGCCTTCGCCCTTGTGCCATTCGAGCACGGTGCCTTCGGACACCGACTCCCCCATCTGGGGCATGACCACTTGGACGGTCGTGTTGACGGCTGCCATTGCTCTAGGAAGCCACTGTAGCGTCCGGCTCTCCGGCGCGCGGCGCCCCTCTGGACGCGTCGGCCCGGCTCTGCCTGGCGAACTCCCAGCTCCCGATGAACGGGCCGATTCCGCCGAGGATCGCCACCGCCGTGGCGAGGCGCAGATCGATGATCCGCAGGGCCAGGGCGACGATGCACACGACGCTCATGACGATCCACCCGACGCCGTGCGTCAGGCCGAAGACGAACTCCGCCGCGGCGAGCCCCGGGATGATCCACACGACGAGCAGGGCGACGTAGACGAACGAGTGGGCGAACGACGCCCACTTCAGGCGCTCGAACGTCAGGACGTCACGCACACTCACGCGAGCATCATCGCCATGCGTCGCAGCGGCTCGTCGGCCTCGGGCGGCCACTGCGCCGGGTCGGCCGGCCACCAGGCGTACGCGTCGTGCTCGGGGTCCATCGTCACCTCGGCGCCCTCGGGCAGCCAGGCCTGGCCGATGAACATCGTCATGCCCTGCGGCAGCCGCAGCAGCGCCTCGCCCCAGACGCGCTCCGGGGTGACGCCCCACTCCTCCTCGAGCTCGCGCGTGAGGGTCTCCGCCGGCGACTCGCCGGGATCGACCGCGCCGCCGGCGCCCAGCGCCCAGCGCCCCGCCCACGACGACAGCCACTCCGCGCGGCGACCGGCGAGCCACCGGCCGTCAGCCGCGCGCGTGACACACAGCGCCGACAACGAGTTGTGCGCGTTCTCCTCGACCAGGCGCAGCGCCCAGCGGATGGGCTGGAGGTCGAGCAGGAGGTCGCCGTCGCGCTCGGCGTAGGTGACGAGCCGGGCCGCGATCCCGTCGTGCCACGGCGAGCCGCGGTCGCGCAGTTCGGCGATCTTCCGGTCGGCCGCCTCGGTCGCGTCGGCGCCCGGCTCGAAGTGCGCGTCGAGCCATGTGGCGCGCACGCGCTCGACTGGCCAGGGGCCGCGCGCGAGGAGTTCGATGCCGGGGGCGGAGGTGCTCATGACAGGGCCGTTCTCACCCTAGTACGGCACCCAGGTGCGCCGGGTTGAGCGACGGTCGGTGGTTCGCGGCCGTCGGGATGCATAGGATCGGCCCGGGCCGGGAAGGATGAGCCGGTCGATCCTCGGAGGTGAGCTGGTGGAGGTGCTGGACGTGGTGCTTCTGGTGGCGGGGCTGTGGGCCCTGCTCACCATCGGTGCGCTCGCGCTCGCGAGCGGCATCGGCGCGGCTGCGGCTGCCGCCGATCGCAACGCCCGTCATCTGCTGCGCGTGCAGCACTCCCGGGCGCCGCGCACTCCGCGCGCGGGCCTCACGGCGCGCCGCTGACGCGGATCAGGGCGCGGGGACCACAGGCGCGATCGACACCCGGGCGCCCCCGGCGCCCTTGGCGTCGTACAGCGCTTTGTCGGCCGCGCGCATCCACGCGTCGTAGTCCTGGCCGGCGCGCAGGAGCGCGACGCCGACGCTCGCCGTCGACCGCGGGTCGTCCGGCCCCGGGCCGGATCGCAGCGTGTCGATGCCGGCCACGATCCGTTCGCCGGTCTGCCGGGCGCTCGCCTCGTCGCTGTGCGGGAGCAGGACGGCGAACTCGTCGCCGCCGAGCCGGGCGCACGAGTCGCTCTCCCGCAGTGCGGTGCGCAGGGTGGCGCCCACGGCGTGGAGGAACGCATCGCCCGCCGCGTGCCCGAGCCGGTCGTTGATGGCCTTGAACCCGTCGAGGTCGACGATCAGCAGCGCGGCATCGCTGCCGTACCGCCGCGCGTGGGTCACGACCCGCTCGAGCTCCTCGTCCATGCGCCGCCGGTTCCACAGCTCGGTGAGGTCGTCGTGGGTCGCCTGGTGAGCCAGCGCGGCCTCGGCCTCCTTGCGCGCCGTGATGTCCTGGACCTGGGAGACGAAGTGCCGCGGGGTGCCGTCGTCCGCGCGCACGAGCGAGACCGTGAGCAGCGCCCAGATCACCGTGCCGTCCTTGCGCAGGTACCGCTTCTCCATCTCGTAGCCCTCGAGACGGCCGGCGAGGACGGACTGGACGAGCTCGAGGTCCGCGTGGAGGTCGGCGGGGTGGGTGATCTCCTGGAACGACCCCGCGAGCAACTCGTCGGCGCTGTAGCCCAGCAGCGAGCAGAGCGCGCGGTTGACCCGCAGCCACCGCCCGTCGGGCGCGACGAGCGCGACCCCGATCGCGGCGTTCTCGAACGTGCTGCGGAAGAGCTCCTCCGCGGCACGCAGCTCGGCCTGCGTCCGTCGGGCCTCGGTGATGTCGCGGCCGATCCCCACGAAGCCGGTGACCTGGCCGTCGTGCATGTCGCGGATCGCCGTGACCGTCAGGGAGACCGGGACGTGGGTCCCGTCCTGTCGGACGTAGGTCCACTCGCGCGTCTCGGCGCGGCCCTCGCGGACGAGCTGGACGAAGACCTCGAAGCTCGGTTCCAGGCCCAGTTCGGCGGCGCGCGACGCGATCTCCTCGGCGACGTGCAGCCCCTCCGGGGTCAGGCGGCCGACGAGGTCCTCGGCGCGGTAGCCGAGCATCCGCTCGGCTCCCTCGTTGAACACCGTGATGATCCCGTCGACCGTCGTGGCGATGATCGAGAACTCGGTCGCCGCGCGCAGTACGCCCGCAAGCAACTCCGCCTCGCGCTGCGGGCCGCTCCCAGCTGGGGTGCCGTCGCCCGGCCACATGGCCGGAAACCCTAGCCCTGTGGGGCAGGCGGCGTGACCGGTCAGCCGCCGGGGGCCGGCCGGTACGTCCCGAAGCTCCAGACGTGGCCCTCGGGGTCGCGCACGCTGAACTCCCGCGAGCCGTAGTCGGTGTCCCGCAGCGCCATCGCCACCTCGGCCGGCGGGGTGGCGGCCGTCGCGCGGGCGAACAGCGCGTCGGGGTCGTCGGTGTACGCGTAGGTGCTCGTGACGCCCTGCTCGTAGCGCAGCCGGTCGCGTGCGTCATCGTCTGGGATCGCGCCGAGCATGATGAGGCCGTCGCCGAACGCCAGCTCGGCGTGCGCGACGGCGCCTGCGTCGTCGCGGAAGACCTCCTTCGCGGTGAACCCGAGGGCGGCGCCGAGCCAGGCGATCGCGGCGTCGGGGTCCCGGTAGCGGAGGGTGGGATAGAGGGTCGGAGCCATGGACCGGTTCTACGCGGCGGCGCGCGCGGGGTCTTGGACGGAAGTGACCTCCTGGACGGCCTGCGCGCTGATCCCGGCGCCCGGAGCGGCGCGCGCGGCGAGGTAGGCGCTCGGGGTGACCCCGGCGAACGCGCGGAAGTCGCGGTTGAAGTGCGCCTGGTCGTAGTACCCGCAATCGAGGGCGACACGGCCGAGTTCGACATCGCCGGCATGCGCGCCGGCGAGTGCGCCGACGGCCCGCTCGAAGCGCAGCAGCCGGGCCAGCGCCTTGGGGGTCACGCCGACCTGGTCGCGGAACCGCGCGGCGAGATGCCGGCGGCTCCAGCCGATCTCCTCGGCGAGCGCGGCGACCGGCAGCTGGCCCCCTGATCGCTCCAGGCGGGTGCACGCCCACGTGACCTCGGTCGCCGGGGCGCGTCCGGCGTCCAGCCGTGCGGCGAGCCAGGTGTCGACGAGGTCCAGCCGGGCGTCCCACCCGCGTGCGGCCGCCAGGCGGTCGCCGAGGGTTCGCGTCGCGGGGTCCACGCCGACGCCCTCGTCGAGCGGCGCCACCCGCCCCGCGAGCTCGGCCATCGACACGGACAGCAGCTGGTGCGCGCCCGCGGGGGTGAGGTCGACCTGGACGCCGCCGACCCGTCCGTGCTGCTCGGTGACGGCGGCGGTGCCGTGCAGCCCGGCGACGAACGCGTCGAGGCGGGTGCGCGGCGCGCCGGGCGCCCAGGGCAGTTCGACCTCCCAGCCGTCGCCGGTGAAGCCGACGATGAGCGTCACGGTGCTCGACGGCATCTCCAGCCGCCGCACGGGGGCCGGCGCGTCCTCGACGAAGCCGACGAGTCGCCGGACATGCGCGCGGAGTGCCGGGTGCGGCGGGCGGGCCGCCACCTCCCAGCAGTCACCGCGCAGCACGGTGACCATCAGGTCTCGATCGTCAGGGTGCGGTCGAACGCCCGCGCGAACAGCTCCTTCTCGCGCTCGGCGGCCCAGCGTGCGACCTCGATGCCCTCGTCGGCCTCCAGCCGCAGCGTGACCGTCCCGTCGCGCGCGGCGACGTGGGCGGCGGTCACGCTCTGGTCGCGGCTGCGCTCGAGGTCCTCGCCCAGGCGCAGGAGGACCGCGAGGCGATCGAGGCGCTGGTCGTCGCCGGGGCCGGCGAGCTTCGCGTACGGGCCGAGCTCGGACATGCCCTTCCGGTGATAGCGCGCGGCCTGCGCGATGAGCGCCACTTCGATCGGCGAATAGCCCGGGAGGCCCGCGTTGAGGATCAGGTAGCGCGAGTGCTTGTGGTGATCGTCGTAGTCGATGCGCATGCCGATGTCGTGCAACATGCACGCGGCCCACAGGAGCTGGCGCTCGATCGGGTCGCCGGTGAACACGCCGTCGGCGGCGAGCGAGTCGAAGATGCCGAGCGCCAGCGCCGCGACGTGCGCGGTGTGGGCCGGATCGACCTGGTACTGCGCGGCGAGGTTCAGCACGCTCTCGCGGCGCACGTCGTCGAACAGCGGAGGATCGCCTTCCAGGTGCTCGGCGAAGAAGACGCCCTCGCGCAGCCCCGCCTCGGTGACCTCCAGCGCGTCGAACCCACCTTCGCGCAGCACGGTCTGGATCACGACGGCGCCCGCGAGGATGACGTCGGCGCGCCCCGGCTTGATGCCGCGGACCTTGCCGCGCTCGGCGGGCTCGAGGGCGGCGAGGCGGTCGACGAGCTCGTCCAGCGCCTCGGCGGACACGGGGAAGCCCTGCACGCCCATGGACGGCAGGCCGGCGGCTGCCTGCACCGCCGAAGCGAGGTTGCGGACCGTGCCGCCGATGCCCACGAGCCGGCGTCCCGCCTTCGGCAGCCAGGACGCGCCGTCGGCGAGCTCGGCGGCGACGTGCTCGCGCAGCGCGTCGAGGTCCGAGCCGAACTGCTCGGTCATCCGCACCGCGCCCAGCGGCCAGGACGCGAGTTTCTCCGCGCGGCGCTCACGGACCCGGACGAGCTGCATCGAGCCGCCGCCGAGGTCGAGCACCACGCCGTCCCGGACCGTCGTCGAGTTCACCGCGGCGAGGAAGCCGTAGCGCGCCTCCTCCTCGCGGGAGAGGACCTCGATGTCCAGCCCCGAGCGCTTCTGGGCGGCCGCGACGAACTTGTCGCGGTTCGTCGCGTCGCGGATCGCGCTCGTCGCCACCGCCCGGATGCACGCCGGGTCGATCTTCGTCGCCCGGCAGAAGTGGGCGAACACGTCGATGGTGTTCAGCGCGCGATCCATCTGCGGCTTGCCGAGCTTGCCGTCCGCCCCGATCTGCTCGCCGATCCGGACGGGTTCGTAGATCTCGTCGCTGCGGCGCCACCAGCCCTTCCCCGCCGAGAAGACGACGAGGCGGAAGGTGTTCGATCCGAGGTCGATGACCGCGGTGCGCTGGGGGGCTGCCATCCGTGGGCGGAGGCTACTCGTGCGGGCGCTCGGCGTCGCGTACGGCCGCCGCCAGGCGGGCGAACCGCTGGTCGCCGTGGGGCAGCAGGTCGGCCAGGGCGATGCGGACCTGCTCGGGGTCGAGCGTCTGCGCGGCGAGCATCGCCTCGATGTCCGCCCAGTCCTTCGTGCGGTCGAACATCGCCTTGAACACCGCGAGCTCGACGGGACCGAGGACCGGGATCTCGATGCCCGCGAACGGCACGGTGCGCCGGTGGGCGGCGGCGTCGGCGTGCAGCGGGACGGTGTCGAGGAACACGTCGACCGGGGTCTCGTCCCACCACAGCCGGGCCTGGCCGTCGCGGGCGAGTGCGTCGGTTGCGCCGTCCGGTGCCGCGATCTCGGCCGGGAGTCCCGCGAGGACCCGCGGCGCGTCGCCGGCGTCCGCGAAGACGTTCACGTCGATGTCGCTGGTGCCGCGCGGATCGAGCGTCGCGTAGGCGAGGGCGATCGCGCCGCCGAAGGCGTGGGGGAGGGCCGCGGCGCAGAGCGCGCGGTGGATCGCCACGAGCTTCTCCGGGAGCGTCATGCCGCGCGACGCAACGGCGGGTAACGCAGCTGGCGCTCGTGGCGGGTGGGCAGCGCGGCGGCCAGCTCGAGGACGTCCGCGAGCCCGCGAGCGGCGCGGTCAAGCTCGGCGCGTGTCGGCTGGCGGGCGACGGGTGCGCTCGTCAGCCGTTGCCCGGTGGCGCGCAGCAGCCGGTCGAGCGTCGCGAGCGACGGCTCCTTGCGCCCGCGCTCGTACGCGGAGAGCGTCGCCTGGGACGTGCCCGCCCGCGCGGCGAGCTCGGCCTGGGTCAGCCCGGCCCCGATGCGGGCGTCGCGAAGGGTGCGAGCGGGATCCACACGGGGAGTATATCTCAGTGGATATATCTCAACTCGTACCCGGGTCGCGCTCGATGAGCTCGATGCGGTAGTCGTCGGGGTCGCGCACGAAGCACAGCAGCGACCCGCCCTCGCGCACGGTGTACGGCGGCTTCTCCGGCTGGATGCCGAGCGACGCGAGGCGCTCGAGCGTCGCGGCCATGTCGTCGACCGTGATCGCGATGTGGTTGTAGCCCGTGCCGTGCGTATAGCTGTCGACGCCGAAGTTGTAGGTCAGCTCCAGGCGGGGCCCGTCGCCGGGCAGGCCCATGAAGACGTTGATCGCCTCGTCGCGGATGGGCATGCGGCTCAGTTCCTCGAAACCGAGCTTCTCGTAGAAGGCGACGCTGCGATCGATGTCGCCGATGCGGTAGCAGGTGTGGATGAGCGCGGGCATGGCCCGAGGGTACCCCTCGGTAGCCTGCTCGATGTGGGGGTGACCGCGCCATGAGCAAGGACGACAAGATCCCGACGGGACGCATCCGGCGTTCCTCGCAGGTCGGCCGGCTCGCGGCGACGCAGGCCGCGAAGCAGATGGGCACCCGCGCGGCCAACCTCACCCGCGACGACGAGGCCTCGCAGGCGGCGCTGAGCAAGCGCCAGCTGGAGACCGCCGAGCAGATCGTCGCCGCCCTCGGGACGATGAAGGGCGCCGCGATGAAGCTCGGCCAGATGCTGAGCTTCATGGACGTGGGGCTCGTGCCCGAAGAGTTCCGCGAGGACTTCCAGGCCAAGCTCGCCGAGCTGCGCGACGCCGCGCCGAAGGTCTCCTTCAAGGAGATGCGCAAGGTCATCGAGGGCGAGTACGACGAGAAGCTCGACGAGGTCTTCGAGACCTTCGATCCCGTGCCGATCGCCGCCGCGTCGATCGGGCAGGTCTACAAGGCGCGCCTGCACGACGGGCGCGACGTCGCGGTGAAGGTCCAGTACCCCGGCATCGGCGCGGCGGTCCGCGCGGACATGCAGAACCTCGGCCTGATCCTGCGGCTCATGAAGAGCGTCGCACCGGGGCTCGACCCGAAGGCGCTCGGCGAGGAGATCCGCGAGCGCATCGACGAGGAGCTCGACTACGAGCTGGAGGCCAGCAACCAGCGCACCCTCGCGCGGATCTACGACGGCCACCCGTTCATCGTGGTCCCGAAGGTCATGACGGACCTGTCGAGGGAGAAGGTCATCGTCAGCGAGTTCGTCTCGGGCCGCGGCTTCGAGGAGTGCAAGCAGCTCCCCGACGAGGAGCGCAACCGCATCGGCGAGATCATCTTCCGCTTCTACTTCGGCTCGATGTACCGCCACCACCAGTTCAGTGGCGACCCGCACCCGGGCAACAGCATGCTGCTCGACGACGGGCGGATGGCGTTCATCGACTTCGGCCTGTTCAAGCGGCTGCCCGCGCAGGTCGCGGAGTTCGAGCTCGAGCTGCAGCGCCTGGGCATCCAGCGGCGGGGCGAGGATCTCATCGACCACCTGTCGCGCGGCGGCTGGATCAGCGGCAAGAAGGACTACGAGCCCGACGAGGTCATCCAGCAGTTCGACGAGTTCATCGGCTGGTTCACGAAGGACGAGGAGATCGCCCTCACCCCCGAGTACGCCACGAAGGTGATCCTCGAGATGAGCGATCCGCGGTCGTCGTTCTTCGGGAAGATGCGCCACGAGACGCTCCCGCCCGACCACCTGTTCGGCCGCCGGCTGGAGACGCTCACGCTGGCCGTGCTGGGGCAGCTGCGCGCGACGGCGAACTGGGGCGGGATCGCCCGCGAGTGGATCGACGGCAGCCCGCCGCGGACCGAGCTGGGCCGGGAGGAAGCCGCCTTCTACGCCGGCACGTCGTGAGCGATCGCGCGCGGCTGGGGAGCCTCGCGGCGATCGTCGTCGTCGTGTTCGGCACCACCGCATTCCTGACGCTCTCCGGCACGCTGACGATCGACGAGGTCCGCGACTGGGTGGAGGCGAACATCCGCGAACCCGTCCGCGACCTCGGGGCCCTCGGGCCGCTCCTGTTCATCCTGGTGGGCGCGCTGGCGACGGTCGCGCTCTTCCCCGGGCCCGTGCTGTGTGCGGTCGGCGGGGTGATCTTCGGGACCGCGGTGGGCATCCCGACGGTGCTCGCGACGATCGTGCTCGGCGCCGTGCTGGCGTTCTCGCTGTCGCGCTGGTGGGCGCACGACGCGGTCGAGCGCGCCGCCGGGCCGCGCACGAAGGCGCTGCGCGCGTGGGTCGGCCGGCGCGGGTTCGTCGCGATCCTGCTCGCGCGCGCCGCCCCGGGGCTGCCGTACAACCTCGTCAACTACGCAGCCGGGCTGGCGCCTGTGAGTCTGATCGCGTTCGCGTCCGCCACGGCGCTCGGGGCGGCCCCGAGAACCGCGGCCTACGTCGCCCTCGGCGGCTCGTTCGGGGACCTGCGCTCCCCGGAGGCGCTGGCCGCCGTCGTGGTTCTCGCGGTCATGGCGATCGCGGGCGGGACGCTGCTGGCGCGTGACCTGCGCGCTGCGGCGGCCCGCGCGCCCGGTACGCCCTGACGGGCGCCTGTCCGAACCGGGCGCGCGGGGGTGCCGCGCTGGACCGTCAGCGCTTGCGCAGCTGCGCGACGGCCGCAGTGACGTCGGCCTCCGTCAGGGCCGTGGTGGCCGCCTCGGGGACCGGGCCGAACTCGCGTCCCGCGTTCGCCAGGACGAAGTCGGTCGTGGCGAGCGCGGTCTTCTCGCGGGTGCCGTCGGACTGCACGGGCGCGGCCGTGATGACGTCGACGTGGTCGTAGCCGGGCAGCACGAGGACCTCGCTGGGGACGCCCTCGGGCGGGGCGGGCTCCCGGGCGTCGGCCAGGCCGTCACCCGCGACGAGCGTCAGACGGGGCTTCACCCGCGCGGCGTCCGTGTAGACGATGCGCGAGAAGTCCCCGTCGCGGCTGCCGACCCCGGCGAGGACGGCGTCCACCGTGAGCATCGTCGGGTAGTAGTGCTCGAGGAAGTCGAGCGGCCCGCCGTGCAGCACGCGCGCGAGGTCCTGGACGTCGGTGACCTCGGACGCCGCCGTGGTGAACAGCCGGCCGTCGCCGCGCGTCGCCGTGCTCTGCGGCTCGTCGTAGTTCGCCCAGCCGTACGGCTTCGCGTCCTCGACGGGGTAGAACATCAACGGCCCGTCGACGAACGGGAAGACCTTCGGCAGCAGCTGGCCGCCGGTGTAGCTGCCGACGCTGGTCTTGATGAAGCTCAGCGGCTGGGAGTTGTCGTCCATGAACGCGCCGAGCAGCGCCTCGCCGGAGAGGTGCTGGCGGCGCAGCCGCGGCGTCCGGGCGACGGCGTCCTGCCACGTGCGCGACTGCAGCAGGCGCATCGCCCCGTCGACGGCGGGGGTCGGCGGGGTCTGCGCGACGAGCGGCGCGGAGTCCGCGTCGGGGTTCAGCTGCGCGTTCAGCCCGATGCCCTCGAGCAGCATCATGGTCTCCGGCCCGATGACGCCGAAGTCGAACGTCCGAGGAATGATGTTGGCGGCCACCGCGTTGCGGACGCCCTGGACGGTCTGCCGGGTGATCGCCGCCACGATCGGGTCGGCCGCCCCCATGGTCGCGCCGGTGTTGTAGCGGCTGGCGCTGCTGTCGAGCGCGATCGAGCCGGCGCACAGGTGGTACCCGGCGTCCTCGCGGGTCGCCGGATCGTTGTCGAAGTCCCAGGCCATGAGCAGGCCGGTCAGCGCCCCGCCCAGTGAGTGCCCGCCGCAGAACGTGCGCGTCCGGCGGAAGTCCGGATCGGTGAGGCCCTCGACGATGACCGCGCGGTAGTCCTCGATGGTCTGCCGCAGGTCGAAGTCGGCGACGAAGCGCAGCTGCGACGTCTTCGCAAAGCCGCCGAACGTCCTGCCGTCGACCTCCAGGCCGCGGTAGTAGTAGTCGAGCGCGCGCTTGCTGTCGCCTGAGGCGAGTCCGGCGTCGAGTCCGGTGCGATCCTCCAGGCAGTTCGAGCGGCGGTCGAGCGCCCAGTACTCGATGCTCTTCCCGCGGTCGGCGGCATGCTGGACGGTCTGCAGCGCGTGCATCTCCAGCGAACCGGCGCCCGCCAGGGTGCCGGGCATGATCACGAGCACGGAGTCGGCCTGCTGCGGGTCGGCGGGGCCGCCGTCACGGCGGTAGCGCAGGTAGCGCAGCTGCTGGCAGGCGGCGGGCACGGGCCCGACGTTGTCGGGGAGCGGGGCGTCGATCGTCACCACGCTCTTGAGGACGTCGGCGAACGGGCCGGGCGGCGTGGGCGCCGGCACGTCGGTTCGCTCGGCTGCCGCCGTGGCGGGCACAGCGAGTCCGACGCACGCCAGGGCGGCGGCGACCAGGGTCCTGGGCAGGGACACGACGCTCTCCTCTCGACCGGCCGCAGGCTCCCCCGCCGGCGGCGACTGAGAACAGTATGCCTGTTCTCACTCTCCCGCGTCAATGACCGCGGGACGCGACGTCGCTACTTGGCCTTGCGGGCCTTGGCCTGGCGCGCGCGCAACTCGGAGCAGAGGCGACGCTGCTGCTGCACCGGTGAGCGCGCCTGCTTGGCGTTCGCGAGCACCGTGAACGCCGGGCGCGCGCGGCCGTCGGGGTTGATGACCCCGGTGTCGAAGCGGTCCCTCGGTGCGGCCTGCCAGTTGTAGACGTACATCCGCTTGGCCCGGCAGGGGTACTTCGCCATGAGATCAAAGGCGAACTGCAGCGCGCGGGCGGCGCGGTTCTCGTCGTAGTTCAGGCGCGTCGCGTCGAAGGTCAGCATCTGCACGATGCCGCCGGTCTCGGTCAGCCAGACGTCGGCCTTGGTCGCCCGCATCGCCTCGGCGGTCCCGCGCGTGGAGAAGTAGTTCGCCGAGATGTAGTTGTGCAGGCCCCAGATCGCGACCTTGCGCCTGTGCGTCTTCAGGCGCTTCTCGTAGGACCGCATCCAGCCGCCGACCCCGGGGGTGTCGAGCGGATCGCCCGCGACGACCACGCACTTCCTGCACCGGTCGGCGATGACGTCATGGAAGTCGGCGACGCGGTCCGGGCGCTTGGCCGTGGGCTGGCCCGGGTGGTTGGCCTCGTTCCACGGCGTGTAGTACCGGACGTACGGGTACTTCTTGCGGAACTTCTTGAACTCGCGGTCGAACTGCTTGCGCGTCGGCAGGTAACACGGCCGCTGCGGGCAGTTGTTCCCGCGCGTGCGATCGAAGGCGATGAGCGGCTGGATCTTCTCGCGCCGCGCCGCGTCCATCCACAGGGCGGTGCGGGCCGGCTCACGGCTGATCGCGTTCCACGGGATGACGAGCCGGGCGGTGCGGATCCCGATCTGCTTGAGCCGGGGATCGTCGAAGGTGCTCGGCTTGTTGTCGCTGATCCCGACGATGTAGCTGCCCGTCACCGCCTGGGCCGGACTCGCGCCGACGACCAGCGCGGCGAGCGTCAGCGCGGCGACGAGTATGGCTTGCAGCCCGCGGTTCACGGTATGGGTAATCGGCATGCCCCTGCGCATCTCCAGCACCAACACAGGGTGACAGCCGAAAATGCGGTCTACGAGCCAGGTCTTCCCAGAACCTGGATCTGCAGCAGCGATGTGGTGCCCGGACGGCCGCTCGGAAGCCCGGCCGTCACCCCCACGCGCTGGCCGGGCTGGCACCACCCGAGCTCGACGACGCGGCGGCACGCGTCGGCGAGGAGCTCCTCGGTCGTCTCCATCCGCGGCATCGACGCGGCCCGCACGCCCCACATGAGCCCGCAGCGGCGCACGGTCTCCTGGCCCGGGGACAGCGCGAAGATCGGCACCGACGGCCGGTGCGCGCTCACGAGGCGCGCGGAGCGCCCGGACAGCGTGGGGATGACGAGCGCGTCGAGCTGCAGCTCCCGGGCGGCGACGCAGGCCGAGTGCGCGAGGGTGTACGCGGGGTCGCGCTCGTCGCGATGCACCCGCTCCTCGTTCCACTGCTGGTACGGGATCGCGCGTTCGGTGTACTCGGCGATCGACGCCATCATGGCCACGGCGCCCGCGGGGTCGTGGCCGATCGCGGTCTCCTGGCTGAGCATGACCGCGTCGGTCCCGTCGAGGATGGCGTTGGCGACGTCGGTGGCCTCGGCGCGCGTGGGACGCGACGACGTGACCATGGAGTCGAGCATCTGCGTGGCGGTGATCGACGGGCGCGCGAGCGTCCCCGACAGGGAGATGAGGCGCTTCTGCGTGAGCGGCACCTCCTCGATCGGCAGCTCGATGCCCAGGTCGCCGCGCGCGACCATGATGCAGTCCGCCGCGCGCGTGATCGCCTCGGCGCGTTCCACGGCCTGCGGCTTCTCGATCTTCGCGATGAGCGGCAGCCGCGTGTAGCGGCGGACGACCTCGATGTCCTCGGGGCGGCGCACGAACGACAGCGCCACCAGGTCGACGCCGATCTCCTCGCCGATGCCCAGCAGCCGCAGGTCCTCGTCGGGCACCGAGGGCAGCGCGTTGGCCTCGCCCGGGACGTTCAGACCCGCGCGGCTGCCGACGCGGCCGCCGAACTCGACGGTTGCGGTGAACCGGCGGTCCTCGCGATTGACGTCGCCCGCCCGCAGCCGGATGCGGCCGTCGGAGAGGTAGAAGATCTCACCGGGCTGGATCGCGTCGGCCAGGCTGGGATGCCCGACCGACAGGAACTTGGAATTGCCCTCGGTCTCCTCGCCGCAGACGAACTCCACCGTGCTGTCGCTCTCGAGCATGATCGTCTCGTTGGCGACCGGGCCGATGCGGAGCTTCGGGCCCGGCAGGTCCTGGAGCACGGCGACCGGGCGGCCCGCCGCGTTCGCGCCGTCACGCAGGCGCTGGACGTTCTCGGCGTGCAGCTCGGGCGTGCCGTGCGAGAAGTTCAGGCGCGCGACGTCCATGCCCGCCTCGATCATGCGGCGGATCGACTCGGGCTCCCGCGAGGCGGGGCCGATGGTCGCCACGATCTTGGTGCGCCGGGTCACGGCAGCCACGGTACGGCATGACGCCGCCGGAGGGTGGGCGTTCCCCGCGCGCTTCCCGGAAGCGGGTACGGGACGACCACGTACCGCAGACGGGTGAGGCCATCCGTCGATCTCTGGGCGAGTCCCAACGCGCCAGTCCTTTCCGGTCGATGGGTCTACGTAATGACCCTTCCCTCCTCACCCACCGTGGGTCTGCGCTGCGACGATCTCGACCGTCACGCCCTGCTCGCCAGGATCACCACCGCCGCGGGCGCCCGCATCGAGCCGGACCTGCTGGAGGCCGACGTCGTGCTGCTCGACGGCATGCTTCCCGCCCTGACCCACGAGCTGCGCGCGCTGATGTGGCCGGCCGGCGGCGCCGCGCCGCCGCGCTGCTTCGTGGTCACCGACGAGCGGCTCACAGGCAAGGCGCTGGTGGAACTCCTGGCGGCCGGGCTCAGCGGCTCGATCAGCTGGGCCATCGAGCCGGGCGAGCTCCGGAGTCTTCTCGACGATCTGCTGGCGGTCCAGCTCGCGGACCTCGAGATGCCCGAGGCGTCGGCCTCGGACGCAGAGCGGGCCGCGCTCGAGCACACACTCGCCAACCGCCAGTTCAGCATCGTGATGCAGCCCATCGCCGATCTCCGTGGCGGGCACCTCATCGCGGTCGAGGCCCTCACGCGCTTCGGCGGCGACGAGCCGCGGCCGCCGCAGGCGTGGCTCGAGCTCGCCTCCCGCGTCGGGATGCGCGTCGAGCTCGAGCTCGCCCTCGCCTCCGCCGCATTGGACGCGAAGGCCGCCATCGCCCCGCCGACGCTCGTGTGCATCAACGTCGGCGCCGCCACGATGCAGGATCCCCGCCTGGGCGAGCTGCTCGCGACCGGCGACGCACACCGCGTCGTCCTCGAGCTCACCGACCACCACGACGTCACGGACTACGAGGTCCTCACCGAGGCCGCGGCCCTGCTCGCCGCGCAGGGCGCACGGATCTCCGTCGACGACAGCGGCGCGGGCGTCCACTCCCTCGCGCGCATCGCTCAGCTGCGCCCGTCCTACCTGAAGATCGACCGCGCGATCGTGTCTGACATCGAGACCGACCCCGCGCGGCTCGCGCTGGCGCGCGCGCTGATCGGCTTCGCCCGCGAGATCGGCGCGGAGGTCATCGCGGAGGGGATCGAGACGACGGCTGAGGCTTCGACCCTGCGCGAGATGGGCGCGCAGTACGGGCAGGGCTACCTCATCGCCGCCCCAGGGGCACCCGAGACCGTCCCGCCCGGGCCCTACGACGTGCTGATCGCGGAGCAGCGCGGTGACGCTCCCGAGGTCATCCACACCTTCGCGCTCCCGCGCCGCGCGGAGGGCGACTTCCATGCCGCGGTCCATGCGGTGCTGCGCTTCCTCGGCGGGGAGCTCGCCGGCGAGTCGTACTTCGTCACGCACCTCGACTTCGCCGCCGGGCGCTCGGGCATGGTCGCGGTGGGCGGACCCGCCGCGACCGTCATCCAGCCCGGGATGCTGTTCCCGATCGCCGAGATCCCCGAGTACTGGATGGCCCGAGGCGAGGGTCCCCGGCTGTGCCCGGACGTGAGCAGCGATCCCGTCTACGGCGCGCTGGCCATCACGCAGCATCCGGACTTCGGCTCGCTCATGGCGGTGCCGCTCGAGCTGGCGGACGGCACCCGCTTCGGGGCGATCAGTGTCGCGTCGGCGCAGCGCAACGCGTTCGACCGGCGCGATCTCGCGATGCTGCACGGGCTCGCCGAGCTGCTCAGCCGCAGCGTGGCCGAGGAGACCGCGGACCTGCCCGCGGTCGACGTCGCGCGCTACCTGCGCCGCCTCGCGCAGACCGATCCCGTCACGAAGACCCTGAACGAGCCGGGGTTCCGGGAGGGGTTGGTGGCCACGCTCGACCGGCCGGCTCCTGCCGGGACGCACCGCTTCCTCCTGCGCGTGCGGATCGTCGATCTCGGCTCGGTGGTCGAGCGCTTCGGCCGCGCCGTGGGCGACCTCGTCCTGCGTGACACGGCGGTGGCGCTGCAGTCCGCGGCGCGCCCGATGGACATCGTCGGACGCATCGCCGACGACGAGCTTGCGATGGTGCTCACGGGCCGTGAGGGCCGCCACGAGGTCGATGTCGTGTTGCAGGCCACGGCCGCGCGTCTCGCCGAGGGCGCACGCAAGCGTGAGGTCACGCCGAGCATCGATGTGGGCGTCGGGGACCTTGCGGGCGTCAAGGGGCCCGATGAGGCGCTGCAGGGCGCGGGGTTGGAGATGACGCCGTTCGTCGGTGCCCGCGGCGCGTTGCGTGACGGCTTGATCTAGGACCAGCACCGCGGCCCCCCGCCGAATGAGGAGGGGAGCCGCAGTGGTGTGCTTCAGCGCGTCACGTGGATGCGCAGAGTCCGCGCCGGACCCGCGTTGCCCGCGGCGTCCGTGGGCGTCGCGCGCAGGACGTGCGCACCGACGCCGACGGCCTTCGTTCCTGCCCTGCCCGTGAAGGCCAGACGTGACGCGCCCCCCGGGAGCTGCCGCGTGAACCGGATGCGCTGGCGCAGCAGCTGGCACGGCCGGGCTCGCCGGTTCGCCCGGCTGGCCCGCACGCATCGCTTGCCGGCCTTGCGGCCCTTCGTGGCGGCGAGCACCTCGAACGTCACGCGGGCCGGTTCACTCAGCGTGAGCGACAGCCGCGTGCCGCGCTTCGGCAGCGCCCCGACACGGAACCGCGTGGGGGAGGCGATCAGGCGGGTGATCCGCGGCGCGGTGCGGTCCCGGGACTGCTCCGGGCCACGGCCAGAGTTCACTCCACCGGAGCCACTCGCTCCCCCGGACCCGTCCTGCGCGACGGCATCCGCCACCGGCGGCAGCCGGAACGCGGCGAACCGCGCGGTCCGCACGGCGCCCTCGGGGAGGAGGAAGCCGCCGCCCGCGACGAGCCACTCGCCGTCGCGGGCGGCGAGCGACTCGAACGGGTGGTCCGCCAGGCTGACGGTCTTCAGCGCCCACGGGCGCACGAGACCCGACGTGAGGTCGAACGCTCCGAGCGACCGCCGGCGCTCCTCGCCACTACGCGAGAAGTACCCGCCCGCTATGACCTGGCCGTCCCCGACAGCCACGGAGGCCGCCGACGAGTTGAGCCGCGCGTTGAACGCCGTCGGGGCGGCGGTGGCGGCGTCGAGGACCGCGAGGCCCATCCGTGGGGTCGCGCCCACGGCGTCGAACCGGCCTGCCGCGATGACCGTCCCGCCATGGACCTTCACGTCGTCGACCGCCTCGTTGAGCCGCGCATCGAAGGCGGTCGGCGTCCCGGTGGTGGGATCGACCGCCGCCAGGCCCCGGCGCGGCATAGTCCCGCCGGCCAGGGTCGTGAACGAGCCGCCGAGATACACCCGCCCATGGCCGAGCGCAAGCGACGTGACCGGCTCGTTCGCGTTCGGGGCGAACGGGAGCAGCAGGCCGGTCGCTCCGGGCGCGGCGTCGAACGCCGCCACGCGCCCGCGGGGTGTCGTGCCGACGGCGGTGAAGCCGCCACCGGCGTAGACCGTCCGGCCCGACACGGCGAGCGCCTGGACCGCGCCGTCGATCTCCTGGGAGAACGGCCGCAGCGCGCCGGTGCCGGGGTCGACCGCGGCGAGCCGTAGGCGGGTGGTGCCGCGCACCTTCGTGAACAGGCCACCCACCCAGATGCTGTCCGTCCCCGCGGCCAGGGCGTACACCCCGCTGTCGGTGTCCGCCCGGAATGCCGTCGGCCGGCCGGTGGCCAGGTCGATGGCACCGAGGTGGACGCGGTCCACGCCGCCCGCCGTCTCGAACGCGCCGCCGAGCAGGATCTCGTCGCCTTCGACCACGATGGCCTTGACGCCGCCACGCGGCTTGGGGTTCCAGCCGAGCGGCACGCCTGTCGTGGCGTCCACTGCGGCCGCGTTCGGGCGCGCGGTGTCCCGCACTTCGGTGAAGCGCCCGCCGACGTACACGGCGGCACCCGCGGCGTCGAGGACGTCGACCGGGCCGTCGAGGTCGGGGTTCCACGCGGTGAGCACCGCGCTGTCCTGCGAGAAGGCCGCGGCGCCGGAGCGCAGGGCCTGGGTCGGGAAGTTCCCGTTGGCCTCCGAGAACGCGCCGCCCGCGTACACGACGTCGCCCTGGACGTCGAGCGTGTACACGTTGGCGCCGCCCACGAAGTTCGGGCGCCAGGTCGTGACCAGCGTGCCCGTCACGGGGTCGACGGCCGAGAGCGCCAGGTTGGGCTTCGACCCATTGATCAGGTTGTACGTCCCGCCGAGATACACGCGGCCGTGTCCGGTCGCGAGGGCGAACACCGTGCCGCCCACGCCGGGGTTCCACGCGGTCACCTGCCCGCTGGGCAGGGACCACGCCGCGGCGTTGAGCCGCACCTGACCGTTGACGTGGGCGAAGTTGCCGCCCGCGTAGAGCACCGGGTCCTGCGCGGTCCCGCCGATCGCGAGGCTGTACACATGACCCGTGTTGATGTTCAGCGGGAGCGCCGTCGGCGCGCCCGTCGTCGCGTCGAGCTGGGCGATCGCCTGGTGCGTGATCTCGCTGATCCGCGAGAACCCGCCACCGACGTAGACATGGCCCGCATGCCGGACGATCGTGGACACCGTCGAGTTCGCCGTCGGTGCCCAGGTGGGATCGACCGTGCCGTCGGCCCGCACGTGCGCGAGGTTCTCTCGCGGCACGCCGCCGACGGCGGTGAAAGCCCCGCCGAGGTACCAGCCGCCGGCCCCGTCGGGTTCGGCCGCGCGGACGGTCCCGGCCACGTCCGGCCAGCCCGGGCGGGGCTGGTCCGACGTCCGGCTGAGCGAGACCGAGCCGCCGGTGAACGGCGCGATCGAGGTGAAGTCCCCGCCGAGGTAGGCGGTGGAGCCCTGGAGCGCGACGGCACGGACCTGCCCGTCGGGCACCCAGGTGGTGATGGGGTCGCCGGGGTCGGCGACCGCGCTGGCCGCAGGGGCCAGCGCCGCGGCCAGGGCCGCGGTGATGAGGGCTGTGCGTCGCATCAGGCGGCCTTGTGCGCGACGATGACGAGGTAGTCGCTGCCGACGGCGAACGTCCCGTCGGTCGCGATGTTCATCTCGGTGCCCAGCGCGATGAGGTCGTCGCGCAGCGCGTTCCAGCGGCCGTCCTGCGACAGCTTCGCGCGCGCCTGCAGCAGCGGGCCGTAGCGGTCGGCGAACATGTCGAGGAACGCCTCCGCGGAGGCGTCCTCGAACCGCACGGCCTCACGCGTGAACGTCAGCTCGACGGGGTGGTCGGCGAACAGCGCCTCGACGTGCTCGACGCGGCCCCATCCGGGCGGCGGCGACGCGAACGTCGGCGGCGCCGGAAGATACGGGCCCATGGTCGACCAGAACCGGCCGATGTAGCCGTCCGCCGCCCAGTTGCCCAACACGATCGTCCCACCGGGACGACACACGCGCACGAGCTCGTCGGCCACGACCTCGTGGCGCGGCGCGAACTGCACGCCGAGGCTCGAGAGCACGGTGTCGAAGCGCGCGTCCTCGAACGGGAGGTCCTCCGCGTCGGCGGTGATCCACTCGATGGCGACGCCAGCCTCTGCGGCGCGGCGGCGACCGGCGACGAACAGCTCGGGGGTGAGGTCGGACGCGATGACCTGCGCGCCGGCGAGGGCCGCGGGGATCGCGGCGTTGCCGGTCCCGGCCGCGACATCGAGGACCTCGCTGCCGGCGCGCACGCCGGCCTCGCGGGCAACGGACGCTCCGACGTCCGTGACGAGTTCCGCAATGGACGGGTAGTCGCCGGACGCCCAGGTCTTGCGGTGCGTGTCCTTCAGTGCCTCGAGGGCGGAGATGGTGCTCATGGGAGCACTCCTTTCAATCGGGAGTCCCGATCGTCGGGCCGTGCCGTGTGAGGAGCCGTGTGACGGCGGCGAATGGCGCTACGCGTGCGCTTCGACGAGCGCGCCGAGCACCGGGTTCTCGATCTCGGCGGCCAGCACGCGCGCCGAGGTGACGGCGCCGCGATCGCCCAGGTGCGCGGCGTGGACGAGGCTGCGCACGACGAGTTCACGCATCTCGGTGCGGGCGGCGAGGGCGCGGAGCGAACGGATGTGTGTCGCCGCGCTCTCGTGGTCGCCCGCGTCGAGTTCCACCGAGATCGCGGCGTCCAGCACGTGCCCCTGCACCCAGACGTAGCGATCCGTCAGCCGGCCACACCGGACGCGCGCCTCGTCGATCCATGAGCGGCCTGGCTCGCCCTCCGCGCGGTCGAGCAGGCTGAGGCCGCGCGCCGCCATGCCCTCCCAGCATGGGTCCTGAAGGTCACAGGCGAGGGCGAACGCGCGATGCAGCCGGTCGGCGGCGCGCGCGGTTTCCCCCTGCCGGAGGTCAGCCTCGGCCCGCAGCGCCTCCGGCCACGGCAGGAAGGCGAGCCAGCGCTCGGCCTCGGTGATCTCCAAGGAGCGGTCAAGCATCGTGATGGCGTCGGCGTCGTCTCCGCGCAGGAGATGGATCCGCCCGACCAGCGACATGGAGAAGGCGACGCGCCGCGGCTCGCCGGCGCGCTCGGCCTGCTCGATCGACTGCGTCAGCGATGACAGCGCGCCGGGGTAATCGCCCATGTCCGAGCGATTCTGTCCCTGCACGGCGAGGATCGAGGCGCGCTCGCGGTCACTGGTCGCCAGGTGACCGGCGCGCATGAGGCGCTGCTCGACCGATGTCCTGCGGCCCGCCTGCAGGTCTGTGTAGGCCAGTTCGCGCAGCGCCCCGACGATCGTCTCCCGGTCGCCCGCGGACTCCGCAAGCGCCAGCGCCTGGTGCAGGCACAGCGCGCCCTCCTCGTCGCGGCCCCGGACGGCTTCGACGAGCGCGCCGCCCAGGTGGAGCAGCGCACGGCCATGCAGCGCGTCGTCCCCGCACGCGTCGGCCTCGCGGCACGCCTGTCGCAGGAGGTTGACCCCATGCTCCGCCGCCCCCGCGGCAAGGGCGGCCTCGCCTGCCTCCAGACGGGCGAGCGCGACCGTGTGGCGCCCCGTCACCGGCGCGGCGTCGGTCCCCGCCGTCTCGCTCGCCGCCTGGCGCAGTGCCGCGGACGGCTCGCAGTCCAGCTCGCGGCGGAACAGGCGACGGCACGCCTCCACCTGCTCGACGGCCCCGGTGCGGTCGCCGCGCGCGACGAGCGCCCGGACGAGGAGCTCGTGGTGCTGTTCGTCGAACGGGTCGAGCGCGACGAGCTGCGCGGCCAGGTCGGCCGCGCGGTCGGCGTCGCCGCTGGTCAAGGCGTGGAGCGCGCCATCGTGCAGCGCGGCGGCCGCCTGCCCCGCGTAGCGCCCGCGCGCGACAACGAGCCACGACGCAAACGCTGGACTGGTGTCCAGCTCGATGCCCTCCAGCAGGTCGCCGCCCGCCGCCGGCGAGTGCGCGTCGACGGTCACGTCGGGCGCGAGCGTGACCCTCACCGGGTCTCCTTCGATCGTTGCCACGCCGTCGAGCGCCCGCCGGAGCTGGGCGAGGTTCCACCGCAGCGCTCCGAGCGGGTCCGCGGCGTCCGCGAACAGGAACTCGGCCATGGCGCGCCGGCCCGCCGGCCGCTCGGCGAGGAGGAGGTATGCCAGCAGGGCCCACGCCTTCCGCCCCTTCGGGCCGGCCGTCTTCTGCCCGTCGCGCAGGATCGCCGGTGCGCCCAGAAGCTGAATGGTGGCGGACACCGCAGCGCGGTCAGTCGAGTCCGATGAACCGCCCGTGCTGCTGCACGAGGTCGCCGTCGGCGAACAGGCGCCCGCCGTTGCGCAGGTCGCAGATGAGGTCCCAGTGCAGTGAGCTGCGGTTCTTTCCGCCCGTCTCCGGATACGAGCGGCCGAGCGCGAGGTGCACCGTGCCGCCGATCTTCTCGTCGAAGAGGATGGTGCCGGTCGGGCGGTCGATGCCGAAGTTCGTGCCGATGCCCAGCTCGCCGAGGCGCCTGGCGCCGTCGTCGACCGCAAGCGCGTGGCGCAGGTAGTCCTCGCCCTCCTCGGCGTAGGACTCGACGACCTCGCCGTCGCGGAAGACGAGCCGCACACCGCTCACGTGCACACCCGCGGGGGACGACGGGATGTCGAACGTGATCACGCCGTTGGCGCTGGACTCCAGCGGCCCGGTGAAGACCTCGCCCGACGGCATGTTGCGCTTGCCGTCGCTGTTGACCCAGGTGCGGCCCTTGACCTTCAT
>JAEMQS010000139.1 GCA_016463765.1 Solirubrobacteraceae bacterium | reverse complement strand
CCGCGCCCACCGACGCGATCACCGGGATGTAGTCCTGGGCGATGTGCTCGAGCACATCGACGTCCACCCGGTCGATCTGCCCCACGAAGCCGATGTCCTGGCCTTCGGGCCCGGACTGACGCGACGCGCGGAACAGCCGCCCGTCGTCGCCGGACAGCCCGACCGCGGCCTGGCCGTGGCGGTTGAGCCGCAGGACGATGTCCTTGTTGACCTTGCCGACGAGGACCATCTTCGCGATCTCGACGGTCTCCTTGTCGGACACCCGCAGGCCGCCGACGAACTCCACCGGCAGGTTGAGCTTCTCCATGTACCGGGTGATGTCCGGTCCGCCGCCGTGCACGACGATCGGGTTCATGCCGACGTACTTCAGGAGGACGACGTCGCGCGCGAAGTCCTCGCGCAACTCGGGGTCCTCCATCGCCGCGCCGCCGTACTTGATGACGACGGTCTGGCCGTGGAACTCCCGGATGTAGGGCAGCGCCTCGAGGAGGGTGGCGACGTCTCTCATGTCGTGTACTCCGCGTTGATCCGCACGTACTCGTAGCCGAAGTCGCTGAAGAAGACCTCGGTCTCGGCGGTGCGTTCCTCACCGAGCTCGATGAGGTACTCGACCTGGTTGCCGCCGACGGCCTCGATGAGCGCCTCCTCGTCGAACCGCGTGGCCTGACCGCCCTTGGCGACGGGAACGCCTTCGATCGCGATGTCGAAGTCCAGCGGCGCGCGGCCGGGCAGGGCTGCGCCGACCGCCTGGGCGATCCGGCCCCAGTTCGGGTCCTGGCCGAAGAGCGCGGTCTTCACGAGCGGGGAGTTCGCCACAGCGCGGGCGACGATCTCGGCCTCCTCGGGGTCGTCGCAGCGCACGACGACGCGGCCGAGGCGCTCGGCGCCCTCACCGTCGGCGGCCATGTCGAGCGCAAGCGTCCGCAGCGCGGCGTCGAGCGCCTCGCCGAACCGCAGCTCGTCCTCGCTCTGCGGCGCGACCTCGATCCCGGAGGTGCCCGACGCCATGAGGATCGCCGTGTCGTTCGTCGAGAGCTGACCGTCGACGCTGATGCGCTCGAACGACCGCTTCACGCAGACGCCCAGCAGGAGGTCGGCGGTCTCGGCGCTCAGGATCGCGTCGGTCTGCGCGAAGCAGAGCATCGTCGCGAAGCCGGGCTGGATCATCCCGGCGCCCTTGGCCTGCGCGGTCAGGCGGACGGTCCCGCCGGACAGCTCGACGTCGAACGCGATGGTCTTGCGGAAGGCGTCGGTCGTGCTGATGGCGTCGGTGAAGTCGTCGACCCCGTCGGCGCGCATCTCGGCGCGGGCGCCCACGAGCGCCTGGACGACCTTGTTGCCGTCGAGCTGGACCCCGATGACGCCGGTGGACGCGACCGCCACGGCGTCGGTCGGCACCCCGCCGACCATCGACGCGGCGCCCTGCATCCGGGCGGCCTCGTCGAGCCCGCGGTTGCCGGTCGCGGCGTTCGCGTTGCCGGAGTTGGCGACGACGGCGCGCAGGCCGTCGAGGCGCGTGCGCTGCTGGGTGACCTGCACGGGCGCGGCGATGACCGACGACCGCGTGAACCGCGCCGCGCTGACGGTGTCGGCGGCGTCGGAGACGAGGATCGCGACGTCCTTGTCGCCGTTGGGCTTGATGCCCCCGGAGACGCCGGCGCAGCGAAAACCCGCGGGCAGCGCGCCGTCGGCGGCCGGGGTGACGTGGGCGTGCTCGGGCACCCAGCGATAGGACTCGGGCCGTGCCTTCATGGTTCCAGCCCTTCCGTTTCGGGCCTGCCCACCATGAGGTTCAGGCTCTGCACCGCCTGCGACGCCGTGCCCTTCCACAGGTTGTCGATCGCCGCGAACACGAACGCCTTGCCCGTGCGCTCGTCGGCGTGCACCTGGATGCGGCAGAGGTTCGTCTCGCGCACGTCGCGGACCCCGGGCGGCCGGTCGACCAGCTCGATGAACGGCTCGTCGGCGTACGCGTCGGCGTACAGCTCGGCCAGTGCGTCCTGGTCGATCGCGCGGTCAGTCGTGACGTAGCAGGAGACCAGCTCGCCCTGGTCGAGCGGCAGCAGGTGCGGCGTGAAGACCGGTGTGATCTCCGCGCCCAGCCGTGCCAGCTCCTGGTCGATCTCGGGCATGTGCCGGTGGTGGCCGACGCCGTACGCGGCGACGTTCTCGTCGACCGACACGAAGTGCGTCTTCGCCGTCGCCGCCCGCCCCGCGCCGGACACGCCGGTCTTCGCGTCGATGACGGCGTCGGCGATCACCCCGGCCCGCGCGAGCGGCGCCAGCGCCAGCAGCGCGGCGGTCGGAAAGCAGCCCGGGCCGGCGACGAGGTCGGCGCCGTGCAGCGACTCGCGGTGCAGCTCGGGCAGGCCGTACCGCGCGGTGTTGATGAGCTCGGGATGCGCGTGCGGGACGTACCACTGCTCGTAGACCCCGACGTCGTGCAGGCGGAAGTCCGCGGAGAGGTCGACGACCTTCACCCCGCGCTCGCGCAGGGCGGCGACCAGCGGCGCGGCGGCGCCGTGCGGGTAGGCGACGATCGCGGCATCGACATCGGCGTGGACGCCGAGGTCGAGCTCCTCGAGCACCTTGCTCACCCGGTGGTGCGGGTACAGCTCGTCCAGCCGCGTGCCGACGTCGCTGCGCGACGTCACTGCGGCCAGCTCGAAGTGCGGATGGCGGTCGATGAGCCGGGCGGCGAGCGCGCCCGCATACCCGGACGCGCCGGCGACCAGGACGGAGTCAGCCACGCTGCACCGCCCCCAGCTGCTCGGTCAGCGCGGCGACGATCTTCGCCCGCGCACCGTCGGCGTCCTCGTCGGTCAGCGTGCGATCAGGCGCACGGAACTCGAGGTGCAGCGCCAGCGAGCGCTTGCCCTCCCCGACCTGCTCGCCCTCGTAGACGTCGAACACGCCCGCGTCGGCCAGCAGCGCGCCGCCGGCCTTCCGGGCGGCGGCCACCACGTCGGCAGCCGGCACGGCGCTGTCGACGACGACGGCGAGGTCCTGCCGCAGCGCCGGGAAGCTCGTGACGTCCTCGTAGTCCTCGACCAGCGCGCGGTCCACCGCGACGGCGAGCACCGCGCCGAGGTCGAGCTCGAACGCCGCGACGGTCTGCTCGATGTTCCACGCCTGCGCGACGCGCGGGTGGATCTCCCCCAGCCAGCCGACGACGTCGCCGCCGTCGAGCACGATCTCGCCGCAGCGGCCCGGGTGCAGGAACGGCTGCTCGGCGTGCCGGACGGACAGGTCGACGCGCAGCCGGGTGGCGAGCGCCTCGAGGATGCCCTTCGCCGCGAAGACGTCCGCGGCCGGCGGCGTGCCGTCGCCCCACGTCGGTGGGGCGATCCGCCCCGTGAGCAGGATCGCGAGGTGGTCGTGCTCGTCGGCCAGCGGGTCGTCCGCGTCGGCGTAGTAGATGGCGCCCCGCTCGAACAGCCGCAGGTCGGCCGCGCCGCGCGCGACGTTGTGCGCGGCGACGTCCAGCAGGGACGCGACGAGGTTCGTGCGCAGCAGCGCGTGGTCCTCGCTCATCGGGTTCGCCAGGGCGATGGCCCGGCGGCGCGGGTCACCTTCGGGCAGGTTCAGCCGGTCGAAAACGCCGGCGTTGGTGAAGCTCCACCCCATGATGCCGCGCAGGCCGCGACCCACGAGCGTGTCCTCGGCACGCCGCCGCAGCCGCTGAGCGGGCGAGAGCCGTCCGGCGGCGCCCCGCCGGGCGGGCAGCGTGGCGGGCAGGTTGTCGACGCCGTCGATCCGGGCGACCTCCTCCACGAGGTCGGCCTCCCGCGTGACGTCGAGCCGCCGGAACGCGGGCACGGTGACGTCGAGCCCGTCCTCGGCGGGCGTCACGCCGAACTCCAGCGAGCGCAGGATCGCCTCCTGACGCTGGGGCGAGATCGTGGTGCCGAGCAGCCCTTCGACCCGCGCGCTGCGCAGCCGGATGACGGCGGGCTCCGGACCCGGTCCGCCGATGTCGATGAGCGCCGGCCGCACCGTCGCACCCGTCAGCTCGACCATGAGCTGGTGCGCCACGGCCTGCGCCTCGAGCGTCTGCTCGGGCGCGAGTCCCTTCTCGAACCGGCCGGACGCCTCGGTCCGCAGCGCGAGCTTCCACGACGTGCGGTTGATGTTCGGGCCGATCCACGTCGCGACCTCCATGAGGACGCGCGTGGTGGTGTCGGCCACCTCGCTGCGCGCGCCGCCCATCACGCCGGCGATGGAGGTGGGCCCGTCGGCGTCGTCGATGACGACCATCTGCTCGTCGAGCGTGCGGACCTCGTCGTCAAGGGTCGTGATCTTTTCGCCCGGCTGTGCGGTCCGCACCACGAGCGTGCCGCCCGCGACCCGGTCGAGATCGAACGCGTGCAGCGGCTGGCCGGTCAGCAGCATCACGTAGTTCGTGATGTCGACGACGTTGTTAATGGACCGCTGTCCGCACGCGGCGAGGCGCGCCTTCAGCCAGTGCGGCGACGGACCGATCGTCACGTCGTCATAGACCAGCGCGGTGAAGCGCGGGCACAGCTCGGGGACCTGGACGTCGATGGTGATGCCGTCGAGCTCGCCGACCGGCGGGAGCTCCACGCCGGCCCACGGCGGCGGCGTCAGGGGCGACCCGTTCGACGCGTGGACCTCGCGCGCCATCCCGTAGATGCCCAGGCAGTCAGGCCGGTTCGGGGTGAGCTCGAGCTCGAGCACGTCGGTCGAGATCTCGAACAGCTCGGCGAGGAACGTCCCCGGCTTCGCGGCGTCATCGGGCAGGACCATGATCCCGCTGTGATCGTCGCCCAGCCCGAGCTCGCGCTCGGAGACGATCATCCCCTGCGACTCGACGCCGCGCAGCTTGGCCTTCTTCAGCTTCATGCCGTCGGGCATGACGGTGCCGGGCCGGGCCACGGCGACCGTCTGGCCGGCCGCGACGTTCGGCGCGCCGCACACGATCTGCGCGGGCTCGGCCTCGCCCACGTCGACGGTGCAGACCTTCAGCCGGTCGGCGTCGGGATGCTGCTCGGCGGTGAGCACCTTGCCGACCACGAGATGCTCGAAGCCCTCGGCCTTGATGCCGAACCGGTCGACGCCCGCGACCTCCGTGCCGGTCGCGCTCAGCGCGTCGGCGAGCTCCCACGGGTCGCCGCCCGGGTGCACATATTCCGAGAGCCAGGCCAGGGGAAGTCTCATCCGAACTGCTCCAGGAAGCGCACGTCGTTCTCGATGTAGAGCCGCAGGTCCGGGATGCCGTGCTTGAGCATCGCGATCCGCTCGATGCCCATGCCGAAGGCGAAGCCCTGCACCTGGTCGGGGTCGTACGCGTCGGCGCCGACGGCCCGCAGCACGTTGGGGTCGACCATGCCGGCGCCCAGGATCTCGAGCCAGGTCGTGCCCTTGCACACCGGGCACCGCGACCCGTCCTTCAGGGACCCGCCCTTGCAGTTCGAGCAGGACACGTCGATCTCGACGCTCGGCTCGGTGAACGGGAAGAAGTGCGGGCGCAGCCGGATCTGCCGCTCATCACCGAACACGGTCCGCGCGAAGCTCAGCAGCGTGCCCTTCAGGTCGGCGAGCGTGATGTCCTCGTCGACGGCGAGACCCTCGACCTGGTGGAACTGCGGCAGGTGCGTCGCGTCGTGGTCGCGCCGGTAGACCCGGCCCGGGATGACGACGTACAGCGGCGGCGGGTGCGCCTCCATCGCCCGGACCTGCATCGGCGAGGTGTGCGTGCGCAGCACGACGTGGTCGGCGACGTAGAACGTGTCCGTCCACGCCCGCGACGGGTGCGCCGGCGCGGTGTTCAGCGCGTCGAAGTTGTAGTGGACCGTCTCGACCTCAGGGCCGTCCATGACCGTGAAGCCGAGGCCGAGGAACACGTCCTCGAGCTCGCGCCACGTCTGGTGCAGGACGTGCAGCGACCCGACCGGCTGGGCCGGTGTGCCGGGCAGCG
>JAEMQS010000252.1 GCA_016463765.1 Solirubrobacteraceae bacterium | reverse complement strand
CGTCGCCGTAGCGGCGCTCGAACCCGGGCTTCCAGAACTGCGCCTGGCTGATCGACGTCAGCGCCCATGGCGAGTCGATGTAGCTCAGGTGGCCGTGCACGAGCGGAACCCTGCGGTCGAGGTAGAACTGCACGCCCGTCATCCAGTCGGTGACGAGCTCGTTCAAGCGCCCGAGCCGCGGGTCGGCCTTCGCGATGTCGCCGCCGAGCAGCGGCGCCGCCCGTTCGACGGGGACGGCGAGGACGAACCAGTCCGCGTCGACCTCGCGCGTCGTTCCGGCATCGTCTCGCACGCGGGCGCGCGCGATCTGGCCCTGTTCGAGGTCGAGCCCGGTGACCTCCTGACCCATCTCGAACGTCACACCGAGGCTCCGCAGCTGGGCAACCCACGGGTCGATCCACGCTTCGTTGGTCGGCGCGTTGAGGAGCCGGTCGGCGTGGCCGCTCGTCCCGATGCCGAAGAGCGCATAGACGAACGCCTGGCCCATCGAGCCGATCGTCAGCGCGCTGGCGACGTGCGCCTTCGCGGCGACGAGGTTGCGCGTCAGCGAGTCGGTGAGGATGTGGCGGTAGGTCTCGCCGAAGCGCTCGGCGCCGACCATGTCCCACCAGCTCGTGTACTCCCACTGGCCGTACCGGCGCTCGTCGCAGCTGGAGAAGAACACGATGAGCTTGCGCAGGAAGTACTCGGCCTCGTGCGGCTTGATCCCGCGGGTCGAGGTCAGGAACGCGCGCAGCGACGAGGTGACGCGCGCGGCCGACCAGTCCTGTGGCCGGGGCAGCGTGACCGGGAGCTCCATGTCCGGGCCGTCGGCGCGGGCGAACGACGCCTCCCGGGCGCCGACGAGGTTGTCGAGCACGCCGCGCGGGTTCCCGGCGACCGGGATGCGCCGCATCGTGTCCGGGATGTTCCGGTAGAAGCCGGGGAAGAAACGGAACCCGTGCTCGCCGGGGAGCGGGAGCCGTCCGCCCGTGCCGGTGCCCGGGACGGGCATGCTGCGGGCCTTGCCGCCGAGCGCCTTGCGCTCGAAGACCGTGACGGAGAACCCGCGCTCGGCGAGCTCGTGGGCCGCGGCCAGGCCGCCCATCCCTCCGCCGAGGACCGCGACCCGGCGTCCCGCGGCGCTGCGTGGCGTGGCGCCGCGCGCGCCGGCGGCCTGGACGCCCAGCGCCCCGGCCGCGCCCGCGGCGGCGGCACCCCGAAGGAACCCGCGCCGCGAGATCGCGGCCCCGTGCTCGTCACCCTGCATGACCCATCTCCTCCGTTGCTGACAACCAGCGTGGTCAGATGACCCTCCCAGGTGACAACAGCGGATGTCAAATAGGTACGCCGCGCTACTCGAAGCGCGGCGTGCGCTTCTGGAGGAACGCCATGATGCCCTCGACCATCTCGGCGCCCTCCGCCTGTACGCCCTGGGCGACGGCCTCCGCCTCGAATGCGCCTTCGAGATCCTCGCCGAACGTCGCGCCGAGCATCTGCTTGATCGCGGCCTGCGCCGTCGGCG
>JAEMQS010000138.1 GCA_016463765.1 Solirubrobacteraceae bacterium | reverse complement strand
ACCCGACCCGGAGGCCGCAGCGGCGTTCGCGAGCACGCTGCTCGTCGACGTCGACACGCTGGACTTCCGCGGTCGTCGCTGCATCTCGAGTCTCGGGACCTGGCAGGACCTCGACGCCGCCGGCCTGCGTGCGTGGCAGCTGAGCCTGACGGCCCAGATGTGGGCCCTGGAGCTTCCGCTCGAGACCATCAGCCCGCAGCTGGCGCACAGCTCGCCCATGGAGCTCGCCGACCACGCGCTCGAGCAGATGCAGCGCAGCCAGGTCCCGGACGAGGCGGAACTCTGGTGGGGCCGCGCGTGGGTGCTCGCCGCCGATCCCGACGCCGAAGCGCAGCTGGACGCCAGCCGGCGAGCGCTGCGCCTGGGCCTCACGCGCAACGGCGGAGGAGCCGCCCAGCGCGGGGTCGCACTCGCCCGCCTGGGGCGGCTCGACGAGGTGCGCGAGAGCGCGGAGGAGATGCTCCGCACGGCGCAGCGCACCCGTGATCTCCTCGGGACGGCGCAGGCGCACTGGCTGCTGGCGATGGAGGCCGTGGCCCGGGGACGACACGACGAGGCCGGATCCGCGAACCAGCAGGCACTCGCCGTGCGCCCCGACGACGTCGCGATCCAGCTCGCCTGCGGCTTCCTGGAGGTCGGGCGGCTCCTCGCCGCGGGCCAGGCCGACCAGGCACGTCCGATCGCCGACCTGCTGGACGCGAGCCCCGCGTTCGACGCGTCACATCTCGTCGGCGCCGTCGCAGCGGCCCAGGGCGACCTCGCCACGGTGCGTGCCGTCCTCGACGCGTGGCGGGAACGCGGCCACCTGCCGCCGGCCAACTGGGCCCGCTCCGCTCGCCTCTGGGGTCTCGCCGAATGCGCGCATGCCGCCGGCGACCGGATCGCCGCCAAGCGCCTCTACGACGCCCTGCTCCCCTACGACGGGCAGCTCCTCGTCTTTCTCACGTCGCTGATCCCGGCGAGTGCGGCCTTCACCCTCGGCCTCTTGGCCGACACGCTGGACGACCGGGAGCAGGCCGGGGCACACTTCGCCGCCGCGCTCGAGTTCGAGGACCGGATCGGCGCCGTGACCCTTGCGATGAGAACGCGGGCCGCGGCCACCCGACTCGATGGCCGCTTCGCCCGACGCCCGAAGGTCACCGACTAGCGACGCTCCCCGCGCGTTGGCCGTGACCGCCCGGGTGGGCCGCACGCACGTAGGTCGTGCGCACGCGGCCCACCGAGGACGCAGCAGCTCAGAGCTGCGTGACCACGCACTTCGTCTCGAGGTAGTTGTTCAGGGCCTCCCCGCCCATCTCGCGGCCCCAGCCGGACTCCTTGTAGCCCCCGAACGGCAGCGCCGCGTCGAAGACGTTGTAACAGTTGACCCACACCGTGCCGGCGCGGATCGCGCGGGCCGTGGCGTGCGCCTTGGAGATGTCGCGCGTCCACACGCCGGCCGCCAGGCCGAAGGACGTCTCGTTGGCGATCGGGGCGATCTCCGATGCGTCCTTGAACGGCTTGGCCACGACGACCGGGCCGAAGATCTCCTCGGCCTCGACCTTCATGTCCGGGGTCGTCTCGGTCAGCACGGTCGGGGCCATGAAGTAGCCCTGCTCGCCGACGCGCTTGCCGCCCGCGACCGCGCACGCGCCCTCGGCGGCGCCCGCGTCGAGGAAGCCGGTCACCCGGTCGAGCTGCTCCTGGCTGACGAGCGGGCCCATGTCCGTGTCCGCCTCGAAGCCCGAGCCGACCTTCATGCCCTTCGCGATGTCGCTGATGCCTTGGAGCACCTCGTCGTAGACGTCGTGCTCGACGAACAGCCGCGAGCCGGCCGCGCAGCACTGGCCGTGGTTGAAGAAGATCGACATCGCCGCGCCGGGGATCGTCGTCTCCAGATCGGAGTCGGCGTAGACGACGTTCGGCGACTTGCCGCCGAGCTCCAGCGTGAGCTTCTTCAGGTTGCTCGTGCCGGCGGCGCCGACGATGAGCTTGCCGACCTCGGTCGACCCGGTGAACGCGACCTTGTCGACGTCGCCGTGCGCGGCCAGCGCCGCACCCGCCTCGCCGAAGCCGGTGACGATGTTCACGACACCCGGCGGGATGCCGGCCTCGAGGATGAGCTCGCCGAGGCGCAGCGCGCTGAGCGGGGTCTGCTCGGCGGGCTTGAGGATGATCGTGCAGCCGGCGGCCAGCGCCGGGCCGAGCTTCCACGCGGCCATGAGCAGCGGGAAGTTCCACGGGATGATCTGGCCGACGACGCCGATCGGGTCGCGCGTGGTGTACGCGTGCCACTGGGCGTCGGGCATGTACGGGACGTTGGGCTGGATCGTCTGCCCGTTGAGCTTCGTGCACCAGCCCGACATGTAGTGGAAGAGGTCGGCGGCGAGCGGGACGTCCGCGGCGCGGGCGACGCCGTAGGGCTTGCCGTTGTCGAGCGTCTCCAGCGCGGCGAGCTCGTCGCCGTGCTCGAGGATGAGGTCGCCGAGCTTGTGGATCATCCGGCCGCGCTCCGACGGCTTGATGCGGCTCCACGGGCCGGTCTCGAAGGCGGCGCGCGCGGTCTTCACGGCGCGGTCGATGTCCTCGGACGACCCCTCCGCCACCCGGCAGAGCAGCTCACCCGTGGCCGGGTTGAGCACCTCGAAGGTCTTGCCCGACGCGGCGTCGACCCAGTCCGAGCCGATGAGCATCGGGTGGTCGTGTCCGACGAACTCACGGGCGTGTGCGTCGACCTGAATCTCTGTGGCCATCACGGTCTCCTCTCGCGGCGTCTGCGGCCGCGGTTGTCTCTCCGCTCGCAACGTACGTCCGCGGCGGTTGCAACCACGCTGCAACGCGGCGGTGGTTCTCTACGCTGTGAGAACCCGGCTGGAGGAGCCGTGCCGTGCAGCAGAACCCGTGGGTCGCCCTGGACGCAACGACGGACCGTCGTCGGCTCGCCCGCGCGCTCGCACGCGCCCGCGACGCAGCGCTGGGCGGCGGCGAGGCTGCGACGCAGCGCATCCGCTCGGTGATCGCCGAATCATGGGCGCGCAGCGGCGAGGCGGGCGTGGCACCCGCGGGCGAACTCGCGCCGCGCGTCCTGTCCGCGGAGGCCGCGGGCGAGCGCTGGCGCTCGCACCCGCTGGCCAGCGGGATGCCCATGCTCCGCGCGCTGCTCGCCGACGTGCACAGCGACGCCAAGCAGGTCGTCCTCGTCTGCGACGCCGACGGCACGATCCTGTGGATCGACGGCGAGCCCGCGGTGCTCGACGAGGCGCAGTCGATCAACCTCGCGGTCGGCACCGGCTGGGCCGAGGGCCGTGCGGGGACGAACGCGATGGGGACCGCGCTGGCGGTCGACCACCCCGTGCAGGTGTTCAGCGCCGAGCACTACGCGCAGGCCGTCGAGGAGTGGACGTGCAGCGCGGCGCCGGTGCACGATCCGGAGACCGGCGAGCCGGTCGGCGTGATCGACCTCTCCGGGGAGCTCGCCACCGCGCACCCGCATTCGCTGGCGCTCGTCGGCGCGGCCGCGCAGATGCTGGAGGCAGGGCTGGCCCGCGAGGCCGCCCAGCGCAACGAGCGCCTGCGCGAGCGCTACGGCGGCGCGGTGGGCGCGGGCGGCGGCCAGGCCGGCGCCCTGGTGTCACCGACCGGCCGGGTGCTGCTCAGCGCGGAGCCCGTCTGGGGCCAGGTCGGCCGGCTCGAGGTCCCGCCGCACGGTGGCGACATCGCGCTGCCCGACGGCCCCGCGCGGGCCGAGCTCGTCGACGACGGGGACGCGTACCTGCTCTGGCGCACCGGCGTGCACGCCGCGACGACGGCGTCGGTCCCGGCGACCGCGCGGCTGTCGGTCTCCGTGCTCGGCCGTAACCGTGCGCGGCTGTCGCTCGACCACGGCCCGATCGAGCTGACGCCCCGCCGCAGCGAGATCCTCATGCTGCTGATGCTCGAGCCGGCCGGGATGTCCGCCGAGCGCCTCGCCATCGAGCTGTACGGCGACTTCGGCAAGCCCGTGAGCGTGCGCGCCGAGCTGTCCCGGCTGCGGCGCCTGCTCGGCGACCGCCTGGAGGCCAACCCGTACCGTCTGCGCGGCGCGGCGACGTCGGACCTGGAGAGCGTCGAGCGGCTTGTCGCCGACGGCGCGCTCGGCGAGGCGCTCGCCCGGTACCCGGGTCCGCTGTTGCCGTCCTCGGAGGTCCCCGCGATCGTCGAGGCGCGCGAGCGGCTGGACTACGAGCTGCGCGAATCCGTGCTCCGTGGCGGCGACGCGGCGCTGCTGCACGCGTGGCTGGGCACGCCGTCGGGCCGCGACGACATCGTCGCGACCCGGGCGCTGGTCGAACTGCTCGACCCCGCCGACGAGCGGCGGGCGGCAGCGCTCTCGCGGCTGCGGCGGCTCAGTCAGCCGACGGGCGACCGCCGCCGCGCGCGCCGCGCCGCGTCTCCCTGATCAGTCGCTGGCGCAGTCCGTGAGGCCGAGCTCCGTCGCGAGCTCGTTCCCCGGCTCGTTGGCCGCCTCGATCTTCTCGCTGGCCTCCTGGAACGCCGCGTCGTCTCCGGCTTCGGTCGCCGCGGCCATCTCGCCGAACGAGTCCGCGATCCCGCGGCCGTTCTGGATCAGGTCGTCATGCTGCGCGGCGAGGTCCTCGGGCGGCTGCAGGGCTTCCAGCTCGTCGAGCATCGCGCTGAACAGCTCGGCGTTCTCTGTGAGGATGGCCGCCGGATCCTCCGGGTCGGCCTGGCCCTGGGCGGCGGCCGCGTCCACCTCGTACGCGGCGCAGAGCTTGTTGCCCTGCTCGGCGTATTCGGCGGCGGTCAGCGTCGACGCCGCCGGCGCGGCGGTCGTCCCGGCGGAGCTGTCGCTGTCGTCATCACCGCCACACGCGGTGAGCAGCGCGGCGCAGGTCGCGGTGAGCAGAAGAGCACGGGTGAAAGGCATGTCCGGCCTTGTCGACGGCAGCGCCCCGGGCCTTGAGGCCCGCGACGCGCCGCGTAGACGGTGCTCATGCGGCGAACTGCGCGGCGAGCCGGTCCATCGCCCGCTGGTTGAGCTTGCGCAGCACCGGCCGGATCACGGGTCCGGTCAGCCGATCGCCAAACGGCGCCTGCTCCCACGCGATTTCGAAGCTCACGTTCGTCGCGTCCGGGCCGGCGGGCGACAGGCGGTAGGTCCCGCGCGTCACGCGCTTGCCCTTCGCCGCCACCGTCCGCTCGACGATGAGCTCCGGCGCACGCGCCTCGTGGACCTCGAGCTCGATCGGCTGCGTCTGTCCGAGCGCCTTGACGTTGGCGCGGAGTCTGGCCCCGACGCCGCGGGGCGGGCCGGCGAGTTCCCAGTCGACCATGAAGTGATCGGTGAACGCTTCATGGTTGCCGAGGACGTCGAGGTAGTCGTAGACGACGTCGATCGGGCGCTGCACGACGGTGGTGACGGTGACGGGCTGCATGACGGGCCTCCAGATTTGTGACGCGGTGTCGCAAAGACTGTGACATCCTTGTGACACCGTGTCAACACGCGCCCCCAGAGTTTCCGCCGAAGACGCGCAGCGCCGGATCGTCGAAGCCGCCGCCCGGCTGCTGGCCGACCGCCCGTTCCGCGATCTCACCGTCGAGGACGTGATGGCCGAGACCGGCCTGAAGCGCACGGTCTTCTACCGCCACTTCTCCGGCCTGCCCGGCGTCGTCCTGTTCCTGCTCGACGACATCCGCAACTCGATGACCGCCGCGGGAGATCCGGAGGAACCCGGCCATCTGCGCGCGGTGCTCGCACGGGTCGTCGACATCGCCCACCGCAACGGCGGCCTGCTGCGCGCGGTCGACGACGCGGCGGCGGCGGACGCCGAGGTCGAGCGCGGCCTGCACGCGATGACCGAGTGGAGCATCGACGCCACCGCGGCGCTCTTCGAGGCCGGCATCGCCGCGGGCCGGACGCCGCCGATGGATGCCCGCGCGGTCTCGCACGCGCTCACGCACATGAACTTCGCGGTGCTCGTCGACGCGTTCGGCCGTCACC
>JAEMQS010000251.1 GCA_016463765.1 Solirubrobacteraceae bacterium | reverse complement strand
CCGCGTACCCGGACCTGACGGCGGGGACGCTCGAGGCCGCGGTCGTCGACGAGGCGACGCGCGCGGTGACCTGGGTCCCGGTCAAGCGCTCGGCGTTCCCGGTGTCCACCCGGGTGCAGGCGCGCCGCCAGGGGGCCAAGCGGTTCGACGGCGGCGAGGGTTCGTGGTGGGACGGCGGGGTCGCGTACTTCACCACGAAGGGCGACAACCGCGTGTGGGCCTACGACTGCGAGGCCCAGCGCATGGAGGTCCTCTACGACGCGGCTGAGACCGGCCCGGACGCGCCTCTGCGCGGCGTCGACAACATCTGCGTGTCGCGCAGCGGCGACCTCTACGTCTGCGAGGACGGCGACGACCTCGACGTCTGCCTCATCACGCCCGAGCGCGACGTCGCGCGGTTCTGCACCTTCGACAAGAACATCCACGTCGGGACGGAGATCGTCGGCGTGACCTTCGACCCGTCGGGGACCCGGATGTACGTCGGCTCGCAGCGGTCGTTCGCCGTCGGCGCGCTGTACGAGATCAGCGGGCCGTTCCGCCAGCCGCCCGCACCGACGCGGCCGCCGTCGTTTGAGCGCCCGCTGCACGAGGGCGAGTACGAGGGCGGCGCCGACGACCTGCTGCGTGTCCGCGCGCGGGGAACCGTCACGCGATCGGGCCTGGGGACGCCCGGGCTGGGCGTGCGGCTGGCGCTGCGCGAGCCGTGCGTCGTGCGCACGACGCTGCGCTCCGGCACCGGCGTGCTGGCTGAGCACCGCTTCCCGACCGCGGTCACCGGGCTGACAGCGCTGCGCGTGAAGGCGGCCGGGATAACGGCGGGCGACGACTACGAGGTGGTCGTCAGAGCGACCCCGACGGCCGGCGGCGAGACCGCCGAGGTGCGCCGTCCGCTGACGGTGTCGTAGCCCGGATCTGCGCCCCTGGAATGCGCGAGCCGCCCGGTTCGCCAACATGTGGGGCTGATCGATGGCCACACCGACCTATCAGCCGCGCCGGCTCAAGGAGCCGAACCCCCTCACCGGGGACGCCCCGCCGGCCCCGACGTACGAGCCTCTCGCGCCCCCGCCCACGGGCCACCGCGGCGAGGTCCAGGCCCTGCGCGCGCTCGCGGTGGTGCTCGTCATCGCCTACCACGCGTCCCCGGGCACGGTTCCGGGCGGCTATGTCGGCGTCGACGTGTTCTTCGCGATCTCCGGTCTGCTGATCACGTCGGCGCTGCTGCGCGAGGGCGACCGGCGGGACACCGTGTCGCTGCGCAGCTTCTGGGCGCGGCGCGTCCGGCGGCTGCTGCCCGCGGCGCTGCTGGTGCTGGCGGTCACGTCGGTCGTCGTCTTCCTCGCCGTGCCGATGACGCGCTGGGCGCAGTTTCTCGACGAGCTCCAGGCGAGCGTCCTGTACATCGAGAACTTCCAGCTGGCGTCGTCGTCGGTGGACTACTTCGCCGCCGCGGAGGACCCGTCGCCGCTGCAGCACTACTGGTCGCTGTCGGTCGAGGAGCAGTTCTACGTGCT
>JAEMQS010000015.1 GCA_016463765.1 Solirubrobacteraceae bacterium | reverse complement strand
GGCGTTCGCGTCAGACTGCGCGCCGCACTGGGCGCCACCGGGGTTCCTGGAGTGGCCGTCACACGACCGGTTCTGGGGGCAGGCCGTGGGGTGGCTGGCGGGTTCGTGACGCTTCCGCGGAAGCGCTCGCGGGGCGCTCGTTCCTGCATCGGGTCGCCAAGCGGGGACTATGTCCCCCGTTTCCGCCCCGATCCTCTCCACCCGCAGCAGTGCTCCCGGACTACGCTGGCTGCATGGAGACGATCGACGTGGGTTCCCTGGTGAAGGTTGCGACGGACGGCCCGGTGATCGACGGCATCGTCTTCGATCACCCGAGCAGTTCGAAGGTCGTCGTGGCGGTCATCGATCGCAAGCGCGGGCCGGTGTTCCGCACGGTGCATCCCGACACACTCAGCGAGCGCGCCGAAGAGGGCGACGCGGACCGGGCGCTGCGGCTGCTGATCAAGCGGACCCCGCCGGTGCAGCGTGGGGGTGGGCGTGGTGGCGCCGGCGGTGGGCGTGGGCGCGCCGGGCATTCGCGGGGTGCGATGCACCGGCCGACGGGGAAGTAGGCAGCCGTCTGGCTCCGGCGAGGGCTGGAGTCAGCGCACCGGGAGGCGATCGGGGTGACGCATGTTCTGGTCCCCTGGGATCGACCATGCGCTGCTCACGAGTTGTCCACGGGCGTCGCGGTGACCCGCACTCCACTTAGAGTTTCCTGAGCGTACTCGTAGGAGGTTGGTTCGAAGACGAACTCGCGTCGAATCCTGTCGCCGATCCAACTGGCGTCGAGAGCAAACCGCCGACGTACGTTCTCGATGGTGGGAAGCCAGTCATCCTCAGACGAGGGCGCGAGATGCCCAAGAGGACCCGATGGCCTATGCGCGACGAAGTAGAGATTGAGATGCCACACGGGTATGGCGAAGTGTTCGTGGACGCTTAGGAGGAAGGCGATACGCGTTGCCGGATCGGGGTAACGCTTCCAGGCGGTCGCGGAGGCCGTGTCGAGTTCGCGTCGTGCACGGTCAATCACGAGGCTAAGCGCCTTCTTCTTGTGTTCCGCTCGAACAACGAAGGGCGCTTCCTTGAACTCACCGGGTGCGATCCGCGCGTCGAGAAATACGAGACCTCGCGGACCAGAGTCGTCCTTCACGACGATGTAAGCGTCATACGACGGAGCGGGCAACGGCCAGCGATCACTTATAAACGTCTTGAGTTCACCGCCTGGCGAAAGCTCCTTGAGCGTGCTCCACAGGAGTCGTCGACTTTGGTCCACCGGCGCGCCTGGCCTCGTGTAGCGAAACTCGAGCTCACTCATTTTCTTCGGACCCTGCGCGACGTCCTTCCAAAGCAAGATCCGTCGGGAGATCTCCGACGCGCCTCCTTGGTCAAGCAGAATTGCGGTCGCGTTGCGACTGATCGTCTGGAGGGAATGCGCGTCACGCGCGATCCAATGCTCAAGTTGGTTCGTTGCCTCTTCCCTGGTGTGGCGGCGCAGCGGGTGGGGAGGGTCCGGGTCTGGCTCAAGGCGACCAAGAACCTCTGTGCCACGGTCCGTGATGGACCACCAGACGGTACGACCAGCCTTTGCTTTGGTGACAAGCCCGCGATCGGCCAACACGCGTCCGGAGCGCGAGGCTTCGTCGTGTCCTAGTCCGAGTTCGCTACGCAAATCTGAGTGAGCTACCTCACGGTTGTGCGCGATGTACCTGAGCATGCGATGGGCATGCGTATTCGCTGAGACGGCTTGGGCCTCATCGGGGCTTGGGAGTCTCTGCAGTCCAGCGACAACGCCGGAGAGGAGCTGTGTGAGGCGTCCCTTGCTGACGGCGTCTGACGTGGGGGCGCCCGAACGAATGATCGCGCGCAGGTCCTCACCCATGCACACAAGCGCCGCCGCATCCCGCGCGAGCAGGCTGTCTGTGACCTCCCGTGTTGCCGCATCGAGCAGGATTGCCACGTCCGTCGGGTCTGAAACAGTCCCGACGGTACTTCGAAGTGCTTCGAAGCATTGAAGACCTTCCCGGGCGGTTTGGGCAAGCGTGCTCACACGCCTATTGTTCGGCCCGCTTGCGGCATTGTCAAGTATTTGCCAAGTGATGTCAACGGATATTGCAGACTTCTTTTGCGACTTGTACGACGAGCTGAGCGGAGACCGCGCAGTTCTCGCTCGTCTCGCCGAATGGCGTGCTGACCTGGCTGTCCGTCAGAGAAGGCGTGCGGTATGCGATGAAGTCTGTGCCGGCGTTTTTGACGTAGAGGAAGCTCGGGCCGCCGCAGACTCGGGAATGGAGGCAGCCGACGCACTCGGCTTGCTCTGGGGCATCGACGCCGCCCTCGAGCGGATCAACCCGTATCGCGCGAGCACCCCGCCCGTCTCACTGGCGGGCATGGTCAGCTGGTACCAACGCGAGTCTCGATTCAGCAGCGACGCAGTTGACGGGGCACTCATCCCCAGGAGCCAAGACTCGGGAAGGCCGAACCAGGAGCCGGCGACTTTTCGTGATGCCTTTCCGGGGGTACTTCGCGTTCAAGGGCTCGCCTGGGATGAGGCGGAGCGAGTGCGGCTTCCGCTGCTCTCCCAGCTGAGCTTGGCGGAGATACCTGATGGACTGCTCGTCGGCTGCGCACCTGTGTTGAACGATCCAGGTGAACTGAGATGGGACGTACGAGACCGCAACGATGTCTCGTACTACGAGGCCCGCGTCGATGACGCGGTGGTTCGCGCGCGACAGTCCGAAATCATGCGTGGACTAGACGACGCAGGAGTGCTCCTGGGCATCGCTCCGGAGCTGAGCTGCTCCGGGGGGCTGGTACGGGATTGGCGTTCCACTCTTGACTCATCACTTAGCCCTGATAGCGGCCTCCGGTGGATCTTCGCTGGTTCTGGCGATCTCGACGGAGCGGCTCGGCCCGTCAACGCCGGCCTGCTGCTTGACGCGACCAACGGGGAGACGCTCCTTCGTCAGGACAAGATGTACGCGTTCACGCTGACCGGCGACCAGGTCGAGAGTTGGAAGCTCCCGCTGCCCCACGTCGAGGCACTTGACGAGGACATTCGGCGCGGCGAGCGGCTCCATCTCGTCGAGACTGGGGTTGGGTGGCTCACGGTCCTGATCTGTCAGGATCTCGCCGAACAAGCTGAGATTGACGATCTTGTCATCGAGCACGGCGTTCGCTGGATACTCGCGCCGGTGTTCTCTGAGCCCACGGAACCGCACTACTGGGAACACCAGATGGCGAAGCGGTACGCCGTCGAGGCTGGCTCAACGACCATTGTTGCCAACAGCCTCGTGGTCGCACGCGGTCGAGGCGAGAAGGGGCCGGCTCACACCGCGCTGGTCCACGGGCCAGGCGGCCATCTTGGGGCCAAGACGAGCGCGCCAACTGACGTAGCAGCCTTCGCCATCACCCAGGCCAGCGTCAGTCTCTACGCCCCCTAGCGCGGCGGTCCCGCCCCAATCCGCGCCCGCACCCCATCCAGATCCTCACGATCCTGGTGCAGGGTCTCCCACCACCACGTCATCCCGGCATCGACGAACTCGGAGACATGCGCCACGCCTGACGCCCCCGCGGTGCTCCGCCCGATCGCCACGACGTCATACCCCTCCATGTCGCCACCCCGGTGGTCGGACACCGTCGACACGATCTCCGCCAGCTCCCACGGCGCCATCATCCGGTCGAGATCCCACGGGTAGCGGATCGCGGCCACGCCATCGACATCCGCCGCCCGCGCCAGCGCGTTGGCGTTCGTGTGGCCGCCGGCCATCCAGATCGGGATCGTCCCCCGCACCGGGCGCGGCTGCAGGATCACGTCGTCGACTGTGTAGCGGATGCCACCGAACGACACCTGCTCACCGCTCCAGAACCGGCGCAGCAACTCGATGCCCTCCAGCAGGCGCTCCACCCGCTCGCCCGGGCCGCGCGGCTCGGCGAACGTCACGAAGTCCTCCAGGTCACCGAGGCCGGTGCCGAAGATCACACGCCCGCCGGAGATGATGTCCAGCGTCGCCATCTCCCGCGCGACCTTCCACGGCCGGCGGCGCGCCAGCGGCGTGATCATCGGGCCGATCAGGATGCGCGACGTCCGCTCGGCGATGAGCGCCAGCGCCATCCCGGCGTCGACCGTCGAGTCGCCGCTCAGCGGCGCGTGGATGATGTGGTCCCACAGGAACACGCCGTCCCAGCCGGATTCCTCGGCGAGCACCGCGAGGTCGGCGAGCACGAACGGGTCGCCGAACGGGCCGTAGTGCGGCAGGTACACCGCGTATTTCGGCACCGTCATGGCCGGATGAGGGCTTGGCGCCGCTTGGCCGTGCGGTCTTCCGCACCGCCGCCGGTCTCGTCGTCCGCGGCGTAGTGGCGCTCGAACCAGTCGGCCACGAGCTCGCCGGTGCGGCGGCAGTGGTCGGTGGTCCAGCGGCGCGCGGCCACGGCGTCGCGGCGCTCGATCGCGGCGCGGATGCGGGCGTGCTGCGTGAGGTTGTCCTCCAGCAGGCTCGGCTCCTCGGCGAGCGCCGCCCACGACAGGTTGCGCGGGAACGTCTTGCGCAGGTCAGCGACCATCGGGCCCAGCCGGCCGATGCCCGCGGCGTCGACGATCGAGCGGTGGAACTCGAGGTTCGCCGCGTCCCACGGGCCGCCGGCGATCGCCTCGACGCCGCCCGCCTTCGCGGCCTTCTTCAGCGCGGGCATCGCCTGGCGGAACGCCTCCTCGGCGTCGCGCAGACGGCGCAGCTGCTGCTCGTCGATACGCGCGACCGCCATCTCCGCGGCCAGGCCCTCGAGCTCGCCGCGGATGAGGTACGCCTCGCGGATGTCGGTCGCCGTGGGGGCGCGGACGAGCGCGCCGCGGTGGGGCAGCACGTCGACCACGCGGGCGGCCTGCAGCTTGCGCAGCGCCTCGCGGACCGGGGTGCGCGACACGCCGAACTCCGCGGCCAGCGCTTCCTGGCGCAACCACGTTCCGACGGCGTACTCGCCGGTGAGCACGCGGGTGTGGATGCGCTCGGCGAGGTCGTCGACCAGGCCGGGGTCGTTGCTCGAGAGTGGCTCCTCGAGGGGGGCGGTCGGTCTCGGCTCAGCTGCACTCATGTGCGATCCGCGGGTCGAGGTGCGTGAAGCAAGAAGCGGCTGTCGTCCATGGCAGGTGCCTCGCACCCTAGTGAACATTCCGGCCGTTCGGCTCCATGCGGTCACGCTGCTGTCAGCCACCATGCCTCCGGAAGGGTCGTGTCTCGCGCGGCATCGTCGTCCGGCGGGGAATCGGTGAACGCGGCACGGGCCGCGGCGGTCGCGTCGACGTCCACCGCCAGGGTGTCCCAGCGTGCCGGGTCGCCGGTGAGCACCACGCCGTACGCCGCCCGCGCGCGGTCGACGGTGATGTACCCGTCGATGACGTCCGTGAGCACGCGCTCGGGGTCGCGCTCGGCCGGCGGGCCGTAGCCCGCGCCTGCGCCCGATCGCGACACGATGACCTCGCCGACGCCCACCGGCACCTCGCCGACGGTCTCGGTCCGCTGCTCGGGGACTCCCGCCGCGTCGATGCGCCACGCCTCAGGCCCGCGCGACATCAGGCCGCCGCGCGCACCTAGCGAGCGGTTGACGACCGCGTCGAGGTAGTACTGGATCTCCATCGGGTCGAAGCGCGGGCCGAAGACCGAGAGCCCGCCGGGCGCACCGCGCAGGCGGCCCGCGCCCTCGCTGTCCAGGCGCACGATCTTCTCCCACACGACGATCGGGTACTTCTGCTCGATCACCTCGGTCGAGTCGACGTACTCCAGCCCCGCGCCCGCCGTGTTGGTGAACTGCAGCCAGCCGTCGTTGTGCGCGGTCGCCGGGCCGCCGCTCGTTCCGCTGAAGAGTTGGAAGACGTAGTCGGCGCCGTCGCGGCGTGCGTCGACACCGGACGCCACACCCGTGTACGGCGGCTGGCCGAAGCACGGGTGCGCCGCACCGATCCCTTCCTGCATCGAGGCGACCGCGCGCAGGACCATGCCGACGACGCGGTCGACGACGGTGTTCGTCGCCACCGAGGCTGAAGCCGGATGGCGGGGAATGCCGACCACGCAGTTCTCCCGCAGCAGCACCTCGATCCGCCGGTAGCAGCCCGCGTTGTTCGGGACGATCACGTCCCGCGTGTGCGGATCGCTGTTCAGGCACATCAGGATCGCGGTGGTCGCCGCGTTCATCGAGGTCGACTCCGTGAGGTTCAGGCCGGTCGGCGTGCAGTCCGGGTTGTCACGCAGGTCGACCACGACCCGGCCCTCATCCGGGAGCACGTCGATCGTCGCCTTCAGCGGGATCCCGTCGGGCAGCCGCGGGAACGGGTCCAGCGCGGTCTCGGCAATCACCCGCCCGGCGGGCAGCTTTGCGATCGCGTCCGCCGTCATCTGCTCGCAGTAGTCGAGGTACTCGACGATGAACTCGCGGACCGTGTCGATCCCGTAGACGGTGCAGAACTCCTGCAGCCGCCGCTCGGCCAGACGCGCCGCCCCGAGGGTCGCCAGGTAGTCGCCGTACCAGGTGTCGAATGCCCGGATCCGGCGCTCGCACATGCGGATGATGTCCGCGACATCGGTGTAGTTGTTCTGCACCTTCACGCACGGGAAGATCAGCGCGCCTTCGTTGTAGACGTCCAGCGCGGTCGGCGAATAGGTCGTCGGTTTGGCATTGCCGATGTCGGCCTGGTGCGCCTTCGCGACCGCGGTGAACACGTGCTCGCCGTCGAAGAAGACGGGCACCATCACCGTCTGGTCCGCCGCGTGGCTGTTGCCCTGGTACGGGTCGTTCGTCAGGTACGCATCGCCCGGGGCGATCTTCGATCCGTGGATCTCGGTCATCGCCTGCGCGATGAGCCCCGACCCGTACACGTGCACGGGAATCCCCTCGGGCGCGCTGACCATCTCGCCCTCGGCCGACACGATCGACGTCGAGAAATCCTTCGCCGCCATCGTCGTCGAGCGCGCGGTGCGCACCATGGTGTTCGTCATCTCGCGCGTGATGGAGTCCAGCCGGTTGGCCATCACGCCCAGCGTGACCCGGTCGAGCATCAGGCCTCAGCCCCCACGGTCCCGGCGGTCACGACCGCGTCGTCGGCGCCGGCGATCTCCACGAGGTAGTGCGTCGAGCGGACCTGCGCGACCGAACCGGGGTCGAGCACGATCGTCGTCGTCGGCTCCTCGATGATCGCCGGGCCCTCGATGCGCGTCAGCGCGCTCATGTCCTCGACGCGGTGCACCGCGGTGTCCATCGGCTCGCCGCCGAACCAGCCCGTGCGGGTGCTGACCTCGGCCTCGGCCACCGCCGCAACCTCGGCGCCGCCGTCGCCCGCGTCGACCGACGTGAGCGCCGGCTTCGGGCGGATGATCCGGCCCTCGCCGCGCCACGTCACGATCTCGATGGGGAAGCCCGGCTGGTTGACGGCGAACAGGTTCAGGTGCGCCTCGTCGAAGCGCTCCATGAGCCACGCGACGTCGTCCTCGCTCTCGAACATGCGGCCCTCGCCGAGGTCGACGTCGATCTCCCAGATCTGCTGGTCGTACCGCGCCTCGCAGACGAAGCGCATCTTGCGCTCGCCGGGCTGGTCGACGTGGTCGAGGAAGTCGGTCAGCGCTGTCTTAAGCTCGGTCAGCGTCGCGTTGACCTTCTCGTAGTCGAACGCCGCGGAGTTCGCGTACTGGCCGACGGAGAACGTCGCGCTGATGTCCGAGAACTGCCCGCCCGTGGCGCTCAGGCCCGCGGCGAGCTTCGGGATGATGATCTGCTTGACGCCCAGGTCGCGGGCGATCCGCACGATGTTCAGCCCGGCCGCGCCGCCGCCGGCGATCATCATGCACTGGCGCGGGTCGCGGCCCTGCGCGACGGTCATGTCGGTGATGAAGCCGCGCATCGACTCCGACGCGACGCGCAGGATCGCCTCCGCGGCGCCCTCCGCGCTGAGGCCCAGCGGCTCGCCGACCTTCTCGAGCATCGCCGCGCGCGCGGCCTCTAGGTCGAGCGTCATCGCACCGCCGAGGAAGTTGTTCGGGTCGATGTACCCGAGGACCAGCGCGGCGTCCGTGACGGTCGGCTCGGTGCCGCCCTTGCCGTACCCGACGGGGCCCGGGTCGGCGCCTGCGCTCTCCGGGCCGACGTGCAGCAGGCCGCCGGCGTCGACCTTGGCGATCGAGCCGCCGCCCGCGCCGAGCGACTGCGTGTCGACCGCCGGCAGGCCCGTCATGTGGCCGTACCACTTCGGGCCCAGCCACTTCTCGCGCGTGTAGAGAATGGTCCCCTCGTGGGCGATCGAGACGTCGAAGGACGTGCCGCCCGTGTCGACGACGAGCACGTCGGGCGCCTTCGCGTCCGGCTCGGCCTCGGCGTAGACGACACCGGCGACGGGCGCGAGCGCCGGGCCGGAGTCGACCGTCTGGATGGGCCGCTCGCACATCTGCTCGGTGCGCATCACGCCGCCGGAGACGTGCGTGACCATGAGCGGGTCGCCGTTGAACCCGAGACCGCGCAGCCGGCTCTCGAGGTCGTTGAGGTGGTCGCGCATCAGCGGCTTGATCGACGCGTCGATGACCGTCGAGGACGCGCGGCGGTACTCGCGCACGATCCGGTTGACCTGATGGCTGAGCGAGTACTCGACGCCCGGCAGGATCTCCTCGATCAGCTCGCCGATCCGCAGCTCGTGCTCGGGATTGAGGATCGACCACAGCAGGCAGACGCCGATCGCCTCGACCTCCAGCTCGCCGATCCGCTCGAGCGTGGCGCGCGCGGCGGCCTCGTCGAGCTCGACGGCGACGCTGCCGTCGGCCAGCACCCGCTCGGTGATCTCGAAGCACAGCCGCCGCGGCACGTACGGCGTCTTGAACGGCAGCGCGAGGTTGTGCGGCTGGTCCTTGCCGCCCTCGCGGTAGAGCAGGATGTCGCGGTTGCCGCGCGTGGTGACGAACGCGGTCTTCGCGACGTTGCCGGTGAGGATCGCGTTCGTCGAGCGCGTCGTGGAGTAGACGAAGACCTTCGTCGCGGCGAGCAGGTCCGCGATCGTCAAACCGACATGATCGGCCGCCTTCTCGATCGCGCCGGTGATGCCGACGAACAGGTCTTCGGGGGTCGTCGAGCTCTTGAACAGGCCGATGATCTGGTCCTGGTCGGCGAGCACGAGGTCGGTGAACGTTCCGCCGGTGTCGACGGAGATCGTGTACGTGGGGGTCATGGGAATCCTCCGTCGGGGTCAGGCGCCGCGCAGCGCGGCGGTCGCCTCGTGGTCGATCACGCCGTCGAGGTCGACGGCCACGCCGTAGACCTCCTTCGCGCGCTCGGGGGAGACGACGCGCTGGAGCACGTCGCCGGCAACCGCTTCGGGGTCGCGTTCGAAGGCGGGGCCGTAGCCGCCGCCGCTGCACGACATGCCGACGAGCGTCTCGCCGTCGGCCAGCGTGATGCGGTGGAACGTCGGCAGCTCCTCGAGTGAGCCGTCGACCTTGCGGCGCCACATCTGCATCTGCGTGCCGCCACCTCCGCCCCGCGAGCCACGGGCCGGGACGACCGCGCCGTCACCGCCGTTGACGACCTCCATCGAGCAGCCGACGGGGCCGAACTCCGTCAGCGTCGCGTGCGCGCCGCGCGTGCGGCCCGCGCCCTCCGAGTCGGGGATGAGCTTCTCGGCGACGACCCGGATCGGGTGGATCTGCTCGTCCACCTCGATCGAGTCCTTGTAGAGCATCCCGACGCCGCCGATCGTGTACGCGTTCAACCAGCCGTCGGTGCCGAACGGCGTGCCCGGCCCGCCGCTGGCGGCGAGGTAGAGCTGGTTGACGAACGGCTTGCCGGTGGTCGGGTCCGTCCCGCTGATGACCGAGCCGCCGGCTGCCTGGCCGTAGCCGAACTGGCCCATGCCCCAGCCGTCCGCGATCTGGGCGAGCGCCTCGAGCGTCGCGTTCGCCACGCGGTCCTGCAGGTTTGTCGTCGACGCCGAGCAGGAGTACGGATGGACGGGGTTGCCGACGCAGCAGCCGGGCCGGATGAGCACATCGACCCGGCTGAGGCTGCCGCCGTTGCTCGGCACGCCCTTCCCGATGCCCAGGAAGACCCCGATCAGCGCCGAGCTCTTCGCGCACGCCTCGCTCAGGTTGATGCCGCTGGGCAGGCAGTCGGGGTTGTCGCGCAGATCGACGGTCATGCGTCCCTCTTCGGGGAACGTCTCGACCGTGACCGAGATCGGGATGCCGTCGCTGTAGCCGGCCTCGTCCATCGCCTCGAGCGGCAGCGGGTCGTGGATGGTGGTCGCCGTCGCCTTGCCCTTGGGCAGCTCGCGCAGGCGTTCCTCCATGAGGTCCTCGGACATCTCCAGCCACTGGTTGGAGTACGCCAGCAGCGTGTCGGCGCCGACCTCGTTCATCAGGTCGAGCGTCCGCCGCTCCCCGATCCGCGCCGAACCCATCAGCGCGAGGTAGTCGCCCCACCAGTGGTCGGGCGCGCGGATCCGCATCCGGCACATCCGGATGATGTCCTGGTTGTCCTCGTAGTCGGATTGGACCTTGACGGCGGGGAAGATCAGCCCGCCCTCTTCGTAGACGTCGCGCGCCTGCCACATGTACGTGGTCGGGACGCTGTTGCCGCAGTCGCCCTGGTGCGCCTTTGCCAGGACGGTGAAGTGGTGCTCGCCCTCGTCGTCGATGATCGGGATGAGCATCGTCCAGTCCGCGGTGTGCGAGCAGCCGTGGTAGCCGGAGTTGTGCAGAAAGGCGTCGCCCCGCTTCAGCTCGGGGTGGAAGCGCTTCATCGTCTGCACCATCTCCTTCGGCCCGTGCAGGACGTGGATCGGGATCGACTCGGCCCAGGCCAGGAGGTCGCCGTCCTTGGTCAGGACGGCGCAGGAGAAGTCGTGGGCGACGGCGAGGACGCCCGTGCGGGCGGAGCGCAGCAGCGTGTTGAGCATCGAGCGGGCGATCGCGTCGAAGCGGCTTTCCAGCACGGCAAGCTGGACGCTGTCGAGGGTCTTGGTCGTCGTCATACGGCTCCGGAGTGGGCGGGCAGGATTGGATCCATCTCTGCCGAAGAGGAAAGCTGGACTCGGACGGGCAAGCATCGGACTGGGTGACCAAACCGCCTGTCCTGGTCTTGGACTGACGGTCGGACCCCGGATGCGGACGGCGGTGGCATATTGGATGCAATTCTGCCCCGCAGCGTTCTGGGAGACCCATGCCGACGAAGATGTTCCTGTCGTACCGCCTGAAGCCCGAGACCGACGTCGCCGAGTTCAAGACCTGGTCGGTCGAGGTGGACATGCCGTTCACGCAGAGCCTGGACGGCGTCTCGAAGTTCGTCGTCTACGAGGCGGAGGGCGACGACGTGCAGGCCGAGGGCAAGGGCCCGCTGTTCTTCGAGGACATCGAGGTCGAGAGCCGCGAGAAGTGGGACGAGGTCCTCGGCACCCCGGCCGGCCAGGAGATGGTCGCCACGTGGAAGGCGTTCGCCGACGAGAGCTCGCTGGTGCTGTTCCACGGTCCTCCGGTCGCGGTGGCGGCATGACCGAGCCGGTCCTCCTCATCACCGGCGCGAGTTCCGGCATGGGACTCGCGACCGCGCAGCTCGCCGCCTCGCGCGGCTACCGCGTCGCGCTGGCCGCTCGCCGCTCGGAGTTGGTCGAGGCCGAGGCCGCGGCGCTGGGCGGTCCTGAGAAGGCGATCGGCATCACGTGCGACGTCTCGGACTGGGACTCCGTCCAGGCGATGGTCGCCACGACGCTCGACGCGTTCGGCCGCATCGACGGCGTCTTCGCCAACGCCGGTGCGTTCACCGAACCGGGGTGGAAGACCGACCCCGTCGAGGTGTGGAAGACCAACGCGCTCGTCAACGTCTACGGCACGGCGATCACCGCCCGCGCGGCGATGGACGCGCTGATCGAGACGAAGGGCAAGCTCATCCTGACGTCGTCGCGCGCGGCGCGGTTCATGGTGCCGGGGTCGTTCTACGCCTGCACGAAGGCGGCGGTCACCGCGATGGGCGAGGCGCTGCGCCTGGAGTTCAACGACACCGGCGCGCACGTCTGTGTCATCGAGCCGGGATGGGTGAACACCCCGATGGCGGCGTCCGTGCCGAACCTGCCCGACTCGATCGTCGAGGGCGAGAACATCGCGGCGGCGGTCATGTTCGTGATGGACATGCCGCCGAACGCCGACGTGAACCAGATCCTGATCCGCGCGACCACGCAGCCCGTCTGATGGTGACCCTCGGGAGTACCGACCTGGAGGTCTTCGAGCTCTGCCTCGGCGGCAACGTCTTCGGCTGGACGGCTGACGAGGCGCAGTCGTTCGAGGTGCTCGACGCGTACGCGGCTGCGGGCGGCAACTTCGTCGACACCGCGAACCAGTACTCGTTCTGGGCCGACGGGAACGACGGCGGCGTGTCGGAGACGGTCATCGGCAACTGGATGGCCGCGCGCGGGAATCGCGCCGATGTGGTGCTGGCGACGAAGGTCGGCGGCGAGATGCCGGGCCTGCCGCACGACCTTCGCGCCTCGACGATCGCGCGAGCGTGCGACGAGTCGCTCGCCCGGCTGCAGACCGACTACATCGACCTCTACTACGCGCACTTCGACGACGAGTCAACGCCGCTGGAAGAGACGCTGGCCGCCTTCGACGCACTCGTGAAGGCCGGCAAGGTGCGGCATCTGGCGGCGTCGAACCACAGCGCGGCGCGGCTGACGTCGGCCCTCGAGGTGTCGTCTCGCGAGGGGCTCGCGTCGTATGAGGTGTTCCAGCCGCACTACAGCCTGGTCGAGCGCGGCTTCGAGGAGGAGCTCCAGCCGCTGCTGGTCGAGCGCGGGATCCCGGCGGTGCCCTACTGGGTGCTGGCGCAGGGGTTCCTGCTGGGCAAGTACCGCGCGGGCGGATCGTCGAACGGCAGCCCGCGGGCCGGCGAGGCGTCGGTATACCTGGAGCGCGGCGGCGCGGCGGTGCTCGAGGTGCTCGACGACCTGGCGGCGGCCCACGAGACGACGCTCGGCCCGATCGTGCTGGCGTGGACGGCGAGCCGCCCGGCGGTGGCGACGCCGATCTCCAGCGCGCGGACGCCGGAGCAGCTGGCGCAGCTGCTGCCCTTCACCGAGATCACGCTGAGCGAGGACGAGATCGCGCGGCTGGATGGTGCGGCGGCCGCGGCCGCCTGATCTGGACTTTCCCCCTAGGGAAGCCGCGGCGGTCCGGAGCCGGGAGTGGGCTCCGGACCGCGAAGCGGCAGATCGGGTCGAGTTAGGGTCCGTATGCGACCCAAACTCGACCGGATGCGAGACCTAGCGCCACCACCCCGGCGCCACGCGCTCGGTCCGCCCTCCGTCGAGCGCAACGGGACCCCCGCGCAGCGCCGCCGTCGCATCGGCATCGACCGCCAGCGTCTCCCACCGCGCGGCGTCCCCGCGCAGCACCACCCCGTACGCGCTCCGCGCCCGCTCCACCGTCACATACCCATCCGCCACGTCTTCGAGCACTGCCGCCGGATCGCGCTCCAAAGGAGGCCCATACCCACCGCCGCCCGCGGACAGCGACCCGATCGCCTCCCCCGCCGCGAGGTCCACCTCACCCACGACATGCTCGTACTTCGACCACGTCCCGTCGCCCGCGACATGCCAAGCCTCCGGCCCCAGCGGACTCCCACCGCCATGCACCCCGACCGGCCGATTGAGCACCCCGTCGAGGAAGTAGTGGCAGGTCATTTCCGCCAGCCGCGGGCCGAACACCGCAAGGCCACCCGGCGCACCGCGCGTCCGCCCGGCGCCCTCGCTGTCGGGCCGCACCACCTTCTCCCAGACGACCATCGGGTGCTTCTGCTCCATGATCTCTGTCTGGTCGATGTAGCCGATCCCCGAGGCCCCGGTGATCTGGTAAGTCAGCCACCCGTCGGACTCGAACGTCGCGGGCCCGCCGGCCGTTCCCAGGAAGGTCTGGAAGACGTACGGCTCCCCGCCGCGGCTGGGGTCCACGCCTGACGACACGCCCTGGAACGGCGCCGACCCGTACGTCGGCTCGGCGGCGCCCCGGCCGGGCGCGGCCGTCGCCATTCCGACCATCGTCATCCCCACAACCCGGTCCTGCACCGTCGTCGTCGCACACGACGCGCTCGCCGGGTGCCGCGGGATCCCGACCACGCAGTTCTCGCGCACCAGCACTTCGATCCGCCGGTACGCGCCCGCGTTGTTCGGCACCCGCACCCGCTTGGCGTCACGCCGCGAGTTCAGCGCGACGAGCACCCCCGCCGTCGCCGCGTTGCGCGACGTCGACTCGCTGAGGTTCAGCCCGTTCGGCACGCAGTCCGGGTTGTCGCGCAGGTCGACGGTCACCCGCCCGCCGGCAGGGTCCACGTCGATCTCGGCCTGCAGCCGCAACCCCTCCGGCAGTCCCGGGAACGGGTCCAGCGCCGTCGACGTCGTCACCCGTGCGGCCGGGAGCTCGGCGATCGCTTCGGCGGCCATCCGCTCGGAGTAGTCCAGCCACTCGGTCACGAACTCGTGCACCCCGGTGATGCCGCCGAGCGACACGCAGAACTCCTTCAGCCGCCGCTCGGCCAGGCGCGCCGCGCCGATCGTCGCGAGATAGTCGCCGTACCAGATGTCGTAGGCGCGGATCCGTCGCTCGCACATCCGGATGATGTCCCGGTTGTCCGTGTAGTCGGTCTGAATCTTCACGCACGGGAAGATCAGCGCGCCCTCGTTGTAGACGTCGGTGGCGGTCGGCGAGTAGGTCGTCGGGAGGGCGTTGCCACAGTCGGCCTGGTGGGCCTTCGCCAGGGCGGTGAACACGTGCTCGCCCTCGAAGAAGACCGGCACGAGGATGGTGTGGTCTGCGGCGTGGCTGTTGCCGTCGTACGGGTCGTTGGAGAGGTAGGCGTCGCCTTCGCGGAAGTTCGGGTGCGTGCGGCCGAGCGCCTCGGCCAGCAGCGACGAGCCGTAGACGTGCACAAGCGCACCGTCGGGCGAGGAGACCATGTCGTGCTTGTGGTCGCAGACCGAGCACGAGAAGTCGCGGGACGCCATGGTCGTCGAGCGCGCGGTGCGGACCATGGTGTTCGTCATCTCGCGGACGATGCCGTCGAGTCGGCTCGCCATCACGCCGAGGGTCACTGCGTCCATCGTCAGCCTCCGATCCGTTCGTTCGAGGTGGGGTTCGCGACGGCGAACTCGCCGGTCGTCGCGGTCACGCCGTCGTGGTGCGGTGTGGCGGGTGGGCCGGCGAAGCCCGGGAGCTGCGCGGCGGTCGCGGCGGCGAGGACCACGACGACGCCGACGATCTGCATCGCGCCCAGCGACTGACCGAGCGTGATCCAGGCGGTAATGACGGCGACGGCCGGTTCGATGGTCGCCAGGACGCCGACGACCGGGCCGGGCAGCCGGAGCGTCGCGCCGGCGAAGAGGAGGTACGGCACGAGCGTCGCCAGGACCATGACCCCGAGGAGGCCGAGCCACTGCTCGCCGGTGGTTTCGGCGAACGGGAAGGTCCAGACCGGGTCGGGCACGATCGCGAGGGTCACGGTCGCCACGCCGAACATCGCGATGACGATCGTCAGCGCGGGCAGCGCGACGGGGAGCCGGCCGATGATCGTCACGTACCCGGCGAACGAGCACGCGGCGATGAGCGCGGCGGCGACGCCGAGCGGGTCGATGCTCCCCGACGCGCCCGCGTTCACCACGAGCCAGCAGCCGCCGACGGCGACGACGACCGTGGCGAGCGCGACGGGGGTCGGCCACCGCCGGGCGATGACCGAGGACAGCCCGAGCAGGATGATCGGCGAGGTGTAGATCAGCGCCTGCGCGGTGGCGATCGGCAGCAGGGTCAGCGAGACGATGTAGGCGAGGCCCGTGCCGAACGAGCCGAGCAGCCCGGCGGCGAGCAGCGGGCGCCAGGCGACGCGCGGGATGCGCATGAGCGCTGGGGCGGCGATGCGCAGGATCAGCGCGAGGACGATGAACGCGCCGATGAAGCGGAACTGGTTGACGCGGGTGGCATCGACGCCGTCGTCGGAGAGGGCGCGGGTGATCGAGGCGGAGAGCCCGCCACAGGTCGCGCCGATCGCGGCCATGGCGATCCCGGCGGTGCGGCGCCGATCGCGGCGCGAAGGAGAACCAGAGGGCGGAATGGCGAGAATCGTATCCAATCCATGACCACAATCTGGGCCAGAATCCCGGCTTGAACACCGTGTATTCCGTCCATAGGATCCAATCGATGACGCACGTTCAGCGCCCGCCCGCCGTTGCCGCAGAGCACATGGTCTGTGCGTCGCAGGGGCAGGCGGTGCAGGCCGGGCTCGCGATGCTCGCGCGCGGTGGCAACGCGGCCGACGCAGTGGTTGCCACCGCTGCGGCGCTGTGCGTGTGCGAGCCGATGTCCACGGGGATCGGTGGTGACGCGTTCGCCATCGTCCACCGCGATGGACGCGCGGAGGGGCTGGATTCCGCGGGGCCCGCGGCTGCCGACGCGCCGCCGCTCCCGGTGCACACCGACGGCCCGGGTTCGGTGACGGTCCCCGGTGGGGTCGCCGGCTGGGACGCGCTGCTGCGCCGGCACGGGAAGCTCGGCCTCGATGTCTGCCTCGCCCCCGCGATCGACCTGGCCGAACGCGGCTTCGCGGTCGCCCCGCGATGCGCCTGGGCGTGGGGCTCGGCCGACCGCCTGCCGCGCGGCTACGACCCGGCGCCCGCCCGGGGCGCCCGCGTCGTCCTCCCTGAGCTGGCTGCGACGCTGCGCGCGCTCGCCGCCGACGGCCCGGACGCGCTCTACCGTGGCGAGCGGGCCGCAGCCATCGCGGCCGCAAGCACGCTGACGGAAGACGACCTGGCGGCGTTTACCCCGGGTTGGGTCGAACCGCTGCGCCTGCGCTACCGCGGGGTCGACGTGCTGGAACTCCCCGCGCCGACCCAGGGCGTCGTCGCGCTGGAGGGGCTCGGCATCCTCGAGCTGCTCAGCGACCAGCCTGACGACGGTGACCGGCTCGACGCCGTTCGCCTCGCCCTGGAGGACGGCCGCGCGACGGTGCGCGACGGCGCCGACGTCTCCGGCCTGCTCGACCCTGAGCATCTTCGCGCGCGTGCGGGCGCGCGCACGCGCGAGAACGTCACCGAGCCCGCGGGCGGCACCGTCTACCTCTGCGCGGTCGACGGCGACGGCATGGCGGTGTCGTTCATCCAGAGCCTGTACGAGCCGTTCGGCTCGGGCGTCGTCGCCGGGGACACCGGGGTCGTCCTGCAGAACCGGGGCGCGTGCTTCGAGGTCGAGGGCGAGGTCCGCGCGGGCCGTCGGCCGTACCACACGATCATCCCCGGACTGCTCGAACGCGACGGCGAGCTGCTCGGCCCGTTCGGTGTCATGGGCGGGTTCATCCAGGCGCAGGCGCACGTGCAGTTCGTCTCCGGTGTGCTGGACGACGGGCTCGACCCGCAGGCCGCGTTGGACCGGCCCCGCTTCCGCGTCGAGGCCGACCACGTCCTGGCTGAGCACGGCGCATGGACCGGCCGCCCGCCCGCCGACCTGCCGCTGCGCGCCGAAGCCGACCCGCTGCAGTTCGGTGGCGGGCAGGCGATTCTCGTCGACGGCGACACGCTCGTGGGCGGGTCGGACAGCCGCAAGGACGGATACGCCGCGGGCCGCTGAGCCCGCCGACCGGGGTACGCATGAGCATCGAACCATCGCCCGCCATCGGCACGAAGCTGCTGTTCGAGAACGAGCACGTCCGCGTCTGGGACCTCGTGCTGGAGCCCGGCGAGAGCAGCGGCATCCACCGCCACCACCACGACTTCGTCTTCGCCTACGTGACGGAGGACAACGAGCTTGAGGTGCGGGTGCCGGGCGAGCCCGCGCGGCCGACGTCGGCGCAGGACGGGTACGTGTCGGCGACGACCATCGGCGCGGGCGACGACCCGCGGCTTACCCACGAGCTGGTGAACGTTGGGACGACGCGCCACCGGCAGATCCTGGTCGAGACGCTGACCGGCAAGGTGCGGGAGGACGGCCCGGCGGAGACCGAGAACAATGGGCTCGGGCGCGATCAGTGGGCGGAGGCGGGCGGGGCCTGACGCCTGGACGGCGGCCCCCGAGACGCGAAAGCGTCTAGGTTGTCACTCTGGTCAGACTCTGTGTACCATCCGCCACCGCATGGCGGCACGGAAGCTGCACATCGCGATCGCTCTGGCGATCGCGCTCACCGGATGGACCACGGCCTCGGCTCACGCGATGGAGCTGACGAGTGCTGGCCTGAAGGGCACGGACGGCAACGACGAGGTTGCCCTGAGCGTGGCGACCTCCGCGCAGGTCACCACGTTCACCTACGTCCCGGGTGCCGGGCAGACCATCACCGCGCCCGCGGCCTTCGCCCACTGCACCGGAGGCGGCGCGCCCGGTGCGACTCTCGCGTGTGCTTACACGGGCTTCGACCAGCGCGATCCGCTGCTGCTGGATATGGGCCCCGGAGATGACACGGTGCGCCTCGGCGCCATGGTCTCCGGCTTCCGCACGCTGATCGCCGGTGGCGACGGGGACGACCGGCTGTCCGGCGGGGCGAGCAACGACGAGATCGACCCCGGGATCGGCGACGACGTCGTCTCCGGTGGCGGCGGGTCCGATCGCCTGGCGGCGGACATCCCGCAGGGGACCGCGCTTCCGTACCGGACGACCCCCCGCTCCGCGGGCGTCCTCGTCGATCTCGCGGCCGGGCTCATGCACCCGCTGGCCGGCGGTGAGCAGGACGCGGTGAGCGGCTTCGAGGATGTGCGGGGCACGGCGTTCGCCGACGTGCTCCTCGGCGACGACGCGCTCAACGTCATCGACGGCTACGAGGGCTTGGACCGCGTCGACGGCCGCAACGGCGCGGACTGGCTGACCACGCGTGACAGCCTGACCGCCGACTACTCTCGCCGCAGCGGGCCGCTGATCATGGACATCGACCGGGCCCCCGGTTCGTCGGCCACGCTCATCACCGTCCGCAGCCTCAGCGGCGAGACGGACACTGACCGCTTCAGTCGCCTCGGCCGAGTGGTCGCCACGAACAGGGATGACGACATCGTCACGACCGTCCCCGCGTCCGTCTCCGGCGGCCCCGGCGACGACATCATCGACGGCAGCGACGGCGACGACACGCTGTACGGCGACGAGGGCGACGACGCCGTCTTCGGTGGCGCGGGACGCGACCAGCTGTTCGGTGGGTCCGCTGCGTTGCCCGCCGATCCGCTGCGCGCCCCGTCCGCCTCTGAGACGAGGTACGACTACCTGCACGTCGAGGACGGCGGACCAGACCAGGCGTACTGCGCCGACGGATGGGACGTGGTGATCGCCGACGCCGCGCACCTCGACGGCGCCGACGGCAACTGCGAGGAGGTCATCCGGCCGGACCTCGACCCGATCTCCACCCCGATGCCCGTCGTGCGGCCGCGCCCGGTTGGCGGCTGGCCGCCGCCCGTCACGGGGTCGGCCGGGAAGAGCACCCCTGCGGCTGCGGGTCAGCCCCCGCTCCTGCGGCTGGGCCACAGGCTGGTCAAGCTCCGCCGGCCCGGCAAGGTGACGGTGAAGGGGCGGGCGCTGAACGCCGACCGCACACCGATTACCGGGGTCCGGGTGACGCTCAAGCGCGGGGCCCGCGTGCTCGCCTCGACCCGCGCGGGCAAGGACGGGTCGTTCAAGCTGCGGGCCCGTGTCACGCGCACGGCGAAGCTGAGCGTCAGCTACGCCGACCCGGTGACGCGGCGCCGGGTGAGCGCCACGGTCACGGTGCGCGTCAAGCGCTGACGTTCGCCGACGTTCCTGTCGCTCACCGCAAGGAACGTCGGCGTCAACCCGCCAGCGGCACCGCCGACTTCTCCCACGCCACACCACCCGGCCCATGCAGCGTCAGATCCGCCGGCCCGAACCGCTCCGGGACGGTCTGGCGCTGATGCCAGTACGGGTACAGCAACGCCGGGTTCGAGACCGCATCGAGCCGCGCACGCTGCTCGTCGGAGAGCACGACGTCGACCGCCGCCAGCGAGTCGGCCAGCTGCTCCGGCGTCCGCGCACCCACGACCAGCGAGCTCATCGCCGGCCGGCCCATCAGCCACGCCAGCGCCACACGCACCGGCGGCACGTCCAGCTCGGCACCAATGGCCACGAGCTCATCGACGATGTCGTACAGCTGCTCGCCGTCGCGCACGGGCGGTTCGTTCCAGTCCGTCAGGTGCCGCGAACCCTCGGGCGGCTCGACGCCCCGCCGGTACTTGCCCGTCAGCAGACCCCCGGCCAAAGGACTCCACGACAGGATCCCCAGCCCCTGGTCGATCGACAGCGGCACGAGCTCGTACTCCGCCTCGCGCGCCTGCAGCGTGTAGTGGATCTGCTGGCTGACGAACGGGGTGGCGCCCATCCGGTCGGCCGTCCACAGGCCCTTCATCACCTGCCAGGCCGAGAAGTTCGAGCAGCCCAGGTACCGCACCTTGCCGCTCGCGACCAGTGACTCCAGCGCCGCGATCGTCTCCTCCATCGGTGTCATCCCGTCCCAGGAGTGCACCTGGTAGAGGTCGATGTGGTCGACGCCCAGGCGGCGCAGCGACGCCTCGCACTGGCGCACGATGTGGTGGCGCGACAGGCCGCGGTCGTTCTCGGTCGGGCCGATGTTCATGCCGACCTTCGTGGCGAGCAGCAGTTCGTCGCGGCGGCCGCGGATCGCCTCGCCGACGATCTCCTCGCACACGCCCGACGAGTACGCGTCGGCGGTGTCGATGAGGTTGACGCCCGCGTCGAGGCACAGGTCGATCTGCGCCCGCGCGTCCTCGACGCCACCCGCGCCGACGCGGCCGAACCCGCCGACGCCGCCGAAGCCCATCGTGCCCAGCGAGATCGCCGAGACCTGCAGACCCGAGTTGCCCAGCCTGCGCAGGATCATGCGGCCGCGGCCCACCAGTCGAGGTGGGGATGGACGGCGCGCGACGCGTCGTCGGCCTCCAGCGGCAGCGGCCCGGCCGCGGCCATCTCGGCCCGTCGCGCGGCGGTCGCTGCCTCGTCGATGGCCAGGGTCTCCCAGCGCTCGGGGTCGCCCGTGATCACCACGCCGTAGACCTCCTGCGCGCGGCCGACCGACACGAAGCCCTCGACGGCGTCGACGAGCACGGCCTCCGGCGAACGGTCCAGCGGGTTGCCGTAGCCCCCGCCACCGGCCGACAGCGACACGATCGACTCGCCCGCCTCGAGCACGATCTCGCCGACCGAGTACGGGTACTTCGACCACGCGCCGTCGGTCGTGATGTTCCATGCCTCGGGGCCCATCGGCGACGAGCCGCCGTGCACGCCCTTGATGCGATTCACGACGCCGTCGTGGAAGTACTGGACCTCCATGTCCTCGAACCGCGGGCCGTAGATGCACACGTTGCCCGGCGCGCCGCGCGTGCGACCGGCGCCCTCGGAGTCCTCCCAGACGCTGCGCTCCCACAGGACGATGGGGTACTTCTGCTCGAGCACCTCGGAGTTGTCGATGTAGTTGATGCCGCAGCCGCCGGTGACGAGGAACGTCAGCCAGCCGTCGGACTCGGGCGTCGCCGGGCCGCCCTGTGTCCCCGCGAAGATCTGGAACATGAACGGCGGGTTGCCCTCGCGGCGCGGGTCGTGGCCGGAGAGCACGCCCTGCACGGCGGCCGACCCGTACGCCGGCTCGGTCGCGCCGTACCCGTCGCCGAGCGCGGCCATCCCGATGAGGGTCATGCCGACGGTCCGGCACTGCACGGTCGTCGTCGCGCACGACGCGCTCGCCGGGTGGCGCGGTTTGCCGACCACGCAGTTCTCGCGGGTGAGGACCTCGATCCGCCGGAAGGCACCCGCGTTGTTGTAGACGCGCAGCCGCTGCGCGTCGCGCTTGGAGTTCAGCGCGATCAGCACACCGGTGGTCGCCGCGTTCTTCGCCGTCGACTCGGTGAGGTTCAGGCCGGCCGGCACGCAGTCGGGGTTGTCGCGCAGGTCGACGGTGATCTTTCCGGCGTCCGGGTCGACGTCGATCGTCGCCTGCAGCTTGATCCCCTCGGGGACCTGCGGGAACGGGTCGAGCTCCGTCTTGGTCACGATGCGCCCGGCGGGCAGCTCGGAGATCGCCTCGCCGGCCATCTGCTCGCAGTAGTCCAGGAACGCGGCGAGGTAGGCCTTCGTCTCCTCGACGCCGCCGAGCCACACCGCGAGCTCCTTCAGCCGCCGCTCGGCCAGGCGCACCGCGCCGAGCGTCGCGAGGTAGTCGCCGTACCACGTCTCGTAGGAGCGGATCCGCCGCTCGCACATGCGCAGCACGTCGGTGTTCTCCCACCCGCCGCGCGCCATGAGGATCATGGGGAAGACGAGCGCGCCCTCGTTGTAGACGTCGGTCGCGGTCGGCGAGTAGGTCGTCGGGATCGCGTTGCCGATGTCGGCCTGGTGGGCCTTCGCCAGCGCGGTGAAGAGGTGGACGCCCTCGAGGAAGACGGGGACCAGCAGCGTCTGGTCGGCGGTGTGGCTGTTGCCGCCGTACGGGTCGTTGCTCATGAAGACGTCGCCGGCCTGGAACTCAGGATGGAACTCCTCCATGTCCTGGGCGAGCATCCCCGAGCCGTAGACGTGGACCGGCGCGGCCTCGGCGAACGACAGCATCTCGTGCGTGTGGCTCGTGATCGAGCACGAGAAGTCGCGCGCGGCCATCGTGGTGGAGCGGGCGGTGCGCACCATCGTGTTCGTCATCTCCATGACGATCGAGTTGATGCGGTTCGCCATCACCGTCAGCGTCACCTTGTCGATGTCGACTTCCATGGGGGGCTCCTGGTCCTGCGTCGAAGGGGTCATAGCCACCAGTTCGGTGTGGGTTGCTGGGCGCGTGCCGCGTCGTCGTCCACGGCGCGCAGCGGTCCGGCGGCATCAAGCACTGTTCGCCGGACCGCTGTGGCCGCCGGGTCGACGCGCAGGGTCTCCCAGCGCGCCGGGTCGCCGGTGAGCACCACGCCGTAGACCTGCGCGGCGCGCTGCGGGGAGATGTAGTCGTCGACGACGTCGCGCAGGACGTCCTCGGGGTCGCGCGCCAGCGGCGGGCCGTAGCCGCCGCCACCCGCGGACAGGGAGGCGATCGACTCGCCGGGCGCGAGGTCGAGTTCGCCGACGACCTCGGGGCGCTCGGCCCACCCGCCATCGGGCTGCACCAGCCACGCCTCGGGTCCCTGGGCCTGGCCGCCGCCACGCGCGCCCTGCGGCCGATTGAGACGGCCCTCCATGAACCAGTGGCAGGTCATGGTGTCGTCCGTCGGCCCGTAGATCGACACGTTCCCCGGCGCGCCGCGCGTTCGGCCGGCGCCCTCGGAGTCCGCCCGCACGACCTTCTCCCAGACGACGAGCGGGTACTTCTGCTCACTGATCTCGGTGGAGTCGACATAGCCCATGCCCGACGAGCCGGCGATCAGATAGGTGAGCCAGCCGTCGTTCTGCGGGGTCGCCGGTCCACCGGCGGTGCCGCTGAAGATCTGGAGGATGTATGGCGCGCCGTCGCGGCGCTGGTCCTCGCCAGAGACGACCGCCTGCACCGGCGACGACCCGTACGTCTGCTCGGCGGTGCCGACCCCCTCGCCGATCATGGAGAGCCCGCGCGAGACCATGCCGACGACGCGGTCCTGCACGGTGGTCGTCGCGCACGACGCGCTGGCCGGATGCCGCGGTGCGCCCACCACGCAGTTCTCGCGCACGAGGATCTCGATGCGCCGGTGCGTACCGCTGTTGTTCGGCACCTTCACGCGGGTCGCGTCGGGGTCGCCGTTCAGCGTGTAGAGCACCGCGCTCGTGGCGGCGTTCTTCGTCGTCGACTCGGTGAGGTTCAGCCCGACCGGCACGCAGTCGGGGTTCTCGCGCAGGTCGACGGTGATCTTCCCGGCGGCGGGGTCGACCTCGATGCCGGCCTGCAGCGGGATGCCGTCGGGCAGGCGCGGGAACGGGTCGAGCTGGGTGCGCGCGATGACCCGGCCGGCGGGCAGCTGCGCGATCGCGTCGGCGGTCATCTGCTCGCTGTAGTCCAGCCACGCGCCGACGAACTCGCGCACGGCGTCGAGGCCGAAGAACGCGCACAGCTCCTTCAGGCGGCGCTCGGCCAGGCGGCAGGCGCCGAGGGTCGCGAGGTAGTCGCCGTACCAGATGTCGAACGCGCGGATCCGGCGCTCGCACATGCGGATGAGGTCCGCGTTGTCGGAGAAATCGGACTGGATCTTCACGCAGGGGAAGACGAGCGCGCCCTCGTTGTAGACGTCGAGCGCGGTCGGCATGTACGTCGTCGGCAGCGCGTTGCCGCAGTCGGCCTGGTGGGCCTTCGCCAGCGCGGTGAAGATGTGCTCGCCCTCGAAGAAGACGGGGACCATGAAGGTGTAGTCCGCGGCGTGGCTGTTACCGACGTACGGGTCGTTGCTCAGGAAGCAGTCGCCCTCGCGGAAGTCCGGGTGGGTGTCCGCCATCGCCTGCGCGAGCAGGGCGGTCCCGTAGACGTGCACCGGGTTGGCGTCCGGGCAGCTCAGCATGTCGTGGTCGGGTCCGGCGATGGAGCAGGAGAAGTCCTTCGACGCCATGGTCGTGGAGCGCGCCGTGCGCACCATCGTGTTCGTCATCTCGCGCGCGACGGAGTCGACGCGGCTGGCCATGACCCCCAGCGTGATCGGGTCAATGGCCACCCGCGGCTCCGATCTTGGATCCAGAAGGGATCCCAGCTAGGGTCGAGAACATGGACACGGGCAGAGACACGGCGGGTAACGGAGGGTCGATTGGATCCATTCCTGGGACTACAGCCGGTGTGACGCCGCGCCGCATCGGACTGCCGGACGAACATCGCCGGCCCCGGGTTGGACCCGTGGTCGAACTCGGCGGGAACGCATGACCACCCGGTCGCGCATGACGCGCCGCGGGCTCCTGCTCGGCGCAGTCGCCGGGACGTCGGGCTTCGGCATCTCGGCACCGGGCGTCGTCCTCCCCGACGTCGCCGACGCGCTCGGTGTCGGCGATGACGCGACGGCCTGGGTGCTCGCCGCCTTCGTCCTCGGCGTCGGCGTGGCGATGACGCTGGGCGGTCGCGCACTCGACCTGTTCGGCTCCTACCGGGTGAGCGCCGCGGGTGTGATCGCGACCCTGCTCGGCACGGTCCTGGTCTTCGTTGCGCCGGACCTGACCATGGTCTCCGTCGGGCGGTTCGTGCAGGGCGTGGGCAGCGGCTGGCTGTGCATCACCGCGTTCAACGCCGTCTCCTACGTGGACGTCGACGAGCGCGCGCGGGTGAGCGGGATCCTCACCGCGGTGTCGTTCACGTGCATCGCGATCAGCCCGCTGATCGGCGCGGTCGTGGAGGCGATCGCGGGCTGGCGGGCCGCGCTGAGCTGCGGGCTGTTCATCCTCCTGCCGGTCCCCGCGATGCTGCGTGGACTGCCGCCCGAGCGACGGGCGCCCGGCTCGCTGGACCTTCGCGGCGCGGCGTTTGCCACGGCCGGTGCGGCGCTCGTCGCCGCCGTGCTCCAGGCGCCGGCGACCGGCACGCCTGCGTGGATCGCGGTCCTGCTCGCCGTTGCGGCGGTGGGCGCGCTCACCGCGCTGGCGCGGCATCTCGCACGCCGTCCCGACGGCTTCCTCCCGCTCGCGGTGCTCCGCAATCGCGAGCTCATGGAACTCTCCTTCACGGCCGCGACCCTCCAGGCCGCGTACACCGGCCTCATCTTCGCCGCGCCGATGCTGCTCGCCCGCGAGGCGGGGTGGTCGGCCCTGCAGACCGGCGTGGCACTCGCGCCGTGCGCGCTGGTGGCGGCGACCTCGGCGCACCTCGCCGGGACCGTCGGCGCGCGGCTCGGCGCGCCGGTGGTCTTCGTGGCGTGCTGCTCGGCGTCGGCGGCCGGGGTGCTCGTCGCCGGGCTGGGCGGGAGCCTGCCCGCGGCGGTCATCGCCGGTTCGGTCCTGACCATCGCGCCGTACGCCGGGGTCCAGGCGGTGATGCTCGGGAAGGTCTCGACGCTCGTGGCGCCCGAGGACATCGGCGTCGCCACGGGCACCTTCACCTACGTGTTCATCACCGGCGGCGCGGTGGGGGCGGCCGCCGCGGGCGGGCTGTCATCGGTCGTCGGGCTGAGTGCCGCGGTGGCGATCCTCGTGGTGCTGCCGCTGGCGGGGCTGGCGATGGTCCTGCGGGTGCGGGCGCGCGAGGATGCCGCGCCTCTCGCGCGCGCGTGAAACCCGCCGGACCGGTAGGCGCGACTCACCGATCGACCGCCGGTCGAACGCCATGAGGGCGTCTTTGGCCGACCCGGCCAATGTGGGACCCGCGCTCCACCGGTTTCATGGCCAAGCCATCACTTGGATCCAATCCACGGATCTGCCACCGACGAGCGCCCCATTGGAGAAGTAGTTCATGCCCCAGCTTGCCCAGCCACCCAGTTCATCTGGATCCAACCGCTCCCGGCCCCGGCGCTGGGCGCGGCCCTTCACCGCCGGTGTCGTGGCCCTCAGCCTCATGGGCGTCGTCGCGGGTTGCGGGGACGACGAGGAGACCGAGAGCGCCGCGACGTCGACGACCTCCGCCGAGAAGACGACCTTCGAGCCGTCGCCCGGCACCGACATCCCCAAGGTCGAGGTGAAGTTCGCCATGTGGCCGTACGGCGACACCACGATCGCCGTCCCCGGCATCGAGCAGGGCTGGTTCGAGGAGGTCGGCATCAGCCTCCCGAACGGCAAGGAGACCCGCGCCATCGAGCAGGTCCAGCAGCAGCTGCTGAACAACCAGCTCGACATCGGCTCCGGCTACGTCCCGAACACCATCCAGACGTACGCCACCGCCAAGAACCTGAAGATGATCCATCTCCAGAACTCGTACATCGGCAACTACATCTGGTCCAACCCGAAGAACGGCGACCAGACGTTCACCGACGTGATGGGCGAGGTCAACGACTTCGACGCGGCGTCGAAGACCGTCATCGAGCAGATGAAGGGCAAGAAGGTCGCGCTGTCGGACTCCGGCTCGAACCGTGAGTTCTTCAACACCATCCTGAAGATGGGCGGCCTGACCACGAAGGACCTGGAGAAGCTCGACGTCGTCAGCGACACGAAGATCGTGCAGCTGGCCAAGGCGGGCTCGATCGACTACGCCTTCCCCGCGGGTGCGGCGCAGAGCGTCGAGGTCCAGGACCTCGGGTTCGTCGAGACCTTCGCGTTCACGGACATGGTCGACGGTCTCCCCAAGGGCGACGAGCGCGTCCTGAACGGCGTCGGCCACGCCGGCCTGCAGGCCACCGAGGAGTACGTCGAGGAGAACCGCGAGACGGTCCTGCGGTTCATGAGCGTCTTCTACCGGATCATCGACGAGCTGCAGAACAACCCGAAGGAGATCCTCGAGTTCTCGCTGCCCACGCTGTCCACGGCGACCGGCACCGACCTGACGATCGATCAGGCCGTCGCCCTCTTCGAGGACTTCTACGGGACGGTGAACTTCGAGCAGGCCGCGGATCTGATGACGAACCCGGACTACAACCTCTTCTACGAGATGGTCTACGCGTCGCAGATCAAGGCGGCGGAGTCCGGCGGCATCCTGCCGAAGGACCTCAAGGCGACGCCTGACGACATGATCGTCATGAAGAGCCTGTACGAGGACCTCGTCAGCCTCAAGGCGCAGTACGACGAGCTCAAGGAAGCCGAGAGCCCGACCGGTGAGCTCGCCGATCAGGCCGCGGAGTTCTACGAGAACTACAACTACCTCGACGCATACCGGTACCTCAAGGCCGCGTCGGAGGCGTAGTCATGGCCGCGACGGCTGCGACTCCCCCGCGAGGTTCCGCTGTCCGTCCGCGCCTTCGGGCCGCCGGCCGCCATCTGGCGGCCGGCGGTCTTGGGGTGCTCGGGATCGCGATGGTCTTCGGCTTCTGGTGGCTGGTCGCGTCGCTGACCTCCTCGGGGAAGTTTCCCGGGCCGGCCGCCGTGTTCGAGGTCATCCCGGACAACATGGAGAACATCCCGGCCGTCACGTACGTGACGTTCCAGCCGGTCGGGGTGGCCGACGCGCTGCAGTACACGACGGTCAACGTGCTCGTGACCGTCGCGATCGGCACGCTGATCGGGCTCCCGCTCGGGATCCTGATGGCGCGCATCCGGACGGCGCGCCAGCTGCTCGAGCCGCCGCTGCTCGTGCTCGGCACGGTGCCGCTGCTCATCATCCTGCCGTTCATCACGCTGTGGTTCGGGACGGCGCGGTTTGCCCAGTCCGGCCTCGTTCTGATCTTCACGATCCTGACCGTGTCGATGGCGGCGCAGTCAGCGGCCGAGACGGTCAGCGGGCACTACGCGAACTTCGCGGCGTGCCTGGGGGCATCGAAATCACGGGAGCTGCGGACGGTCGTGCTCCCGGCGTCGATCCCGAATGTGCTCGGGGCCATCCGCGTGGCGCTCGCGGCGGCCTGGGGCTGGCAGTGCGTGGCCGAGCTGCTCGGGGCCGAGACGGGCATCGGGCGGATCGTCGGCATCACGTCGACGATCCTCGCGACCACGGACCTGTTCGCGACGTTGCTGTGTCTCATCATCGTCGCCGTGATCTGCGACGCGGTGGTCGCGCTCGTCGGCGGCTACATCACCCGGTGGAAGGAGTAGGTCATGGCCGACGGAACCACCACCCCTGACCAGGTCGTTGCGGCGTCGCCGCGGTGGCGACCACGGATCCGGCTGCCGAAGCCTGGCAGCAACGGCTTCCTGACGCTGTGCTCGGTGGTCTTCCTGTTCGTCGCCTGGCAGGTGCTGTCGGTCGTCGCCGGCCGGACCGGTGTCAGCGGCGAGCGGTTCGTGCCGAACGTCGTCGACATCGCCGGCGCGTTCGACACGTTCGCCTACTACTGGCGCGGCGGGCTCGGTGTCGAGGCGACCACGGACGGCGGCCCGGTGACGTTCTTCGGTGCCGTGCTCGGGCTAGTCAGCAACTCGCTGGCCACGATGGCGCGGCTGGCGGTGGGGCTCACGCTGGGCTTCGTCGTGGCGGGGCTCGCGGCGACGATGGTGTGCTGGTCGCGTTTCCTGCGGCGGGTCTTCCTGCTGCCGGCCAACGCGGCCCGGATGCTCCCGCTGCTGGCGATGTCGCCGCTGTTCGGCATCTGGTTCGGCAAGAGCGAGGTGGGGGCGACGCTCTTCATCGCCTTCGCCACGTTCGCGATCATCTTCGTCGTCGCGCTGACCGCGATCGACGGGGTGCCCGGCTACTACGAGCAGTACGCTCGGTCGCTCGGCGCCCGGCGGTTCCGGGCGTACATCACGGCGGTGCTGCCGGCCGCCCTGCCGGGCCTGCGGGGCGGGGTGCTGCTCGCGCTCGGCTTCGGCTGGAGCATGGTGATCGCGGCCGAGTTCATCGGCCAGGACCTCGGGCTGGGGAACATCGTCAACCGGGCGGAGGAGTTCGGCCGCACGGACACGCTCGCGGTCCTGGGGCTGTTCATCGTGCTCTACGCGTGGGTGTCGTACAAGCTCACCGCGCGCGCGTTCGACTACCTCACCCGCTGGGCGGAATAGCACCGCTTCGGATCCAATACGGGCGTCCACCCGGTGGGGTGGGCGCCCGTAGATTCGACAAACGGGCGGAAGACTCCGTCAGATGTTGGACACGCGGTTACGGTCGCTTGCATAGAATTGGATCCAATCTACGGATTGCCGTCGAAATCACCTGGAGCGCCAGATGTCCGTCACAGACCCGCAGACCACCACCGCCGAGCCGCTGGAACTCGACGCCGTCCAGATGGCCGTCATCCAGTCGCGGCTGGAGGCCAACGTCCGGGCGATGATCAACACCCTGCTGCGCTCGGCGCGCTCGGGGATCCTCGCGGTCGCGCGCGACTTCTCGTGCTGCATCCTCACCGCCGATCACGAGCTGCTGGCGTGGGCCGAGTCCATCCCGATCCACGTCATGCGCGGGCCGGACATCATCAGCCGGCACATCAAGGAGTGGCACCCGAACTTCAAGCGCGGCGACGCCTTCCTGCACAACAGCCCGTACCACGGCAACAGCCACGCGGCCGATTGGTGCCTGCTCATCCCTGTCATTGACGACGACGGCGTGCACCGCTTCACGGTCTTCGCCAAGGCGCACCAGGGTGACTGCGGCAACTCCGAGCCGACGACGTACGCGTTCAACGCCCGCGACGTCTACGAGGAGGGCGCGCTGATCTTCCCGGGCGTCCAGGTGCAGGAGAACTACGAGGACAACGAGGACATCATCCGCATGTGCCGGATGCGCATCCGGGTGCCCGACCAGTGGTGGGGCGACTACCTCGCGCTCATGGGCTCCGCGCGCATCGGCGAGCGCCGGATGCTCGAGCTGATCGACGACATCGGCGCCGAGAAGCTCGCCGCGTACAGCAAGCAGTGGTTCGACCTCTCCGAGCAGAAGATGGTCGACGCGATCAAGAAGCTGCCGAAGGCCTCGAAGACCGTGACGACGAAGCACGACGGCTTCCCGCGCCTGCCCGAGGGCGTGCCGCTGCAGGTCACCGTCAGCGTCGATCCCGACCAGGCGAAGATCACCGTCGACCTGAAGGACAACCCCGACTGCGTGCCGGCGGGCATCAACCTCTCCGAGGGCTGCGCGAACTCGTCGGCGATGATCGGCGTCTTCAATTCGCTCGGCCCGGACGTGCCGGCGAACGCCGGCAGCTTCCGCCGCCTCGACGTGCAACTGCGCGAGGGCTGCTGCGTGGGCATCCCGACCCACCCGTACTCCGTGTCGGCGGCGACGACCAACCTCCAGGACCGCGTCTGCAACATCACGCAGCACGCGATGGCCGAAATGCAGGACGGCGTCGGCATGGCCGAGTACGGCTACGGCGTCCCGCCGAGCGGCTCGGTCATCAGCGGCCACGACCCGCGGACCGGGGAGCCGTTCATCAACCAGATCCAGCTCGCGGTCACCCTCGGCCCGGGCGGCCCCAACGCCGACGGCTGGGTCACCGCCTACACGGCTGGGGGTGCGGGCATGATGTACAAGGACTCGATCGAGATCGACGAGATCAAGCACCCCTTCCGGGTGACCGAGCAGCGGCTGCTGACGGACACCGCGGGAGACGGGCGCTTCCGCGGCTCGCCCGGCGCGCTGGTCCGGATGCAGGCGGTCGGCACGCCGATCACGTTCATGACGAACTCCGACGGGATCGACGACACCGCGCGCGGCGTGCGCGGCGGCACCGATGGCGCCATCCCCGCGCAGTGGATCGAGAGGGCGGGCGGGAATGGCGTTGAGGTCGTCGAGATCGACGCCTTCCACCGTCTCGCCATCCAGGACGGCGAGACCATGGTGTCGATCTGCGGCGGCGGCGCCGGGTACGGCCCGCCCTACGAGCGCGACCTCGCGCTTGTGCGCCGCGACACGCTCGACGGCTGGATCTCCCGCGAGCGCGCCGCGGAGGTCTACGGCGTGATCTTCGAGGGCGAGGAGCTGGGCGAGGGCGTCATCGACGAGGCGGCCACCGCCGCGAAGCGCGCCGAGCTCGCCTCGGCCTGATCCATCGAACAGGAGCACATCTCATCATGGGCATCGAGAGGCACAAGTCCGACATGCCGTTCGCCACGATCTCGCAGATCACGGCGGCGAGCGGGCCGGGCAAGTACGCGTACATCCAGGGCCAGCTGGCGCTCGACAGCGACTGGAAGGTCATGGCCGACGCGTCGTACGCCGAGCAGACGCGCGTCTGCTTCGAGCACATCGCCGACGCGCTGAGCAAGGTCGGCGGGACGCTGGCGAACATCCTGAAGCTCACCGTGTTCGTCCTCGACATGGAGCAGTTCCCCGAGGTCAACAAGGTGCGCGCCGAGCTGTTCGGCGACGACCTGCCGGTTTCGACGGCCGTCGAGATCTCCGCGCTCTACGGCGGCGCGTCGGTGGAGATCGAGGGGATCGCGTTCATCCCTGAGTAGGGCGTCCGAGCCGGGCCCGGATGTCGCGCGGGTCCGGCAGGTCCTCCACGGCCTGCCGGCGCTCGAACGCCTCGGCGACGAGTGATCCGGTGCGGCGGCAGTGGTCGGTCATCCAGCGGCGCGCCGCGACGGGGTCGCGCCGCTCGACGGCCGCGCGGATACGGGCCCGCTGGGCGAGGCTCTCGTCGAGCAGGCTCGGCTCCTCGGCCAATGCGGCCCACACGAGGTTGCGCGGGAAGGCGTCGCGCAGTTCGGCGGCCATGCGCTGCAGGCGCTCGACGCCGCATGCGTCGAGCATCGCGTCGCGGAACTCCAGGTCGGCGGCGTCCCACGGTCCGCTGCGGACGGCGCCGACGCCTTCGGTGGCGACGAACGCGCGCAGCTCGTCGAGCCCGGCGCGCAGCGCGGCCTCCGCGGCTCGCAGCCGACGCAGCTGCTCGTCGGTGATTCGGGTGGCGGCGAGTTCGGCGGCGAGCCCTTCGAGCTCGCCGCGGATCGTGTAGGTCTCGCGCAGATCGACCGCCGTCGGCCCGCGCACGAGTGCGCCGCGGTGGGGGAAGACGTCGACGATCCGGTCGGCCTGCAGCTTGCGCAACGCCTCGCGGACCGGCGTGCGGCTCACGCCGAACGTGTTGGCCAGCGCCTCCTGGCGCAGCCACGTCCCGATCGGGATGTCGCCCGACCGGATCTGCGCGTGGATCCGCGCCGCCAGGTCGTCGACGAGCCCGGGGTCGGAGACGGCCCGGCGGGGTCTGGGCCCCGCCGCTTCCTCGGTGCTCACGCCGAGGCGGCTGCCGCGAACTGCCCGCCGGCCTCGTCGACATCCGCCATCGCGGCCTCCAGCTCCTCGAGGACGGCCAGCCGGACGGCGTTGACCTCGGGGCTCAGCAGCGCCTCGGCGTCGCGCGGGCGGGGGAGGTCCAGGCGGGCTTCGTGCATGACCTTGCCATTGACGACCACGAGGATGCGGCTGGCCAGTGCGAGCGCCTCGTCGAGGTCGTGGGTGACGAAGAAGATGGTGTTGTTCGCACGCGACCACAGCTCGATCAGGACCTGGTGGAGCACGGCGCGGCGCGCGAAGTCCAGGCCGACGAACGGCTCGTCCATGAGCAGGACGTCCGGCTCGTTGGCGAACACCGCGGCGATCGCGGCGCGGCGGCGCATGCCGCCCGAGAGCTGCTTCGGCCACGCCTTCGCGAAGCGGGTGAGGCCGACGATGTCGAGGTACCGGGCGACGATCTCCTCGCGCTCGGCCTTCGGCACGCCGCGGGACTTCAGGCCGTACCCGACGTTGTCGGCGACCCGCTTCCACAGGAACAGCGTGTCGCGCTGGAAGATCACGCCGCGGTCGGGGCCGGGGCCGGTGACCCGGTCGCCGTGCGTGAGTACCTCGCCGCCGGTCGGCTCGATGAACCCCGCGATGAGGTTCATGAGGGTCGACTTGCCGTGGCCGGAGGGGCCGAGCACGCAGACGAACTCGCCCGGCTCCACGGTCAGCGTGAGGTCGTTGACGGCGGTGAGCTTCTCGCCGGACGCGAGCGTGAACGTCTTGGTCACGCCGCGCAGCTCGACGGCAGGGTAGAGGCGGTGGTGGGGGTCCGCCTGGGATTCCGGGGTCATGGCGTGCTCCGAACTGTTTTGGATCCAAACACCGCCTGAGATTTCAGCAGGTGGTGCCCGGCTCGGCGTTCGACCCGCGGTCCCAACCGGGCGCGCGGCGTTGGACCGCCCGTCGGTCCTCGCGCACGCATGTATCCGCTGATCGGGCGGAATCGACAGCTTGTCGGAAACCTGTGGCGATGTCCCGACCGCGGGTCCAGTCCGGGGTGAGGGGCCGCGTGGCTAAATGCACGCAGGGCGAAAAGTTGGATCCGATTCAGTCCAACTGGTCGCCGTTTCGACTGCACCCCTTCGCTGGAGACCACCCATGGCCACCGACCGCCCGCTCCGCCTCGCCTTCGACACCGGGGGCACGTTCACCGACCTCACCATCGACGGGCTCGGTCTCTACAAGTCCTCGACGACACCTGACGACCCGGTGGTCGGTGTCCTCAACGTCTGCGACGTCGCGGCCGCCGACCTCGGCCTGACGCGGCGCGAGCTGCTCGAGCGCGCGTCGCAGGTCGTCTACGGCACGACCCGCGCGACGAACGCCGTCATCAACGCGACCACCGCGAAGACCGCGATGCTCCTGACGGCCGGCCACCCGGACATCCTGCTCTGGCGCGAGGGCGGGCGCATCGGCACGTTCGACTTCACGGTCCAGTACCCCGACCCGTACATCCCGCGCCGCTTCACCTACGAGATCGAGGAGCGCGTCGGCGCGGCGGGCGAGGTCGTCACCGCGCTGGACGAGGCCAAGACGATCGAGACCCTGAAGGAGCTCAAGGAGACCGGGATCGAGTCGGTCGCCGTGTGCTTCCTGTGGTCGATCCTCAACCCCGCGCACGAGCTGCGCGTCGGCGAGCTCATCGAGGAGCACCTGCCGGGCGTGCCGTTCACGCTCAGCCACGTCCTGAACCCGAGCATCCGGGAGTACCGGCGCGCGTCGGCCGCCGCGATCGACGCGTCGCTGAAGCCGCTGATGGGGACGTTCCTGCATCGCCTGTCCGAGCGCTTCGCCGAGGAGGGCTTCACCGGCCGCGTGCTCGTCATGACCTCCGCGGGCGGCGTGCTGGACAACAACTCTGTGGCCGAGGCCCCCATCCACACCCTGGCCTCCGGGCCCGCGGCGGCACCGGTCGCCGGGCGACGGTTCCTCGGCTTGGACGAGCTCGGCGACACCGCGATCGTCACCGACGCCGGGGGCACGAGCTTCGACGTGTCGCTCGTTCGCCGCGGGCAGATCCCGTGGACGCGTGAGACGAAGATCGGTCGCAGCTACTACGGCCCGATGACGGGCTTCCCCAGCGTCGACGTGAAGTCCGTCGGCGCGGGCGGCGGGTCGATCGCGTGGCTCGACGGCGGGATCCTCCGCGTCGGGCCGCAGAGTGCGGGCGCCGTCCCCGGCCCCGCCTGTTACGGCGCGGGTGGGACGAGCGCGACGGTGACCGACGCCTGCGTGGCGCTCGGCTACCTCGAGCCCAGCCGCTTCCTCAACGGCGCGATGCCGCTGCACGCCGACCTGTCCCGAGAGGCGATCGAGCGTGAGATCGCCGGCCCCCTCGGCATGGGCGTCGAGGAGGCCGCCGCGGCGATCCTCGAGGTCGCCACCGAGCGGATGATCAACGCGATCGAGGACATCGCGATCAGCCAGGGCGTCGACCCGCGCGACGCGGTGATGATCTCCGGCGGTGGGTCGGGCGGCTTCTACGCCTGCGCGATCGCCCGGCGCCTGGGCTGCGATCGGGTCATCGTTCCGGAGGCGGCCGCGGCGCTCAGTGCGGTCGGCGCGTTCATCAGCGACCTGGTCGCCGACTTCGCCGTCACGCTGCCGACGAGCACGGACCGCTTCCCCAACGACGAGGTCAACCGCGTGCTCTCCGAGCTGGGGCGCACGTGCGAGGACTTCATCGCCGGGCCGGGGTCGGACAGCGTCGAGCAGACGGTCTCCTACTCGGTCGAGGCGCGCTACCCGCAGCAGATCTGGGACCTCGAGGTGCCGCTCGGCCGCTCGGAGTTCACCGACGACGAGCACATCGAGGAGCTCCGACAGTCCTTCCACCGGGTCCACAACGAGGTGCTCGGCATCCACGACGAGGGCTCGGCGGTCGAGACCATGACGTGGCGCGCGAAGGTGCGCTGCGAACTCGGCACGGACCTCTCGGGCGCCACCGCGCTCATGGCCGCGCCGCCCGAGGAGACCGAGACCCGGGAGGTGTTCTTCGCCGGCTCCGGGTTCGTCGACGCGACGATCCGGACCATGGCGTCGATCCGCACGGACGAGACGATCCCCGGCCCCGCGATCATCGAGGGCCCGGCGACGACGGTCGTCATCGAGCCCCAGGCCACCGCCAAGCGGCTGGAGTCGGGCTCCCTGGTCATCTACCCGGCAGGGGTGAGCTGATGGGAGTCCCCCAGACCCGCCGGCGCCACCTCGCGCCCGCGCTGGACCCGGTCCAGATGGCCGTCGTACAGTCCCGTCTCGACGGGACCGTCCGGGCCATGATCCACACGCTGCTGCGCTCGGCGCGGTCGGGGATCCTCGGCGTGGCCAAGGACTTCTCGTGCTGCATCCTCAACGCCGACGACGAGGTCGTCGCGTCGGCGGGCAGCATCCCGATCCACGTCATGCAGGGGCCGGACATGATGGCCCGCTGGATGAAGCGCTTCCATCCCGACCTGCAGCGGGGCGACGCGTTTCTGCACAACAGCCCGTACCACGGCAACACCCACGCGGCGGACTGGTCGATCCTCGTGCCGGTCATCGACTACGAGGGCGTGCACCGCTTCACCGTCCTGGCGAAGGCCCACCAGGGCGACTGCGGCAACGGCGAGCCGACGACGTACGCGATCAACGCGCGCGACGTCTACGAGGAGGGCGCGCTGATCTGGCCCTGCGTCAAGGCGCAGGAGCAGTACCGCGACAACGAGGACCTCATCCGCACGTGCCAGATGCGCATCCGCGTGCCCGAGCAGTGGTGGGGGGACTACCTGGCGCTCGTCGGGTCGGCGCGGATCGGCGAGCGCCGGCTGCTCGAGCTCCTCGACGACCTCGGGGCCGACACGCTCGCCGCCTATGGGCAGCAGCTGTTCGACGAGAGCGAGCAGCGGATGATCGAGGCGATCCGCCGTCTGCCGCACGCCAAGCGCACCGCGGTGTCCGTCCACGATCCGTTCCCGCGCCTGCCCGACGGTGTGCCGGTGCGGGTCACCGTCGACGTCGATCCAGACGACGCGCGCATCACCGTCGATCTGCGTGAGAACCCCGACTGCCTGCCGGTGGGGATCAACCTCTCGGAGGCCGCGTCGCGGACCGCGGCGATGATCGGCGTCTTCAACAGCATCGGCAACGTCGAGCCGGTCGGCGAGGAGCTGAGGGTCAACGCGGGGAGCTTCCGGCGGGTCAACGTCCTCGTGCGCGAGAACTGCTGCGTCGGGATCCCGCGCCACCCGCACTCCGTGTCGGCCGCGACGACGAACCTCCAGGACCGCGTCTCGAACGCCACGATGCGCTGTTTCAGCGACATGATCGACGGCATCGGCCTCGGCGAGTTCGGGGCGCCGGTCCCGCCGTCGGGTGCGGTCATCAGCGGCACCGACCCGCGGACCGGCAAGCCGTTCATCAACCAACTGCAGCTCGCCGCCGCGGGCGGGCCGGGCGGTCCGGCGACCGACGGCTGGCTGACCGCCTACTCCACCGGGGCCGCGGGCATGATGTACAAGGACTCCGTCGAGATCGACGAGGTCAAGCACCCGATCCGCGTCCTCGAGCAGCGGATCCTGCCGGACACGGCGGGCGACGGCCGGCACCGCGGCGCGCCGTCGGCACTGGTGCGCATCGAGGCTGTGAACGCCGCCGTCGAGTTCATGATCAACTCGGACGGAACGGTCAACCACCCTCGCGGTGTGCGGGGTGGAAACGACGGCATGCCCGCCGACCAGTGGGTGCAGCAGGCGGGCGGCGGCCTGCGCAGCGTGGGCGCGTTCCACCGGGAGACGATCTCCCCGGGCGACGTCATGGTGTCGGTCTCCTCCAGCGGCGGCGGCTATGGGCCGCCGTGGGAGCGGGCGGTCCCCGATGTGGTCCGCGACGTGCAGGAGGGCTGGCTGACGCGCGACCGCGCCGCCGAGGTCTACGGGGTGGTGCTGAACGAGCACTGCCGCGTCGATCAGGTCGCCACCCAGCGGCTGCGGCGCGAGATCGCGGAGTGGGGTTTCCCGCCGGGCTCGCCCCAGCCCCTGTGACCCCGCAGGCCGGGCGCCCAGCGTGGGCGCTCGTCTGCGCCTCGCTGGGCTTCGGCCTGGTCGTGATGCACACCACGGCGGTGAACATCGCGCTGCCGGACATCCAGGCCGCGCTGGGCGGCGAGGTCGCGGCGCTGCAGTGGTGCGTGAACGCCTACGCGCTGACGCTCGCCACGCTGCTGCTCCCGTTCGGCGCGCTGGCCGATCGCTTCGGCGCGCGACGCATGTTCCTGCTGGGGATGGGGACGTTCGCGGCCGCGTCGCTGGTGTCGTCGACGGCGCCGACCATCGCGGTGCTGATCGCCGGGCAGGCGACCGCCGGGGTGGGCGCGGCGATGGTGGCCCCGACGGCGCTGGCGCTGGTCCGCGAGGCGTACCCCGACCCGGGCGGCCGGGTGCGCGCGATCGGCAAGCTGTCGCTGGGCCTGGCGGCGGGCTTCGGACTGGGCCCGGTGATCGGGGGCGCGCTCGTCGACCTCGTCTCGTGGCGTGCCGTGTTCCTCATCGACGTGCCGGTGGCCGCGGGGCTGTCGCTCTGCGCGCTGCTGCTCGTCGCGCGCAGTGAACCCCGACCCGGCCGGGCGCCCGACCCGGCCGGGGTTGCCCTCGGCGCGCTGGCCGTCGGCGGGCTGGCCTTCACCCTGACCGAGGCCGGCCAGCTGGGCTGGCTGTCGGCGGTGGTCCTCACAGGGGCCGGGGTGAGCGCCGCGGCGGTGGCCGGCTTCGCGTGGTGGGAACGCCGCAGCCCGGCGCCGCTGCTGCCGCCCCGGCTGCGCGCCGTCCCGACGGTGCGGTGGGCAGCCGGGATCGGACTGGTCTTCAACGTGATGATCTACGGCGAGATCTTCGTCCTGTCGCTGGCCTTCCAGCAGGCGCAGGGACTAACCCCGCTGGAGGCCGGCCTGCTGTTCATCCCGCAACCGATCGGCACCATCCTCATCGCGGTGACGACCGGCCGGTGGGTCGCGCGGTCCGGCCCGCGCCCGGCGCTGCTGGCCGGCTTGTCGCTCTGTGCCATCGCCGCGCTGATCCTTCTCGGCTTCGACGCCGGCCCGTTCCCGCTCGCCGTGATTGTTGCCCTGTTGCTCACGGGGATCGGCGGCGGGCTCGTCGTGCCGTCCCTGCATTCGATGATCGCGGTGGACGCGCCCGCCGACCTCGTCGGGATCGCGGCCGCCGCGTTGAACGCCTGTCGCCAGGTCGGCGGGGTGCTCGGGGTCGCGGTGATGGGCTCACTCGTCGCAGCGGCCGGGCTGACGAACGGGGCCCGCGCCGCTTTCGCGGTGGCGGCGCTCACGCAGATCGGCGCGCTCGTGTTCGTCGCGCTGCGGGTGCCCGGCGGTCCGGCGCGCCGCCCCCGCCCACCTCGCCCCGAACGGCAGATCGACGTCGCCATAGCCACGTCGATCTGCCGTTCATCTCATGGGTGACCATGTGCGTCGTCGGGTAGCTGCGCGCCAACACCCGACCACGAGGAGACACGCATGGCCACGCTCACGCAGCTCGACGAGAAGCTCGCCGAGGTCCTGGGACTCGCCCAGGCGGCCCAGAAGGCGACCGACAAGGTGGGCAGGCTCGCCAAGGACGAGGACGTGTCCGAGCTCGCCACGCTCATGCAGCAGATGGGCGACGAGGCGGCCGAGCTGGAGCGCCGCTGCACCGAGGTCGCCGGCACCCGCGACGGCAAGAAGACGGCGATAAGGACAAGGCCCGCGAGACCAAGTCCGAGATCACCGACTTCATGACGACCTACCTGGAGGACGGCGACGCCCTGGACGGCCTGGAGTTCCTCTCCATGTCCGAAGCCGGCGAGCTCGCGCACTGGAAGATCGTCGAGAAGCTCAACGACAAGGCGGGTGACCCCGACATCGGCCGGCTCGTCGAGTTCGCCGTGCCCGTCCAGCAGCAGCACGTCGCGTCCGTTGCGGACCAGGCGCTCGAACTCGCCGCCGACGAGGACCCGGACGAGGAGTCCTAACCCGCGGCGAGTCCCATTCGTCCAAGCCGCCGGTGGCGCCAGCGGGTAGACCTCGCGTCATGACGAGCGAACCCATCATCCTGCCCCCTGGCGCCGGGCGCGCCTACGAGATCGGGCCGATGCGCGGGGTCTTCAAGGCCGACGGCGCGGAGACGGACGACCGGTACTGCGTGTCGGAGTGGTCAGTGGAGCCCGGGGCGTCAGGTCCCGGGCCGCACCACCACGACGAGAACGTCGAGTTGTTCCTGGTTACCGAGGGGACGATGGCGTTCCTCGTCGGCGAGGAATGGGTCGACGCGCCGGCCGGCACGTTCCTGCGGATCCCCGCGGGGATGACGCACGACTTCGCCAACCGCACCGAGGCGCCGGCCCGGGCGTTCAACGTGTTCATCCCGGGCGGGTTCGAGGCGCCGTTCGCGTCGTGGGCGGGGGACTGAGCGTCAGCCCGCGGTGACGCCGTCCGCCGCGGCACGCATGGCGGCGATGTCGATCTTGCGCATGCCGAGCATCGCCTGCATCGCCCGCTCGACGCGCGCCGGGTCCGACTCGTCGAAGAACGCGTCCATCCCGCGGGGGACGACCTGCCAGGAGAACCCGAAGCGGTCCTTGCACCACCCGCACTGGCTCTCTGCGCCGCCATCGGCGGTCAGCAGCTCCCAGTAGCGGTCGATCTCCGCCTGGTCCTCGCACTCGATCTCGAAGGACACCGCCTCGTCGAAGGTGAAGTCCGGACCGCCGTTGATCGCGACGAAGCGCTGGCCGTCGAGCTCGAACGCCACGGTCATGACCTCGCCCGCGGGCCCCGGTGCGTTCTCGGGATACCGGGCGACGCTCACGATCCGCGAGTTCGGGAAGACCGAGACGTAGAAGTCGGCCGCCTCCTCGGCGCGGCCGAAGTCGAACCAGAGGTTGGGGGTGAGCTTGGGCATGCGACGCGTCTCCTTCGGCGGTGGGTGTCGATCCTGATGGGTCGACTCCGCGCCGGGCGCAGACTCATCGGTCAGTCATCCCACAGGGCGGCGGTCGCGTCCGCGAGCCCCTCGCCGTGGATCTGCTGCACGTTGCGGCCACCGCGCGCGAACGTCGCCGCGACCGCGGCTGGGACGACGTCGTCACCGATCGGCCGGTCGAGCCATTCGGCGTCACGGACGTGGTGAATGCCGACGGCGCGGGCGGCGCCGCTGTCGTCGTAGCGCCACGGCCCGGTGATGCGGCCGAGGCGGTAGGTGTCGTCGGCCAGGCGGGTCCACACGAACGTCCCGTCGGGGAGTTCGGCGAACCTCGCGAGCATGCGGCCGGTCTTCTCGCCGTGCTCGCGCGCAGCCAGGTCGACGGCCTGCTCCAGCGACGACGGCACCGTCGGCAGGGCGTCCCCCGTCCCGACCAGCCCGTGCGTGACCCCGTGCGCCGCGCCGGCACCAGCGGGGAGGTCCAGTGTGCGCGCCCGCATCGGGGCGCGGTAGACCATCACCACGCCGACGGCTCGTAGTCCTTCAGGAAGCACCCGAACAGATCCTCGCCGGCCTCACCCCGAACCACGGGGTCATAGACGCGGGCGGCCCCGTCGACCAGGTCCAGCGGCGCGTGGAACCCGGTGTCCGCCAGGCGCATCTTCTGCGGGTGCGGCCGCTCGTCGGTGATCCACCCGGTGTCGACGGCGGTCATGAGGATGCCGTCCTTCTCGAGCATCTCCTGGGCGCTGGTCCGCGTGAGCATGTTCAGCGCGGCCTTCGCCATGTTCGTGTGCGGATGGCCCGGCCCCTTGTATCCGCGCGAGAACTGGCCCTCCATCGCCGAGACGTTGACGACGTACTTCCGGCGGGCGTCCGCCGCGGCCATCGCGGGGCGCAGCCGGCCGACCAGGATGAACGGCGCGGTCATGTTGCAGAGCTGGACCTCGAGCAGCTCGATCGGGTCCACCTCGTCGACGACCTGCGACCAGCTGTTGCTGTCGTGCAGGTCGGGGACCAGGCCGCCGGCGTCGATGGCGGTCTCGGCGGCGATGCGCTCGGGGGAGGCCGAGCGGGCGGTCAGGGCCAACGCCGTGAGCGCGTGCGGGGTCGGCGCCCAGTGCGCGGTCGCCGGCACCGCCGCGCCGCCAGAGTCCGGGCCCGCGGGCAGCGCGACCGGCAGCTCGACGTCGGGCCCCAGCGTCACGACCTCGGGCAGGTCACCGCTCGGCAGCTCCGCCCGCTCGGCCTCGACCAGCGGCGTGTACGCCTGCGCGCTGCGCCGCACCGTCTGCGCCGCGTTGTTGATGAGGATGTCCAGCGGCCCCGCCGCGGCCACCTCGTCGGCCAGGTCGATCACTTGCGCGGGGTCGCGCAGATCCAGCCCGACGATCTTCAGCCGGTGCAGCCACTCGGCACTGTCGGGCATCTCGGTGAAGCGCCGGACCGCGTCGTTGGGGAACCGCGTGGTGATCGTGGTGTGCGCGCCGTCGCGCAGCAGCCGCAGCGCGATGTACATGCCGATCTTCGCGCGGCCGCCCGTGAGCAGCGCGCGCTTGCCGGTGAGGTCGGTGCGCTGGTCGCGCTTGCCGTGGTGCTTGGCCGCGCAGGTCGGGCAGAGCTGGTGGTAGAAGGCGTCGACGACGTGGTAGCGCTGCTTGCACACGTAGCACGCGCGCGCCTCGATGAGCGTCCCCGCCGTCGCGCCCTCCGCGCGGGAGACGAGGGGGATGCCCTGCGTCTCGTCGTCGATGCGCCCGGGCGCGCCGGTCGCCGTCTTCGCGGTGACCTCCTCGTCGTGGGCGAGGATCGCCGCGCGCTTCTCGGTCCGGCGGCGCTGGCGCACGGTCTTGTAGAGCTTCGCGGTCGCGCGCTGGATGGCGACCGCGTCGGGGTGCTCCAGGGGCAGCTCCTCCGCGCGCGCGAGGATCCTCAGCGCGGCGGCGAGCTCGTCGGGGTCAAGGCCGTCGGACACGACCAACCAGGGTACGAGGCCACCCGATCGGGGGGTGGCGCGGGACGTCCGGCGCGCGCCGGCGGCCCCGTGAGGCACGATGGCGGGCCTTGCCGTCATCCGGACCCCGTCACATCGAGGCCATCGAGCTGTTCGCCGAGGTTCTCGGCCAGATGGAGCAGGAGGCCCCGACCTCCGCGTTCTACGGCCGCCTCTGCGCGAGCACCTGCCAGCTCGCGTCGCTCGACCGCGCGATCATGCTGCTCTACGACGCCGACCTGAGGCGCGTCCGCCAGGTCGGCGCCCATGGCATCGAGACAGACGAGTTCCGCGACGTCTACGTGCACGCGAACACCGCGCCGATCGCCCGGCGCGCGCTCGAGGAGGACCGCGTCGAGCAGGTCGACGGCAACACGCTCGTTCCCGAGGTTCCGCCCGAGTTCCAGCACCTCGTCCGCGACCGGAGGATCCTCTGCGTCCCCGTGTCGACCACCGGCAACTGGGTCGGAGTGATGTTCGCCGACCGGGCGCTGGAGGCCGAGCCCGTCGGCGAGGAGGACCTCGAGCTGCTGTGGACGCTCGGCAAGGCGATCGCGCTCGCCGCGACGGCGCGTGCGGCGACCCGCCAGACCGAGTGGGCGCGTCAGCTCCAGCAGCGCATCGACCTTGCGCGCGAGATCCACGACGGCGTCATCCAGCGGCTCTTCGGCGTCTCGCTCGTCCTGTCCAGCGCCGAGGGCGCGCTGGGGGAGGAGGAACGACAGCGGTGCGCGGTCGAGGTCCAAGAGGCGCTCGGCGACCTGCGCGCGGCGCTGCAGCGTCCGCTCGGCCCGATCACGCCGCCGCCGAACCTCGCGTCGTTCACCGCGGAGGTCGAACGGCTCGCCGTCGCGCACGCCGACATCCACCTCCGGCGGGAGGAAGGCGGGCCCGGGGACGTCCCGGACGAGCTCGCGGCGCTCGCGCAGTCCGTGCTGGCCGAGGCGGTCCGCAACGCGCGCCGTCACGCGACGCCGACCTTCGTCGCGGTCCGCACACGGCGCGGCGACGACACCTTCGTCCTCGAGGTCGAGAACGACGGTGTCACCCCGGTGGCGCCGCCCCACACGCCGGGGGTCGGGCTGCGGCTCACGGCGTTCGAGGCGCTCCAGCACGGCGGGGTCCTGGAGTTCGGCCCGCGCGGCGACGACCGGTGGCAGGTGCGGCTCGTGGTGCCGCTGGCCGATGGCTGAGGACCGCCCCCTCTCCGTCCTGGTCGTCGACGACCACGAGGTCGTCCACTGGGGCTTCCGGCTCATGCTCGGCCAGCAGGCCTGGGTCGAGCGCTGCGTCAGCGCGCGCAGCGCGGCCGAGGCGCTGGAGCTCACGCGGCGCTATGAGCCCGACGTTGCGGTCGTCGACCTCTTCCTCGGCGAGGAGTCCGGCGCCGAGATCTGCGAGCGGCTGCGTGAGGCCTGGCCCGGCGTGCGGATCCTGCTCGTCAGCGGCGCGGGGCGCATTTCGCCGAGCGCGGCGAAGGCCGCGGGTGCCTCCGGGTTCGTGTCGAAGGACCTGCCGGCCGCGGACATCGCGCGCGCGGTGCGGATGGTCGGGCTCGGCCACACGGTCTTCCCGCCGCAGGCCGAGTCGTCGGTCGGCGCCATCGGCCTGAGCGCGCGCGAGCGCGAGGTGCTCCAGCTCGTCGGCTCGGGCGCGACGAACCGCGAGATCGCGGCCAAGCTCCACCTCTCGCCGCACACCATCAAGGAGCACACGAGCGCGCTGTACCGCAAGCTCGACGTGCGCAACCGGGCCGAAGCGGTCCAGCGCGCTCAGCGGTTGGGACTCATCGAGTAGCGACGCGGGCGCGCACCCCCCATGCGTCGCCCATCCTCCCCCCGGTCGGGGGGCTGACAACGCGTCAGGTCACATGGGAGGCGGCGTGGCGGCGAGCGTCGCCGCCATCGCACGACCCGCCGACACCGCACTCCTCTTCCCCGGCCAGGGCAGCCACGACGCGAACGCGCGTGGCCACGTCGAGCTCCATGCCCCCTCCCTGCTCGAACGGTGCGTCAGCCTGGTCGGGGAAGACCCCTTCCCCCGCGCCGGCGAGAGCACGCGGTTCGCGCAGCCGGCCATCTTCCTCGCGAGCCTGTCGCGGTACTGGAGCGCCCCTCCCGCCGGCGACGTCATCGCGTTCGCCGGGCACTCTCTCGGCGAGATCACGGCGCTCACGGCCGCCGGAGCGCTGACACCCGAGGACGCGCTGCACGTCGTCGTCGAGCGCGGGCGGCTCATGGGCGAGGCGCAGGCCGGCGGCATGGTCGTCGTGCGCACCGACGCCGACACGGCCGCCGAGCTCGCCGCCGCCACCGGCACGGTCGTGGCGAACGACAATGGGCCCGGGCAGGTCGTCCTCTCAGGGACCGAGCGCGCGATCGCCGGCGTCAAGCCGCTCGCGCAGTCCCGCGGGATCAAGGCGCGGCGCCTCGACGTCGCCGGCGCCTTCCACTCCCCGCTCATGCGCCAGGCCGCCCGGGGGCTGCGCGGCGTGCTCGCCGACCTTCCGGTCCATCGCCCCAGCGCGCCGGTGCTGTGCTGCGCGACGGCCCGACCCTTCCACGACGTGCGCGCCCAGCTCGCGCTGGCCGTCACGTCGCCGGTCCGCTGGCGTGAGGTTCTCGATGTCCTCGACGCCCGTGGTGTCCGGCGGTTCATCGACGTCGGGCCCGGTGACGTGCTGTCTGGGCTCGTTCGCCGCACGCTCCCGCACGCCGAGACCGTGGAGGTTGGCGATGCCCTTGTCGCCTGACGCGCTCAGCACCGCCGCCGTCGCCGTACTCCCTACGGCAGGACAGAGGACGGCGGCGGTGCTCGGCCTCGGCGCCGCGCTGCCCCCGACGGTGATCGCCAGCGATGAGGTCGCGGCGCGCATCGGCAAGGAGCCGGGCTGGATCGAGCGGCGGACCGGGATCGAGACCCGCCGGCGCCTGCAGCCCGGCGAGTCGATGACGACGCTCGCCGCCGAGGCGGCCACCGCCGCACTCGAGGACGCCGGGGTCGCGGCCGAGGATCTCGATGTCGTCATCGCGGCGACGACCCAGGGCGACGACCTGCTGCCCAACCTCGCACCGCAGGTCGCCGCGCGGATCGGCGCGCGCAACGCCGGCGCCAGCGACGTGGGGGCCGCGTGCGCAGGCTTCGTCGCCGGGCTCCCGATGGCCGCGGCGATGATCGAGACGGGCCGCGCCGACCGCGTGCTGCTCATCGGCGCCGACGCGCTCAGCCGCTTCCTCGATCACGACGACCCGGTGACCGCCGCGCTGTTCGGCGACGGCGCGGGCGCGATCGTTCTCGGCCCGTCCGACGGTGAGGGCGCCATCGGCCCGGTGCTCGTGCGCAGCGACGGCGACCGGGGCGGACTCGTCGGCATCCCCGGCCACCAGGGCCCGATCGCGATGGACGGCCACGGCACGTTCCTCGGCGCGATCGCCAACCTCAGCGCCGCCACCGCCGACGTCGTCGCGCGCGCCGGCCTCGAGCTCGCCGACATCGACCTCTTCGTCTACCACCAGGCCAACCGCCGGATCCTCGCGGGGATCGCGGAGCGCCTGGGGATCGACGCCGACCGCGTCGTCGACGCGATCGCCCACGCCGGGAACACGTCCGCGGCCAGCCTGCCGCTCGCGCTCGACGCGGCGCGGCGCGACGGGCGCCTGCGGCCGGGTGCGCGCGTGCTGCTCGGAGCCGTCGGCTCCGGGTTCACGTGGGGCGCGGGCGTCGTGACCTGGTGACCACCGAGACAACGAGGAAGAAGCCATGAGCAGCACCGACACCACCACCGTCGAGCAGAAGGTCTTCGAGGCGCTCGCCGCCCTTGGGACCGAGGCCGAGATCACCCGCGACGCGTCGCTGGAGGAGCTCGACGTCGACAGCCTCGACCTCGCCGAGTTCGCGCAGATCATCGACGAGGACCTCGGGGTCCGCCTCGAGGGCAAGGACATGCAGGACGTCAAGATCGTCGGCGACGTCGTCGACCTGATCACCGCGCGGCTGGCGGCATGACGGAGGTCGTCGTCACCGGGGTCGGCGCGGTCACGCCGCTGGGCGTGGGCGCCGAGACGCTGCTGCGCGAGTGGATCGCGGGCAACGACGGGATCCGCGGCGGCGAGGCCCCGTGCGCGGACTTCGACCCGCTGGAGACGATGACCTCGAAGCAGGCGCGCCGCGCGGACCGGTTCACCCAGCTCGCGGTCGGCGCCGCCGAGGAGGCCGTCGCGCAGGCGCGGCTCGACGACGTCGACGGGACGCGCATCGGCTGCATCGTCGGGACGGGCATCGGCGGCATCGAGACGATCGAGACCGCGCACACCACGCTCGGCGCGCAGGGACCGGACCGCGTGCCGCCGCTGGCGATCCCGCTCATGATGAGCAACGCGGCGCCCGCGGCGATCGCCATGCGCCACGACTTCCGCGGACCCGTCTTCGGCGTGGTTAGCGCGTGCGCCGCCGGGGCCCACGCGATCGGCAGCGCGGCGCGGGCCATCCGCTGCGGCGACGCCGACGTCGTCGTGACCGGCGGCGCCGAGGCGTCCCTGACCCCGCTCGCCCGGGCGGCGTTCGCGGCGCTCGACGCCACGTCGCCGACCGGCGAGTCGCGCCCGTTCGACGCGCGGCGCAACGGCTTCGTCATGGGCGAGGGCGCGGGCGTCCTGGTGCTCGAGGACCGCGAGCACGCCGAGGCCCGCGGGGCCGCCATCCTGGGGACCGTCAGCGGCTACGGCGCGACCGCCGACGCGTACCACCTGACATCTCCGCGCGCGGACGGCTCGGGTGCCGCGCAGGCCATCGAGGCCGCGCTGGCCGACGCCATGCGCGGGCCGGACGAGGTCGACTACGTCAACGCCCACGGCACGTCGACGCCGCAGAACGACCGTGCGGAGACCAACGCGATCATGTCGGCGCTCGGCGACCGGGCCGGGGAGATCCCGGTGTCGTCGACGAAGTCCGCGATCGGCCACCTGCTGGGTGCCGCAGGCGCCGTCGAGGCGATCGCGACGCTGCTCGCGCTGCGCGAGCGGGTGGCGCCGCCGACGCTCGGTTGGGAGGTCCGCGACGAGGGTATGGACCTGGACTACGTCCCCGGCGCAGCGCGGCCGCTGGCCGTCACCGGCGACCGCGCTGCGGTGGGGATCTCGAACTCGTTCGGCTTCGGCGGACACAACGCTGTCCTGGTGCTCGAGGCGGCATGACGCTCGCGCTCGTCGACCGCGCCGACGAACGGCTCGACGCCGCCCAGCGGCTGACCGCGCTCTGCGACCCCGGCACCGTGCAGCGCGTCCGCGGCGCCGCGCGGTCCACACGCATCGGCGACCGGGCGGTCGACGGTGACGGCGTCGTTGTCGGCTCGGGCCGGGTGCACGGCCGGCCGGTCGCCTGCTTCGCCGAGGACGGCGCGTTCCTCGGCGGGTCGCTCGGTGTCGCGCACGCCGATGGCGTCGTCCACGCGCTGCGCCACGCCGGCCGCGCGGGGATTCCCGTCGTCGGCTTCATCGAGTCCGCGGGCGCGCGGCTGCAGGAGGGCGTCGACGCGCTCGACGGCTACGGGCGCATCTTCGCCGAGCACGTCGCGCTGTCCGGACGCGTGCCGCAGATCAGCATCGTGTGCGGCGCCGCGGCGGGCGGCGGCTCCTACGCGCCCGCGCTCACCGACTTCGTCGTCATGACCGAGCGGGCGAGCATGTTCCTCACCGGCCCCGGCGTCGTGCGCGAGGTCATGGGCGAGGACGTCGACTTCGCAGGCCTCGGCGGTCCGCGCATCCACGGGCGGCAGTCCGGCGTCGCGCACTTCGTGGTCGAGAGCGAGGTCGACGGCGCGCTGCTGGCCCGCGAGCTCCTGAGCTATCTGCCGCCCCGTGCCGGGGCGGGACCGACCCGCACCGTTCCTGCGCCACCGCCCACCGAGCGGCCCGACCGCACGGTCCCCGAGATCGGACGGAAGGTCTACGACGTGCGCCGCGTCATCCGCGACCTCTCCGACGGCGACGAGCTGCTCGAGGTCCACGCCGGGTGGGCGCGCAACGTGGTCTGCGCGTTCACGCGGATCGAGGGCCACGCGGTCGGCGTGATCGCCAACCAGCCCAAGCACCTCGGCGGGGTGCTCGACGCCGACGCGTCGCAGAAGGCGTCCCGGTTCGTCCAGACGTGCGACCGCTTCGGCGTCCCGCTCGTCGTCCTCGTCGACACCCCCGGATTCCTGCCCGGCACGCGCCAGGAACAGGGCGGCGTCATCCGCCACGGCGCGAAGCTCGTCCACGCGTTCGCGGCGGCGACCGTCCCGAGCGTGACCGTCGTGCTGCGCAAGGCCTTCGGCGGGGCGCTCATCGCGATGAACAGCCGCGCGCTGGGCGCCGACGCGATCTTCGCCTGGCCGCAGGCGACGCTCGGCGTCATGGGGGCGCCGCAGGCCGTGGGCATCACGCACCGCCGCGAGATCGCCGCGGCCGACGATCCCGCCGCCGCGCGTGCCGCGATCGCCGCGCGCTACGAGGCCGAGCAGCTGCGCGCCGACGTCGCCGCCGCGCAGGGGCATGTCGACGAGGTCATCGCCCCGTCGTCGACCCGCGCGCGGATCGCCCACGTCCTCGACAGCCACGCGGGCGCCCCGCGGGACCCCGCGATCGCGAGGAACGGGCCACTATGAGCCTCATGGATACGACCCTGAACTGGAGTGCCCCGTTCGCCGAGCTGGTGGAAGGGCTGGAGTTCGAGACGGCGTGGCGCGAGGTCACCGAGGCGGACGTCCTGGCGTTCGCCACGCTGACCGACGACCACCACCCGCAGCACGTCGACCCCGCGTGGGCGGCGAACAGCGCGTTCGGCGAGCAGATCGCGCATGGGCTGCTCGTGCTCAGCGCCGCCGCGGGACTGGTGCCGTTCGACCCCGAGCGCGTCATGGCGCTGCGCCGCGTGTCCGACGCCGTCTTCAAGCGGCCGGTCCGCTTCGGCGAGGAGATCCGCGTCGTCGGCTCGCTCGTCGAGCTGCGCGCGCTGGGCGACGACACCGGCCTCGTGACGTGTCGCTGGAACGTCGTGGGGCGCGACGGCAAGGCGATCATCCGGGCCGAGGTCCAGGTCGTCTGGAAATGAGCGGCCGGCGCTTCCTCATCACGGGCGTGATCACGCGGTACTCGATCGCGTGGGAGGTCGCGCGCCAGCTGCAGGAGGCCGGCGACGAGGTCGTGCTGACGGGTTTCGGCCGCACGCGCCGGATGACCGAACGCGCGGCGCGATCGCTGCCGGTTGAGCCCGACGTCCTGGAACTCGACGTCAACGCCCCGGATGACCTCTCGCGGCTCGCGGACGATCTCGCCGAGCGCTGGGAGCACCTCGACGGCGTGCTGCACGCCATCGCGTTCGCCCCCGAGGACGCGCTGGGTGGCCGGTTCCTCGACACGCCCGCCGAGAGTGCGCTCACCGCGTTTCAGACCAGCGCGTTCAGCTACAAGGCGCTGGCCGTCGCGCTGCTGCCGCTCCTGCAGCGCGCGCCGCGCGGCGCCGGGGTCGTCGGCCTGGACTTCGACGCGACCGTCGCCTGGCCGATCTACGACTGGATGGGCGTGGCGAAGGCGGGCCTCGAGGCGGTCAACCGGTACCTCGCGCGTGACCTGGGTCCGCACGGCGTGCGGGTGAACCTCGTCAGCGCCGGGCCGATCAAGACGGCCGCGGCCGGCGGAATCCCCGGCTTCGAGGCGCTCGCCGACTCGTGGGAGGAGGCCGCGCCTCTGGGCTGGGACGTCGCCGACCCCGCACCCGTCGCGGCCGCTGCGTGCTTCCTGCTCGGCGACGGCGCCCGCGCGATCAGCGGGGAGATCCTCCACGTCGACGGCGGGTACCACGCGATGGGCGCACCGGGCACCGCGGCGGTCGCCGCGATGAGCCACGCCTGACGGGCGCATACTCGGCTCCTACCCCCGGCGGCAGAAGTCACCAGTTCAGGGGACTCCCGACCGGACGCGCGGATATGTCCTGGACACCGTGCTTGATCCGAGCGGCGAGGTGCCGACAACTCAGGCGTCCACTCCCGTTGACCTGAGGATCTTCTGCATGCGTCTTTCCATCCGCACCAAGCTGCTCGGCAGCTCGCTGGTGCTCATCGCGTTGTGTGCTGTGATCGCGGCGCTCGCCGTCGTCCGTCTCGGCGAGGTCAAGAACAACGGCAACGAGCTGTACGAGAACGGCTATCAGCCGACCGTTGCCGCCGTGTACATCTCGTCGCTGGCCAAGGACATGCAGCTCCAGGGCGCGACGTACGGCCTGCTGGCCGCCACCACCCCGCCCGCACAGCTTGAAGCGGCGGCGGACAAGGCGAAGATCCTGCCGAACATCGAGAACGATCAGAAGATGATCAAGGCGGTCACGCCGCAGCTGCAGCAGGCCCCGGCCGGCATGCAGGACTCGGTCAAGGAGATCCTCGCGTCGTCGACGGCCTACAACGAGGGACTCGCCAAGATTCTCAAGGCGCCGCCCGGCAGCCCGGAGGCCGGCCAGGCCGAGCAGGAGATCAACGCCGCGCTTGCGCGCCTGAGCGCCTCGTCCAGCGAGTTCTCCGAGGCGGGCAACGCGTTCGCCGAGGACAAGGCGAAGGACATCGACGACGTCTACACGCAGAGCCGCGCGATCGTCTTCGGCGCGCTCGGCCTCGCCGTCATCCTGGGCCTCGCGCTCGCGTTCCTGATCTCGGGCTCGATCCGCAAGGGCGTCAACGCCATCCGCGAGCGTCTCGGCTCGCTGCAGGAGCACGACACGGCGTCGCTGCGCACCGGCCTGGAGGCGATCGCCGAGGGCGACCTCACCCGCCGGGCCAACGCGGTCACCACGCCGATCGAGCGCATCTCGCGCGACGAGATCGGCGAGATCGCCGTGGCGGTCAACGAGATCACCAAGGACACGAAGCAGTCGGTCGACAGCTACAACGCGTCGCTCGACGCGCTGGGCGACCTGATCGGCCGCGTGACCCAGAGCGCCGACACGCTGTCCGCCGCGTCGGACCAGATGGCGTCAACGTCCGGTGAGGCCGGCCGCGCCGTCGAGGAGATCGCCGCCGCCGTCGGCGAGGTCGCGATGGGCGCCGAGCGTCAGGTGCAGGCCGTCGAGGGCGCCCGGGCCATGACCGAGGAGATGGTCGAGGCGACCCGGTCCTCCGCCACCGCCGCCGAGGAGACCGCGCACGCGGCCGAGGCCGCCCGCGACGTCGCCCAGCAGGGCGCCGACGCCGTCGGCCAGGCGACCGCCGCCATGGCCGCCGTCCGCGAGGCGTCGGGTGAGGCGACCGAGGCGATCCGCGAGCTGGGCGCCAAGAGCGAGCAGATCGGCGGGATCGTCGACACGATCACGACGATCGCCGAGCAGACGAACCTGCTGGCGCTGAACGCGGCGATCGAGGCCGCGCGTGCCGGTGAGCAGGGTCGCGGGTTCGCGGTCGTCGCCGACGAGGTCCGCAAGCTCGCGGAGGAGTCACAGCAGGCCGCGTCATCGATCAGCACCCTGATTGCGGAGATCCAGCACGAGACGCGTCGCGCCGTCGATGTCGTCGAGGCCGGCGGCACGCGCAGCACCGAGTCCGCGCAGACCGTCGAGCAGGCCCGTGAGGCCTTCGGGGCGATCAACGCGCACGTGCAGGAGGTCGGCGACCGCATCGGGCAGATCGCCGCCGCCGCGCAGCAGCTCTCCGCGACGTCGACGAAGATCGGCAGCGAGATCACGGCCGTCGCCGCGGTCGCCGAGGAGACGTCCGCCTCCACGCAGCAGGTGTCCGCGTCGACCGAGCAGACCTCGGCGTCGACCCAGCAGATCTCGGCGTCGGCCCAGACGCTGGCCACGACCGCGGCCGAGCTTCAGGAGCTCGTCGGCCGCTTCTCGCTCGGCGAGGCGCAGGAGGACGCGCCGCTCATCGTCGAGGAGCCGCAGACCGCAGTGCCCGCAGAGGCCTAGGGGTACGCACCACGCGCACGGGGATCCGCTCGCTACGAGCGGATCCCCTGCGTGAGCTGGAAGCGGTCGTCGGGGTCGAGCCGCTTCTTGATCTCACGCAGGCGCGGCAGGTTGGACCCGTAGTAGGCCTGCAGCGGCGAGGACAGGTCCAGGTCCGAATAGTTCTGGTACGCCTGCCCGTTGCCGTACTTCGCGATGATCTTGCGCGCGGAGTTCACCCGCTTGCGCGCCGTGGTGATCGGCGCGTAGGAGACGATCTGGACGCTGAAGCGCACGTTGCGGTGGACGAACGCGGTGGCGCTGGGGGACACGTCGTTGATGCGCCCGCCGTAGCTGTCGCAGACGAGCGTCGCGCCGGTGTTCGCGGCGGAGACGAACGCGCTGCGGGCCGCGCTGCTGAGCTTCTTCGCGACGTAGATCGACGAGGCGTCGAACGGCTGCGGCGGGATGTTCTCGCACTGCGCGACGCTCTTGCCCTCCGAGCAGCCGGCCCACCGCGTCATGAGCGAGAGATAGCCCGAGGTGCCCATGCTGATGTTCGCGCCCGGGATGCGGCGCAGTGGCGCGATGAGCTTCGACAGGTTGGCCTGCGAGCCGAAGTACTGGCCGAAGACGGTCGCGCCGTTGCTGGTCAGCGTGCAGAGGCAGGTCAGTGCGGCCGGTCCACCCGGCGCGAGGTCATCGAACGCGGCGAGCGCCTCCGCGCGGGACGAGCCCGGGAACCGCGCGAAGAACCAGGCCGCGCGGCTGACCCGCTGCGTGCGCAGCCGCATCGATGTGACGAGCCCGAAACTCCCGCCACCGCCGCGCAGCGCCCAGAAGAGGTCGGCGTTCTGCGACGCACTGCAGGTGCGCAGCTCCCCGTCGGCGGTGACCACCTGGATGCTCTGGATGCGGTCGAGCGCGAGGCCGAGGTTGCGGCCGGCCAGGCCCATGCCGCCGCCGAGGGCGTGGCCGCCGAGGGCGACGTTCGGACACGAGCCCGCGGGGATGGTGGCGCCGCGGCGGGCCAGCGTGGCGTAGACGCCGAGCAGCAGCGCTCCGGGGCCGATGGTCGCGACGCCGCTGCCGTTCAGCGCCACGCTGGACAGCGAGCCGACATCCACGACGACCGCGGTGCTCGACGTCGACGCGCCGTTGTACGCGTTGCCGCCGGACTTGCCGACGAGCGGGATGTCGAACCGGCTAGCCCAGCGGACGACCTCGCGCACGTCGTTGGCGTCGCGCACGCGCACGACGGCGGGCGGGTCGACGCCGTTGAAGCGGGTGTTGAAGAGCTGGTGCGCGGCGCCGTAGCCCTTCGTTCCCGGGCTGAACACGGTGCCCCGCACGGCACTGCGCAGCGCACTGAGCTGGGTGGGGGTCAGGCGCGTCGCAGCAGAGCTGTTCGCGGCGAGCGGGCCGAGGGACAGGGCGAGTGCGCCGGCGGCAGAGCGCTGGACGAACTCCCGGCGGGTGGTCGTCATGTGCCGATCGTACGGGTCGGCCCCGCCATCCCTGGCCGGTTCACCGACGTTCCCTGCGCTGAGCGACAACAACGTCGGCGTGGATCGGTGTGGCGCTGCGCCATCGTCTGGAAACACCACGGGAGTACGCTCCAGGCATGGAGCGCGAGCCGCACGTCGCCATCCGCGACACACCGCTCGACCCGGCGCAGATCACCGCGCTCGTCACGGACCCGCGCGCGGGCGCCGTCATCACCTTCAGCGGCGTGACCCGTGACGTCCCGTCGCTGGACTACGAGGCCTACGGCGAGATGGCCGAGCAGACCATCCGCGAGATCGCCCGCGCCGCCCAGGAGCGCCACGGGCTGACCGCCGTCGCCGTCGAGCACCGCACCGGCACGGTCGCCCTCTCCGAGCCGAGCGTCGTCGTCGCCGTCTCCGCCGGGCACCGTCCCGAGGCGTTCGAAGGCGCACGCGAGATCATCGACGAGCTGAAGGCACGCGCCCCGATCTGGAAGCGCGAGGAGCGCGACGGCGAGTTCGTCGAGGTCGAGGGGAACCTGCCCGCATGACGCTCACCGACGCCCACGGCCGCACCGTCGACGACCTGCGCATCAGCGTCGTCGACCGCTGCAACCTGCGCTGCACGTACTGCATGCCGGCCGAGGGCCTGACGTGGCTCGACCGCGCGGACATCCTGAGCTTCGAGGAGCTCGAACGCCTGACGCGGGTCTTCGTGAACCTCGGCGTGAAGACGGTACGGCTGACCGGCGGCGAGCCGCTCGTGCGCAAGGACTTCCCCGTGCTGGCCGGCATGCTCGCGGGCATCGACGGGCTGGAGGACCTGTCGGTCACCACGAACGGCGTGCTGCTCGAACGCGACGCCGCGAAGCTCGTGGCCGCCGGCATCGACCGCTTCAACGTCAGCCTCGACAGCCTGCACCACGAGCGCTTCCACCAGCTCACCCGCCGCGACGACCTGCACCGCGTCCTGCGCGGGCTGCAGACCCTAGGCGCGCAGCCCGGGGTCGGCACGATCAAGGTCAACTGCGTCGCGCTACGCGGGGTCACCGAGGCCGAGGTCGTCGACTTCGCCGAGCTCGCACGCCGCGAGCCCTACGAGGTCCGGTTCATCGAGTTCATGCCGCTCGACGCCGACCGCAACTGGACCCCGGAGGATGTCCTCACGGGCGAGGAGATCCGCCAGATCATCCACGCGACGTACCCGCTGACCGACCCCGAGCGCCCGCCGCACGCGACCGCGAAGGTCTGTCACTTCCTCGACGGGAAGGGGCGGGTCGGGTTCATCAATCCGGTCAGCGAGCCGTTCTGCAGCGACTGCAACCGCCTGCGCCTGACGGCCGATGGCAAGCTGCGCACCTGCCTGTTCAGCCAGCGCGAGACCGACCTGCGCGAACCGCTGCGCGCGGGTGAGAGTGACGCGGAGCTGGCCGAGCGCATCGAGGCCGCGGTGTGGCGCAAGGAGCTCAAGCACCATGTGGGCGAGGCGGGGTTCGTCGCCCCGGCGCGCTCCATGTCGCAGATCGGCGGGTAGGTTCTCGCCATGAGCGAGCTGACCCACCTCGACGACCAGGGCGCCGCGCGCATGGTCGACGTCGGCGCCAAGCCGGAGACCGACCGCGCCGCCATCGCGCGCGCCACCGTCCGGGTCTCGCCGGAGACCGCGACGCTCGTCGCGCGGGGTGATGCGTCGAAGGGCGATGTCGTCGCGGTTGCGCGGATCGCGGCGATCACCGCGGCGAAGAAGACCGGCGACCTCATTCCGCTCTGCCATCCGCTCGGCCTCACGAGCGTCGACGTCGACATCGCGATCGACGAGCCCGCGGGCGCGATCGTCGTGACGTGCGAGGCGCGCTGTCACGCGCGCACGGGCGTGGAGATGGAGGCGATGACGGGCGCGAGCGTCGGGGCCCTGACCGTCTACGACATGGTCAAGGGCGTCGAGCGCGGCGCGCAGATCGAACAGGTCGTGCTGCTGGAGAAGCGGGGCGGCCGCTCGGGCCACTGGCGCAATGGCTCGGCCTGAGCCGGTGTTAGCGCTCCTTCGCCCGCGCGATGAGGCGGGCGCGTTCGAGGTCCTCCGGCGTGTTGACGTTGACGAACGCCTGGCCCGACGGGTCGAGGCTCGCCAGGCGCGTCCCCTCGAGCGTCGATGCACCGAGCGCGCGGACGGTCGCGGTGATCGACGCGTCCTCGGCCAGGGCTCCCTCCAGCGCAGGGAGCTGCTCGCGGTCGTACCGTGCGACCAGCGGCTGCGGCCGCCCGGCGGCCACGGGGACCAGCGGGCCGGGAGCGTCGGCGAGCGTGCGGAGGAGGGCCGGCGGGACGAACGGCAGGTCGCCGCCGAGGACCACGATCGCGCCGGTGCCCGGCAGCTCCCGCAGCGCGGTGACGATGCCGAGCAGCGGGTGCTCCGGCTCCGGCGGCTCGAGGAGGACCCGCGATGACGTCGGCGGCAGCGGCGTGTCCGGCTTGGCCACGACGACCGCGTCCAGCCCCGCCTCGTGCGCATGGTCCAGTGCGATCGCGAGCAGCGGCCGCCCGTCGATCTCGGCCAGCATCTTCGGCTCGCCCAGGCGCCGTCCGCGCCCGCCGGCGAGCACCACGGCGACAACATCCGGTGTCACGCCCATGACCAGAGTCTCCCTGGAAGCCGCCCTCGACGCCGTCCTGGCCCGGTCCGCACCGTTGCCGGCCGAGGATGTCCCGCTCGCCGACGCGGTCGGCCGCGTGCTGGCTGAGGCCATTCGCGCGCGGGAGGACCGTCCGTCCCAGCGTGAGTCGGCGATGGACGGCTACGCGGTGTGCGCGGCGGACGCGACGCAGGCGCCGTCGACCCTGCTCCTCGCCGGGGAGTCGCAGGCCGGCAGCCCGATGATGGGGGTCCTGCCGATGGGGCAGGTGGCACGCATCTCAACCGGCGCGCTGCTGCCCGAGGGGTCCGACGCCGTCGTGCGGCAGGAGGACACCGAGCCGGCCGACGACGGGCGGATCACCCTCACCGTCACGGTGGCCTCGGGTCACGACGTGCGGCAGCCTGGAGAGGACTGGCGGGCCGGCGACGTGCTCCTCCCGGCGGGCACGCTGGTGACCCCCGAGGCGATCGCGCCGCTGGCGGGAGCCGGCGCGGCGACGGTCCGCGCGTCGCGCCGCCCGCGCATCGCGGTGCTGGCGACGGGCGATGAACTCGCGGGTGTCGGGGACGAGCTGCCGTTCGGGTGGGTGCGCGAGACGAGCACGACGACGCTCCCGGCGATCCTCGCTCGATCCGGAGCCGAGACCGTCTGGACCGCGATCGCACGGGACGACCCGGCCGATCTCGATCGCGCGCTGCACCTGGCGCTCGCCGAGGCGCCCGACCTGGTCCTCGTGACCGGCGGCGCCTCGGTCGGCCCGCACGACATCGTCCGGCCCGCGGTCGCCGCGCACGGGTTCACCGAGGTCTTCGGCCGTGTCCTGGTCAAGCCGGGCGGCCCGGCGTGGTGCGCGCACCGGGAGGGCGGGCCGCTCGTGCTCGGGCTTCCCGGCAACCCCGTGGCGTCGGTCGTGGTGACGCACCTGCTGGCCGTGCCGGCGGTTGCGCGCATGCTCGGCGCCGAGCACCCGGTGCGCGAGGTCACGGCCACGCTGACCACGCCCGCGCGCGGCGCCGGCCCCCGGCTGCACGCCGCCCGCGGGCGCCTGAGCGCGGGCCCCCACGGCTGGGAGCTCGAGGTCCTCGGCAAGCAGGGCTCGCACCAGCTCACGTCGCTCGTCGACGTCAACGCGCTCGCGATGGTGCCGCCCGGAACCGACGAGCCGCTTCAGCCCGGCGACACATTGACCGCGAGGCTGCTGTGATCGTCACGGTCAAGCTGTTCGCCACCCTGCGGCGGGAGGCGGGGACGGGCGAGCTGGAGCTCGACCTCCCAGCCGGAGCGACCGTCGCCGACGCGGTCGCGGCGCTTCGCGCGGGCGCGCTTCCGTGGCTGCCCGGCCGGGAGACGTTCGCCGTCGCGGTCGATCGGGAGTCCGCGAAGGACGACGCCGTGCTCGCGCCCGGCAGCGAGCTCGCGCTGGTGCCGCCGGTCAGCGGCGGCTGAGGCTCGTCGACCTCAGCGCGTGAAGCGCCCCGTCCGCCGCGGCGCCCGCGCATCGAGCCAGTCCGCCACATCGGCGAGCACCCGCTCGCGGTCGGCCGGGAGCTCGTTGAACAGCTCGTGCCGGTGCTCGGGGTAGACGCGCAGCGTCACGTCGTCGCTCCCGAGCCGGTCGCGCACGAGCGTGCTGGCGATGGGAGGGACGAGCGGGTCGGCGTCGCCGTGGATCAGCAGCGTCGGGAGCGTGATCGTGTCGAGTTCGCGCCGGAACGGTCCGCGAATCGCGGCGCTCAGTTCACCCGCCGTCCGGGCGGGCAGCTTGCCGACCGTCACGAGCGGGTCCTCGACGTAGGCGCGCACCTCCGCGGGGTCGCGGCTGAGGCCCTCCGGGTCGAGGTCGACGATGCCCATCGAGGGGGCCACGCGCGAGAGGATCCGGCCCAGGCCGAGGACGCGGTCGGCGACGCGCAGCGGCGCGGCGACGCCCGCATCCGACGCCGCGGTCGCGCTGAGGATCAGCCCGGCCAGCCGGTCCTGGTGCGCGAGCGCGTACAGCAGCGCGATCGCACCGCCCATGCTGTGGCCCAGCAGGTACACGGGGCGGCCGAGGTCCGCTTCGGTGACGTGCTCGACGAGCGCGTCGACGTCGGCGACCGCGTGCGTGAACCGGTCGATCAGCACGCGCCGGCCCTCCGACCGGCCGTGGCCGCGGTGGTCGATCGCCCACACCGGGAACCCTTGCGGGGCGAGCTCGCGCGCCAGGCGCAGGTAGCGCCCGCCGTGTTCGGCGGCGCCGTGGGCGACAAGGACGTGGGCGCGGGTCGGTGCGGTGGCGTCCTGCCACGACTGCCACGTGATGCGCACGTCGCCGGCACCGAGGAACGCGCCGTCGGTGTGCAGCAGCGCGACCCCCGCCTTGGTCTCCACGGTGCGCAGTCTGCACCATGCGGCGGCGTCACGCACCTTTTCGGGGTAGCGTTGGTCGCATGGTGCGACATCTCGTCACGTCCCTCGCGCTCGCTGCGGCCGTCTCGGTCGGCGGCGTCGCTGCCACCGCACCCGCGACCGCCTCGCCTGACGCCAGCGCGTCGGCGAAGAAGAAGCGCGGCTGTGCGACGAAGAAGACGAAGAAGGCTCGCAGCCAGTGCGCGAAGCTGCGCAAGAGCGGCAAGTACCGCAAGGGTCAGGTCTGTGCGCTGAGCAAGGAGAAGCAGCAGGAGTACTCGCGCTATGGCTTCTTCTGCCTGGACATCTCGGCGAACCAGGACGGCTCGCTGACGTACCTCGAAGAGCTCTAGCTGACCGGTCGCAGGACCCGCGCCGGGTTCCCGACCGCGACGACCCCCGCCTCGATGTCCCGGGTCACGACCGAGCCGGCGCCGATGACGCTGTCGGCGCCGATCGTGACGCCGGGGCAGACGATGACCCCACCGCCGAGCCAGACGTTGTCGCCGATGGTGATCGGTCGCGCCGTCTCCCAGCCAGCGCGCCTCGGCTCCGGGTCGACCGGGTGCTCCGCGGTCAGCAGCTGCACGCGCGAGGCGATCTGGCAGTGCGCGCCGATGGCGATGGGCGCCACGTCGAGCATCACGCAGTCGTAGTTGATGAACGTCCCGGCCCCGATGGTCACCGGCGTGCCGTAGTCGCACCGCAGCGACGGCTTGACGACGACGCCCTCGCCGACCGCGCCGAACAGCTCGCCCAGCAGTTCGACGCGGAGCGTGTCCTCCTCGTGGCGCGTCGCGTTGTACCGCTCGAGCAGCGCCTGGGCGCGCGCGTGGGCGACGCCGAGCGCGGGCTCGTCGTCGTAGCGGTAGGGCGCGCCGCGCCCGACTCGGTCTAGCGCGTGATCTCCCACGCCAGGTGCTGAAGTTCGGGGGCGAGAAGCTTCTCCCACGCCAGCTGCACGGCGTTGGTCGAGCCGGGCATGCAGGCGACGAACGTGTCGTCGATCGTGCCGGCCGTCGCGCGCGACAGCATCGCGGCGGCGCCGACCTCCTCCCAGCTGAGCATCCGGAAGAGCTCGCCGAAGCCGGGCAGCTCGCGGCGCAGCGACGATGCGATGAGGTCGTAGGTCCGGTCGCGCCGGGCGATCCCGGTCCCGCCGTTGAACAGCGCGACACGGGCCGGCGACTGCAGCGCGGCGGTGAGCGCCTGGGTGATCGGGTACGGCTCGTCGGGCACGATCCGGTAGAGCACGACCTCATGGCCGGCTGCCGTGATGGCCTCACGGAGGAACCCGCCACTGCGGTCGTCGGCCTCGGTCCGCGTGTCGCTGACGGTGATGACCGCGACGGGGATCGGGCCGAGCTCGGCGGCGGCGGCGCGGTGCTGGTCAGTTGATTCGCTCATGGCCCGCGTAGATGTTGACGTGTCCGCCGCGCGCGAAGCCGCCGAGGGTCATCCCGCACTCGCGCGCGAGGGAGACGGCCAGCGAGGTCGGTGCGCCCACGCCGACCAGGACCGGGACGCCCGCCATCGCCGCCTTCTGCACCAGCTCGAAGCTCAGCCGGCCACTCACGCACAGGATGCGGTCGTGCAGCGGGACCTCGCCGTCGAGCAGGGCGCGGCCGAGGACCTTGTCCATGGCGTTGTGCCGGCCGACGTCCTCGCGGACGGAGAGCAGCGTCCCGCCGGTGTCGAACAGGCCGGTGGCGTGCAGCCCGCCCGTGGCGTCGAAACCGGGCTGGCGCAGCCGGTCGGGCAGCCCGGCGAGCAGCGCCCGGTCGACGCGCGGCGTGTCGCGCGCACCGACATCGGGTGCGGTGAGCAGTACCTCGTCGAGCGCGCCGCGGCCGCACACCCCGCACGACGACGTCGTGTAGAAGCGCCGTGCGCCCGGGTCCCGGGTCAGCGTCGCGTCGACCTCGACGATGTTCGCCGCGAGGTCGTCGGTCAGCCCGGCGCGCACCGGCGTCCCGGCCGCGAGCAGCCCCTCGCCGTGGAGGAACCCCACCGCGAGTTCCTCGTCGTGGCCGGGCGTGCGCATGGTCACCGCCAGAGGCTCGCCGCCGACCCGGATCTCCATCGGCTCCTCGACGGCGACGACATCGCTGCCGCCGTCGTGCTCGACGCGGGAGGTCAGGGGGACGACATCGGCCACCGAAGAAGTATCCCCGTAAGACGGCCGGGTCTGAGAGGTTGCGATGCCATGGGACTTTTCGGCAACAAGAAGAAGAAGGCCATGAACCTCATGGCCGAGGGCGCGAAGGCGGTCGGCACCGTCGTCCAGGTGCAGGACACCGGGATGACGATCAACGACAACCCGCGCGTCAAGATGCTCTTCCGCGTCGAGCCGCTCGACGGCTCGCCCGCGTTCGACGCGGAGAAGACGAAGACCGTCTCGCGGGTGGAGATCCCGCAGGCCGGCCAGCGCTATCCCGTCTGGTACGACCTCGAGGACCCGACCGAGTGGGCATACGCGACGATCGCCGACCCGAGCGGGCGCGCGCAGATCGTGCAGATGTTCGGCCCGGAGCCGTTCGGTCCGGACGGCGCCGGTGTCGGCATGCCGGCGATGGCGGCGGCGCCTGCCGCGCTGGCTGAGGAGGACCCGATCGCGAAGATCGAGCGCCTCGCCCAGCTGCATCAGGCGGGTGCGCTGACCGACGAGGAGTTCGCCGCGCAGAAGGCCAAGCTCCTCGGCTAGAAGACGCTGCCCACGTCCGCCGGCACGACCGTGGCGGCGTTGCGCTCGGCCAGCGCCGCGATCGTCAGCGACGGGTTCGCGCACGCCGTCGACCCCGGGATGAGTGCGCCGTCTGTGACGTAGAGCCCGCGCTGCCCGAGCACCCGGCCGTGTGCGTCGCAGACCTTGCCGATGACGGCGCCGCCCAGCTGATGGAACGTCGAGGGCGCCGAGCGCGTCGCGTCGAACGTGGTGACCGCCCCCGCCGCACGGGTCAGGCGGCGCATGCGCCCGCGGGCCATCGTCATCGCCGTCGCGTCGGCCTCCTTGGGCCAGCGCACACGCAGCCGGTCACGGGCGGACTCGTAGGTCATCGAGCCGTGGCCGTCGGGGATGACCATCCCGACGAGCTGCATGCTGTGAGTCTCCACGGGGAACGGCAGCGCCGCGAAGAGCAGGGTCACCGGCCCTTCGGGGTTGTCCCAGTCCAGCGTCGCGACGTTCGCCGGGCCGCCCTGCCAGGTGCCGGTCCGGTCGCGCAGGACCACGGTGACGAGGAGGTCGCCGTTCGTGCCCCAGTAGCGACCGAGGTCGTCCGGCAGGTCGGGGACCGCGCCTGTGTCCCGTGCGCGGAGCAGCATCTTCGTCGTGTTCATCGTGCCGGCGCCGAGGAAGAGCGCGTCGGTGACGATGCGCAGCCGTTCGACCACGCGTGCGGACGCATCGAGGATGTCGGCCTCGACGACCCATCGCCCGAGGGCATCGCGGCGGATCGAGGTGACGTCGTGCAGTGGGCGCAGGTCGAGCCGGCCGGTCGCCTCGGCGGCCGGGAGGTAGTTCGTGTCGAGCGAGTGCTTTCCAGGGCCGTTCGTGCCGATGAGGACGTTGCCTCGACTGATGAGCGGCCGCTGCTCGCCGCGCAGTTCGCGCCGGACGACGTCCCAGTCGACGGTCATCGGGACCGGTGCGGCCTGCGGCAGTCCTGCCCTGCGCACGTACTCGGCGAACTGCCGCGACGAGCGGTACCGGTCGCTGGCCAGGACGTCGTCGGGCATGCGCCCCACGCGGAGCATCGCCTCGGCGCGCGGGTACCACGTCTGCTCGAACGTCTCGTAGTCCAGCGCACCGGGCATCACGCGGGCGAAGTGGTCGCCGCGCGGGCGCAGCGACATGCCGTGGTAGGGGACCGACCCGCCGCCGACGCACGCCGGCGCGACGACGTCCATGCCCTGGCCGTCGAAGAACTCGAGCAGTCCGGGGGAGTTCTTGGCGCCGGGCAGCGGGACGGTCCCGCGCCAGGACAGTCGCTTGTCGAGCGGGTTGCCCAGCGGGTTGGGAAAGACGCCGGCCTGCCCCGCGGGCCAGCGGCGGCCGCGTTCGAGCATCACGACGTTCACCCCGGCCTGGGTCAGGCGCAGCGCCGTGATCGAGCCGCCGAAGCCGCTGCCGATGACGACGGCACGGTGGCGCTCCTCGCGGAGCGCCACCGCCGCGTGCCCTGTCCGCACGCCCGTCGTCAAGGCGGCAACCGTCGCCGCCGATCCCGCGACGAAGCGCCGCCGCGTGAGCCCCTGCCCTGCCATCCCGCGTCCCCCCAGTAGGTGTCTCCCCGCGGACGAGTCTCGGTGCCGCGTCAAGACGTCCGCACCGCTGGAGATCGCAGATATCCCTGGAAATCGTGCACTTCTCGCGCGCTCGCCGCCGAGGTGAAGTGCGATGCGGCGTCGGAGTTCGCGTCGTCCGCCCGCTGCGGGTACGGTGCGCATCCGTGGCGACCGCCGACCGACCGACCCGCAAGGACGCCGCGCGCAACCGCGAGGCGATTCTTGACGCCGCGGTGCGCGTGCTCGGCGCCGACCCAGACGCCGGCGTCGACGAGATCGCCGCTGCGGCCGGCGTGAATCGCGCCACGCTGTACCGCCACTTCGGCACGCGCGAGGAGATCCTCGACGTCCTCCGCGAGGAGGCCGCCGCGCAGGGCCGCGTGTTCGTCGCCGACGCGGTCGCGCAGCTCTTCGGCAACGGCCGCGACCGGCCGGTCCTCGAGGTCATCGACGAGATCGTCTGGGCCGGTCTGCAGGACACCACGCGCTACCGGGCGCTCATGGCGTCCGACCCGCGCCGCGCGGACGAGCTCCTGGGTCCGTTCACCGAGGTCGGCGAGGCGGTCGTCCGGCGCGGGCAGGAGCGCGGCGAGCTGGTCGGCGACCTCCCGGCCGGGCTTCTCTACCGCCAGCTCCTGGCGGTCGTGCTCACGGGCGTCCGCGCCGTCGATGAGGGCGCCGCGACACCCGAGGATGCCGCGAGCACCATCCGCCGGATGCTGAACGGCCTCAGGGCCGCGGACCGAACTTCCGGATGAAGCGCGCCTGCGCGGTGAACGCGTCCGGCCAGGCGAACGCGATGTGCGCCGTGCTCTCACCGAGCAGCGGGATCGGCGACTTCCCGAGGAACGCCGGGTACTGGCGGATCTCGAAGCCGTCGGGGTCCGCCTCGGCCGTCTTGCGCACGCCGGGCATCGCGTAGCGCTCCGGGCCGGTCAGCGGCAGATCGACGAGGTTCGCCAGCGCGACCGAGGACGGATTCGGCACAAGGGCGTCCCCGTCACCGGTCATCACGAACATCGGCTTCTTCTGCTGGCCCGGCCGGGGGTTGCGCACGAAGTCGATCGTGTTGATGCCATCCGACGGGTCGATGACCTGCTGGAGCGCGGCCTGGAGCACCGCGTCCTCGGTCCCGGTGCGTCCCTGCGGGAGCACCAGGCCGAACGCGTTCCACAGCACGGTCTGGGAGATGATGTGGGAGAGCCCGAGCCCCGTGACGTGGAAGTCGATGAAGTCCAGGTCGCGCGACATCGCGGCGAAGTTGCCGCCGAGCACGCCGCCGAGCGACGTGCCCTGCATGCTGATCGAGCTCGTCTTCAGGTCGGGGCGGCCGTCGGCGCCCTTGCCCTGCCAGTTCGGCCACGAGGGCCGGCGCAGGACGTCGAGGTCCATCTCGCCGATGGCCTCGTAGAGGCCGGCGAGATCGATGGTCGCCTGGTTGAACAGGCCCGACAGCGTGCCGAGCTTGCTCGCGTCGAGCAGCGACAGCAGGAACCCGCCGTCCTCGCGCGACCGGGCGCCGTGGTTGGGCCAGTCGACGGAGATCGTCGCCAGGCCGAGCTGGGCGTTCATCTCGGAGACGAGGATGTCGCTCTCCTTCGCCGCGGTGATGCCGTGGGCGTAGATGACGACCGGCGCGGGCCGGGACGATGCGCTGCGCGGGAGCGTGAGCTGGAAGGGCAGCCATTGGTCCTTGCGCGTGGCGCCGGTGAAGTCGACCGGGCCCTTCCCGTCACGCGTGCGGTAGTTGTCGACGCGCACCTGGCCCGTGACGATGCCCGCCGTCGAAGGGCCGGCGTAGTTCCAGTTCATGCGCACGTTGCGCGTCGGGTGCGGCCGCGCCGCGGTGTCGTCCATGAGGCGCTGGGTCGCGTCGACGACCTCCGCCCGGTCGCGGACGGTGAACAGCGTGGCGGTGCGGACCGACGCGGGATCGAGCCCGGCTGCCGCCAGCCCGTCTGCGACCTCGTCGACGTACGCGGCGGCCTTGCTTCCCGGCGCGGCCTTCGCGGCGAGGTCCTCGAACGCGGGGTCGCCCGCGCCCATGGCCGTCGACACCGCCACGAGGATCCGGTGCCCGTAGGCCCACCGGACCTGCGGGAACACCTGCAGCACGTTCGACTGCTTCGCGTCCACCAGCACCGGGTTGCGCGCGTGGTTGGAGATGAACGCGTGCACCGGGACGCGCGTGCCCGCGTCGAGGTCGTAGGCGGTGACGACGTCGCCGCCGTCGGTGGGCGGCGGGGCCTGGCGGTCGGTGAACTCGAAGACCGCGCCGGCGCCGGCGCTGAAGCCGGTCGTCCCGCTGAAGATCCCGCTCGGGGAGATGCCGTCGTCGACCGGCAGCTGACGGAGCAGCTCCGGCCGGAGCATGTCGTCGGACACGTTGCCGCGGACACCCGTCGGTGACGTCGGGTCGGCATCGGCCCAGTAGTTCGACGGGAACGGCACAAGACAGGTCTCGACGCTCAGCGGGTTGCAGTCCGGCGCGCCCGCGGCGGGCGCGGCGGCGACGGCGAGCCCGCACGACAGCGCGGCGAGCGTGGTGAGACCGCGGCGCGCGACGCGCCCGGTGAACAGCGACATGAACCCTCCCGAGTGGACCGCCACCTCCCCAGTGGCGGCGAGCAACCTACTTCTGAATCAATAGCAAGTCAAACTCAGGGGCCGAACCGGCGGATGAAGCTCGCCTGCGCCTGCATGGCCGACGGCCAGAGGAACGCCCCGTGCGCGGTGCTCTCGCCGAGGCCCGGCAGGTTCGGCACCGGCCCGATGAACGGCGCGTACTGGCGGACCGCGTAGCCGTCCGGATCGGCGTCTGCCGCGCTGCGCACGCCGGGCATCGCGAAGCGCTGCGGCCCGACCAGCGGCAGGTCGGTGAGGTTCGCCATCGCCACCGACGACGGGTTGGGCACGACCGCGTCGCCGTCGCCGAGCACCAGCAGCATCGGCTTCTTCGTCTGCCCCGGCCCGGGGTTGCGGACCAGGTCGATCGTGTTGATGCCGTCGGCCGTGTCGGCCTCCTGCTGCAGCGCGCCCATGAGCACGGCCTCCTCGGTGCCGTTCGTCCCCTCCGGGAACATCGCGCCCATGACGTTCCAGAGCACGGTCTGGGACGTGACGTGCGACAGCCCGACCCCCGCGACGTGGAAGTCGATGACGTCGAGCTTCGGCGCGTGGCCGGCGAAGTTCGCGCCGAGCACCCCGCCCAGCGAGGTGCCCTGCATGCTGATCGAGGACGTGTCGAGGTCCGGCCGCCCGTCGGCGCCGCGGCCCTGCCAGTTGTTCCATGTCGGCCGTTTGAGGACGTCGACGTCGAGGTCCGCGATGGCGGCGTAGAGCCCGGCGAGGTCGAACGTGCCCTGGTTGAACAGGCCCGACAGGGTGCCGAGCTGCCCCGGCTTGAGGATCGAGAAGATCTCGCCGCCGTCGGCCGCCGAGCGGGCGCCGTGGTTCGGCCAGTCGATCGCGATGGTGGCCATGCCGACCCCGGCGTTGAGCTCGGCGACGTAGTAGTCGGACTCCTTCTGCGACGACAGGCCGTGGGCGAAGATCATCACCGGCGCGGGTTGACGCGACGCCGACCGCGGCAGCGTCAGCCGGAACGGCAGCCACTGGTCCTTGCGCGTGGCCCCGCTGAAGTCGACCGGGCCCTGGCCGCCGCGCGTGCGGTAGTTGTCGACCCGCACCTCGCCCGTCACGACACCGGCGACAGACGGGAAGATCGTCGCCCAGCTCGTGCGCAGGTTGCGCACCGGGTGCTCGCGCGCGAGCGTGTCGTCGAGGAGCTTCTTCGTCGGCTCGACGACCTCGGCGCGGTCACGCACGCTGAACCACGTCGCGGTCCGCGTCGACGCCGGGTCGATGCCCGCCGTGCGCAGGCCGTCCTCGAGGATCCCGACGTACTCCTCCGCCTTCGAGCCGGCCGCGACCTTCGCCTTGGACTCCAGGAACGTTGGGTCCCCCGCCCCGTACCGGGTGCTCACGGCGATGACGATGTCGTGCGTGAACGCCCAGCGGCTCTGCGGGAACACCTGGATGACGTTCGACTGGTTCGCACCGACGACGAGCGGATTGCGGGCGTGGCCGCTGACGAACGCATGGATCGGGACCCGCCGGCCGGTGTCGAGGTCGAAGGCGACGATGTCGTCGCCGCCGTCGTAGGGCACCTGTGGCTGGCGCTCGGTGAACTCGAAGACCGCGCCGACGCCCGCGCTGAAGCCCGTCGCGCCGTTGAAGATGCCGCTGGGGGAGATGCCGTCCTCGGTGGGCAGCTGCGCGAGGAGCTCAGGGCGCAGCAGGTCGTCGCCGATGTTCGCCCGCCCGCCCGTCGGCGACGTGTCGTCCCACTCGGCCCAGTAGTTCGACGGGAACGGCGCGAGGCACGTCTCCAGGCTCAGCGGATTGCAGTCGGCGGCGTGCGCGACCGGCGCAGCGGTTCCTGCGATGGCGATGACGAGCGTCGCCAGCATGCGGCGCGCGGACGTGGTCTTCACGGCGGTTCCCTCCCCCTGGACCCGCCGAACCTACTTCTGAATCGATAGCCGGTCAAACGTGGCTACGGTTCGGGGATGGCCTGGACTCCGTCACTGTGGGCGAGCAAGCGTCCCTTCGGGATCGGGCTTCAGCGCCCGAACAACTACAAGGAGCTGTGGAAGGCGGTCGTCGACAGCCGCGACGACCTGCCGCACGCCCACCGGATCCTCCGCGACGGCTGCTGCGACGGCTGCGCCCTGGGGACGACCGGCATGCGCGACTGGACGCTCGACGGTGTGCACCTGTGCAACATCCGGTTGCGGCTCCTGTCGCTGAACACGATGGCGCCGCTCGATCCGGCGCCGCTCCTCAGCGACCCGGACGCGCTGCGCGGCCGGCGCACGACCGAGCTGCGCGAGCTGGGCCGCATCGGCGAGCCGCTGCTGCGGCGCGCGGGTGCGCCGTCGTTCTCGCGCCTGTCCTGGGATGACGCCCTCGACCTCGTCGCCGAGCGGATCGGGGCGACGACGCCCGACCGCGTCGCCGCGTTCCTCACGAGCCGCGGCATGCCGAACGAGTCGTACTACGCCGCGCAGAAGGCGATGCGCGCGATCGGGGTGAGCTCGATCGACAACGCGGCGCGCATCTGCCATGCGCCGTCGACGGTGGCGCTGAAGGAGCAGATCGGCGTCGCCGCGACCACATGCTCGTACCCGGACGTCATCGAGTCCGACCTCGTCGTGTTCATCGGGTCGAATCCGGCGAACAACCAGCCCGTGATGACGAAGTACCTCCACCACGCGAAGAAGCACGGGGCTCGCGTGGTGTGCGTGAATCCGTACCGCGAGCCCGGCATGGAGCGGTACTGGATCCCGTCCGTGCCGGAGAGCGCCGTGTTCGGCACCAAGATCGCCGACCGGTTCTTCGAGGTGCACGTCGGCGGCGACCTCGCGTTCCTCACCGGGGCGCTGCGGCACATCGTCGAGCAGGGGTGGCAGGACCAGGCGTGGATCGACGCGCACACGGTGGGCTTCTCCGAGGCGGCGGAGGCCGCGCGCGGCGCCGACTGGGAGGCGCTCGAGGCGGCCGCCGGGTGCTCGCGCGACGAGATGCTCGCGTTCGCCCGCGAGCTCGCCGACGCCGAGAAGGCGGTCCTCGTCTGGTCGATGGGCATCACCCAGCACGCGTGCGGCGAGGACAACGTGCGCGCGATCGTCAACCTCGGCCTGTCCCAGGGCTTCGTGGGCCGCGAGGGCTGCGGGCTCATGCCGATCCGCGGGCACTCGGGGGTGCAGGGCGGCGCGGAGATGGGGTGCTACGCGACGGCGCTGCCCGGCGGCGTGTCGCTGACGCCTGAGAGCGCGGCCGACTGGTCGTCGAGGTGGGGCTTCGAGGTCCCCGCGGTCCCCGGCCGCACGGCGCCCGAGATGCTCGACGCAGCCGCCGACGGCGACCTCGACGTGCTGCTCAGCGCGGGCGGCAACTGGATGGAGGTCCTCCCCGACCCGGTCTGGGTCGAGTCGGCACTGGAGCGGGTCGGGCTGCGCGTGCACCTCGACCTCGTGCTGACCCCGCAGATGCTCGTGGGTGGCGGCGACGTGCTGATCCTCCCCGCCGCGTCGCGGTACGAGATCCCCGGCGGCTGCACCTCGACGAGCACCGAGCGGCGCATCATCTTCTCGCCCGAGATCCCCGGGTCGCGCGTGCCGCTCGCGCGCGGGGAGTGGGAGGTCTTCGGCGACATCGCCGCTCGGGTCCGGCCCGAGGTGGCGGGCGCGGCGCGGTTTGAGTCCACCCAGGCCGTACGTGACGAGATCGGCGCGCTGGTCGAGCTGTATGCGGGCATCGAGACGCTGCGCGAGAAGGGCGACCAGATCCAGTACGGCGGGCGGCTCCTGTGCGAGGGCGGGGTCTTCCCGCTGCCGGACGGCCGGGCGCGGTTCGTCGCGGCGTCCCCGGCACGGCCCGTGGCGCCGCGCGAGGGCGAGGCGCGGCTGCGGGTCACCACCCGGCGGGGTAAGCAGTTCAACTCGATGGTCCACGAGGACGGGGACGCGATCACGGGCGCGGCCCGCGAGGACGTCCTGCTCGCGCGCGCGGACGTCGAGCGCTTCGGGCTGGCCGACGGCGACCGGATCCTGCTGCGCAACGAGCAGGGCGAGCTGGCAGGGCGGGTCCGGGTCGTCGAACTGCGCGAGGGCAACGCGCAGGTGCACTGGCCCGAGGGCAACGTGCTGCTCGACCGCCACGCGCGATCGCCCGAGGCCGGGGTGCCGGACTACAACGCGTGGGTGACGGTCGAGCGCGCGTAGCGGTGGTCACCACCCTCGCGTGCCCGGCCCGCCCTTGAACGGCCCGGTGATGTCGGCGGTGACCCAGCCGCCGTAGAAGTCGCCCTCCTGGGCGAGGACCCGCTCGTCGTCGAGCCAGCAGCCCTCGACGCGGCCGGGGTAGAACGCGACATGGTCGCGCAGCGCCGCGTAGGCCGGGACGGGCGCCCGGTAGGTCCACGCGGCCAGACCGGAGACGGGCCCGTCCGGGTCGACGAGGTCGAAGTACGAGGCCACACCTTTGAACTCGCAGTAGGTGGAGGCGTCGGCGACCTCGTGCAGCCGTGACATGTCGACGTCCCGCGGCGGGATGTAGATGACGGGCGGGTGACTGGTCTCGAGGACGCGCAGCGCCGAGGTCGACGCCGCGACGATCGCCCCGCCGTGCTCCACGCGCACCCGGCGGGTGCACGGCTCGACCCTCGGGGGTCGCGGGTAGTCCCACACGGATTCCGTCATCACTGCTCCTACGGCCGCCGGGCCCGATTGGTTCTGCGGTTTCCCCCGCACACGAACCGGAAAAGGCCGCACCGCCTGCTCGGTACGGTGTAGACATGAGTTCTCGAGCAGAGGAGAAGGCCGCCCGCCGCGCCGAGCGCGAGGCGGCCCAGGCGAAGCAGCAGGCGTCCGCCCAGCGCAAGAAGCGGCTATCGATCCTCGGTGGCGTCGTGGCACTGGCCGCCATCGTGGTCGTCGGCGCGATCCTGATCAGCCAGTCCGGCACCGAGGACAGCGAGCCCGGCGGCTCGGCCGAGGGCAAGGCGGCAGCCGCGCTCGTCGGCGGGATCGCACAGGACGGCCTGGTGCTCGGTGACCCCGACGCCCCGCTGACCATCGAGGAGTACGTCGACTACCAGTGTCCCTTCTGCGGCCAGTTCAGCCGCGAGGTGTTCCCGACCGTGCTCGAGGAGTACGTGCGCACCGGCAAGGCGCGCGTCGTGCTGAAGCCCTTGACCTTCCTCGGCGAGGACTCCGTCACCGCCGCGCGCTTCGCGGTCGCGGCGGGCGAGCAGAACCGGACGTGGCAGTTCACCGAGGCGTTCTACGCGCAGCAGGGCGAGGAGAACTCGGGCTACGTCACCGACGACTTCCTCCGCACCGTCGCGGCTGACGCCGGGGTCGACTACGACGCCGCCGTGGAGGCGCAGGGCAGCGAAGCGGTCACGAAGGCGCTGAACGACGCGCAGCTCGAGGCCAGCCGCAAGGGCCGGGACTCGACGCCGTCCTTCGCCATGGGTCCGACCGGCGGCGAGATCGAGGCGGTCGACGCCAACCCGCTCGAGGTCGGAGAGTTCACCGACCAGATCGACGAGCAGCTGGCGGCGGCCGAGAAGTGAGCGAGCGCGCGCTGCGCATCGCCATCGGGGTCCTGAGCGTCGTCGGCATCGGCGTCGCCGGGTACCTCACGTACGTCCACTACGCCGACATCGAGCCGATCTGCACGGCCGGCGGCGAGGGCGGCTGCGCGAAGGTCCAGGCCTCGGATCAGTCCGAGCTCCTGGGCCTGCCCGTCGCGCTGCTCGGCCTCGGCGCGTACATCACGCTGCTCATCTGTGCGGTGCTGACGACGGAGTGGGCGCGCATGCTCGGCGCGCTGACCGCGCTCATCGGGGTGGGCTTCAGTGCCTACCTCACGTACGAATCGGTCTTCCAGATCGAAGCGACCTGTCAGTGGTGCCTGACCAGCTCCAGCCTCATGGTCGTGCTCGCGTGCGCGTGTACGTGGCGGCTCCTGCGCGTGCCGTGATGCGCGGATCGATCTGAACCCTCGGCGACGGGATCGGCGAAGTACCTGCCAACTCCGTCAACGAACAAGAGGGTCCGATTCCATGAACTTCCGTATTCCCGCTGCTGTTGCAGCGACCGCCGTGCTCGCCTTTGGCGTCGCTGCCTGCGGCGACGACGAGGACACCGAGAGCGCGTCCGGTGGCGCCACGGCCGCCGAGATGACCACGCCCGAGCCCGTCGCGCAGATCGACGAGCTGACCGGCCGCACGACGGCCGTCGCACTCGACGCCGGCTTCGTCGAGGCGCTCGAGTCGCTGAAGGTCGCGCCCGGCCCCGTCGGCGACGCCGAGATCACCGAAGAGGGCTCCGCCGTCTTCCCGATCACGAGCGGCAACGTCACGTACTACAAGCCCGGCACCGTCTCGCCGTTCGTCCAGGGCGAGATCAACCATGAGGGCAGCGGCCTGAGCCTGACCGCCGGCGAGAAGGTCGTCGAGCTGACCGACTTCGTCATCGACCCGGGCGCCTCGGTGCTCACGGGCACCGTCAGCGTCGACGGCGAGGTCGCCGCCGAGAGCGCCCCGCTGTTCTTCCTCGACGGCGGCACGCTTGAGCCGCTCAAGGTCAACGAGGCCGACGGCACCGCCGTCCTGCAGGGCACGACGGTCGAGCTCAAGGCCGAAGCCGCCGACCTGCTGAACGAGACGTTCGGCATCGACGACCTCGCCGAGGGCCTCACCATCGGCGTCGCGACCATCACGGTCAACACCGGCGCCTGATCACCGAGCTGCGCCGGCCGCCTCGACGAGGCGGCCGGCGCATGCCGTTCGGGTCAGCGAGCCTGACCCTTGACCGTGGCAACGCCGAGCGTCACCTGCGGCACCGTGGTGCCGAACGCGCCGCTGAGCGCCGAGGCGCCGGCCGCGTTGACCTTCGCGACGACGTTGCTCACCGTGACGTTGCGCCCGGTGACGCGAACCTGGGCGTTGCTCGCGTCGAGGTCGACCGCCGGGGCCGGGGTCCCGCCGTTGACCTGGAGCAGGAGCTTCGGCAGCTGGATGTCGAAGTTCGTCAGCTCCACGCGGGTCGCACCGGCCGTGAGGCTGATGCCACCGCTGTGCGTGATCGAGCCGGCGAGCGTCTCGGCGTTGACCTTGCCGCCCGTGATCGGGAACGACGCGGTCGTGCCGGCGAGCGTGGCCGGGGCGATGATGCCGGGCGAGACGCCAAGGCCGCCGAGCGCGGCGAGGGTGCCCCCGTCCAGGGCGAGGTCGGTCTGGCCGCCGGCGAAGACGATCTCACCGAACTTCGCCTCGCTGCGGACGGTGCCGAGCTTCAGCCCGCTCTTGAACAGCCGCACGCCGAAGTAGCGGTTCAGCGCGGTGGCGCCGGTGGCGTTCAGCGACGCGACGATGCCGCTCGCTCCCGTGTTGATGCCGGTCCGCTTGATCTTCGCCTTGCTGGTGTTCAGCGAGATGATCGTCGCGCGCGCCCCGCCGTTGACGACGGCGCTCAGCGTCGAGCGCGAACCGACCTTCACCTGAAAGCGGGTGAGCGACAGCGTCTTGCCGCCGGCACGGAAGCGCAGGCCGCCGGTGTGGTTCAGGGTGCCCGCGTACGTCCGGGGGTCCAGCGACGAGCCGGACGGGGCGACCGCGAAGGTCAGGCCGCTGCGGCTGTTCTTCGCGGGCTTCACCAGCGAGACGCCGATGCTGTTTGCGCGCAGGACGCGGGCGGTTCCGGCGTCGAGGTTGAGCATCGTCTGCCCGCTCGCGACATCAGCGCTGGTGTCGGACTGGGCCTGCGCGCCGGGCGCCCCGATGAGGGCGGCGGCCGCGCCGATCGCGACGGCCGAGGCGGCCGTGCGTCGGATCGTGGTCGAGGTCATGGTGTGCGGTCCTCCAGGATGGGAGTTCGGTGCGAACGCTGGGCTGTCCGTGCCGAGCGGGCCTGCCGGTTCGCCGGGCGTCGCTCCTGGCGCGGACGCGCTCGCCGGAGCAGGTGGACGCGCCACATTGCGGTTCGCCGCACCGGTCCCGAACCGTTCGGTCCCTGGCTCGCGTAGACCCGGATGTGGAAGCCAGTCTCCTGTCGCCGCCCACGCAAGCGACGAGCGAACCCGTCAAGCTCTCGTCTATGACGACTGGGGCTCGACGACCCGATCGCGCGGAGAAGAAGCTGGCTGCCCGCCTACGCAAGCGCGACTCCACCGTCATGACCGAGATCTACGAGCACTACGGCCGCCTCACCTACGGGTACCTCGCCCGCACGCTCGGCGATCCCGCGCAGGCGGAGGACGTCCAGCAGCAGGTCTTCCTGGAGGTCTGGCAGCGTGGCCCGACGTTCGACCCCGCGCGGGCGAGCGCCGCGACCTGGATCATGACCATCGCGCGCAGCCGCGCCGTGGATCATCTGCGCAAGCGCATCCCCGAGCCCCGGGATCCCGCGGGCTCCCTGGCGGTGCTGGACCAGCAGTCCGCGGCCAGCCCCGTCGAGGAGCTGCACGAGCAGTGGCGGATGGCCGCCCTGCTCGCCGACCTTCCCGAGGAGGAGGCCGAGGTGCTGCGCATGCGCTTCCACCTCAACCTCAGCCAGAGCGAGATCGCCGAGCGCACCGGGATCGCGCTCGGCACCGTCAAGACGAGAATGGCGCGCGCGCTGGAACGCCTGCGCGACGAACTGGAGTACGAGGAGGTGGCGCAGTGAGTGAGCGCCGCGACATCACCACGGACGACGTGATCCGCAGGCTGCAGCAGCTGCCCGGCGACGCGTGGCAACCGCCGGACGCCCCGCCGCTGCGCATCGACTTCGGCGCCATGCCCGACGCGGCGCCGGTGCCGCAGGCCTCCGCGCCGCGTGCGCCGCGGACCGGGCTGCGCGCCTGGCTGGCCGGGTCGTTCACCCTGCGCCCGGTCACCGCGGCGGCGATGGCCAGCGTGCTGCTGCTCGTCGGCGTGGCCGGCGGCCTGCTGGTGGCCGGCGGCGACGACGCCCCGGTTCCGGGCGAGCAGGTGCAGCTCGCGGCGCTCCCGGGTGCGCCCGGCGCGACGGCGACGGCCTCGATGGGCGGGGACCTCGACGGCATGGCCCTGGAGGTCAGCGGCCTGCCCGCCTCCAAGCCCGGGGAGTTCTACGAGCTGTGGGCGCTGAACAGCCCGGACGACCTGGCGCCGATCGGCACGTTCCGGGTCGGTGAGGACGGCACGGCCGACGTGCAGTTCGCCCTCGGGATCGATCCGGCGAAGTACGCGGCGCTGGACGTCAGCGTCGAGCGTGAGGACGGCGACCCCGGCCATTCCGGCGATTCGCTGCTGCGCTCCGAGATCGCGTCGGCCTGACCCCCGGTTGCACCGGGGCACACGGCCGGGACATACTGTCCCATGCTCGAGCCCGGCCAGGTCGTGCGCAGCCCGCGCGGCACCACGATCGAAGTGCTCGAGAACTCGCCCGAGCGCTTCCGGATCCGCCGCACGTTCCCGCCGGGCACCGGGGCGGGCAAGGCGCATTACCACCTCGACGGCAGCGAGCGGTTCACCGTGATCGAGGGCTCCGCGGTGGGGTCGGTCGACGGCGAGGACCGGCTGCTGGTGGCCGGTGAGGTCATGGAGGTCGCACCGGCGACGTCGCACGTCCACCCGCATCCGATCGATGGCCGGGCGGTCATCGAGCACGAGATCTACCCCCGGCCCGACTTCGTCCCGGTGTACTTCGGGTCGTACCTGACGTGGCTCGAGGAGGGGCGCTGCGACGTCCAGGACGAACCGACGATCTCGCAGGTCATGGCGATCCTGCGCGTCGCCCACGGGAACACCTGGGTGACGGGGGTTCCGATCACCGCGCAGAAGGGCGTGGCGGCCCTCGTCGGGCGGATCGCCGCGATGCGTGGCCTGCGCCCCGTCGTGCCGAGTCGCTGAGAGGTCGGAGAACCGGTCGCGCCGGGTAGGGTGGAAGCTCCCACCTGACACAGATTTCGCGAGGACCCGACATGGCCACGAACAGCTTCGACGCTCGCCAGACCCTCACGGTCGGCGACCGCGCGCTGGACATCTATCGCCTCGACGCGCTCCAGGCCAAGTACGACGTGGCGCGCCTGCCGTTCTCCCTGAAGATCCTGCTGGAGAACCTGCTGCGCACCGAGGGCCAGGGGGCGGTCGACGCCGACGACATCGTCGCGCTCGCCACCTGGGACGCGAAGGCCGCGCCCAGCAAGGAGATCGCATACACACCCGCGCGCGTCGTGATGCAGGACTTCACCGGCGTCCCGGCGGTCGTCGACCTCGCCGCGATGCGCGACGCGATGGCCGCGCTCGGCGGCGAGCCCGCGAAGATCGAGCCGCTCGTCCCGGCCGAGCTGGTCATCGACCACTCCGTGCAGGTCGACGTCTTCGGCACGCGCGACGCGTTCCTCATCAACGCCGAGAAGGAGTTCCAGCGCAACCGCGAGCGCTACCAGTTCCTGCGCTGGGGCCAGTCGGCGTTCGACACGTTCAAGGTGGTCCCGCCGGACACGGGCATCGTCCACCAGGTCAACCTCGAGTACCTGTCGCGGGTCGTCTTCGTCAACGACAAGGACGGCACGGCCTACCCCGACACGCTCGTCGGCACCGACTCCCACACGACGATGGTCAACGGCCTGGGCGTCCTGGGCTGGGGCGTGGGCGGCATCGAGGCCGAGGCGGCGATGCTCGGCCAGCCGATGCCGATGCTCATCCCGCAGGTCATCGGCTTCAAGCTCAAGGGCGAGCTGCCCGAGGGCACGACCGCCACGGACCTCGTCCTGACGGTCACCGAGATGCTGCGCGAGAAGGGCGTCGTCGGCAAGTTCGTCGAGTTCTACGGCGCGGGCGTGTCGCGCCTCCCGCTGGCCGACCGCGCGACGATCGGCAACATGAGCCCGGAGTTCGGCTCGACGTGCGCGATCTTCCCGATCGACGAGGAGACGCTGCGCTACCTGACGTTCTCCGGCCGCGCGCCGGAGCAGGTCGCGCTCGTGGAGGCCTACGCGAAGGCGCAGGGCCTCTGGCACGACGCCGACAGCGAGGAGCCGACGTACTCGGACACGATCGAGCTCGACCTGTCGACCGTCGTCCCGTCGCTCGCCGGGCCGAAGCGCCCGCAGGACCGCGTGCCGCTGAGCTCCGCCAAGGAGGAGTTCATCGAGGCGCTGAAGGTCTACATGCCGGCCGACTGCGACGAGCAGGACGAGGCGGTCAACGGCACGTTCCCCGCGTCGGACCCGCCCGCCAGCTCGGAGCCCGGCGCCGACGCCGCTGCCGCGCAGACCTCGACGGGCCCTGTCCCCACGACGGTCGTCGACGACCCGGACCGCAGCGCCGTGCCGTTCACGATGGAGGACGGCACGGAGACGTCGCTGAACCACGGCCACGTCGTCATCGCGGCGATCACGTCGTGCACGAACACGTCGAACCCGTCGGTCATGGTCGGCGCGGGCCTGCTCGCCCGCAAGGCCGCCGCGAAGGGCCTGACGAGCAAGCCGTGGGTCAAGACGTCGCTGGCACCGGGCTCGAAGGTCGTCACCGAGTACCTCGACCGCGCGGGCCTCACGCCCGACCTCGAGGCGCTGGGATTCCACCTCGTCGGCTACGGCTGCACGACGTGCATCGGCAACTCCGGCCCGCTGCCGGAGTCGGTCAGCAAGGTCGTAAACGACGCGGACCTCGCGGTCGTCTCGGTGCTCTCGGGCAACCGCAACTTCGAGGGCCGGATCAACCCGGACGTGAAGATGAACTACCTCGCGTCGCCGCCGCTCTGTGTGGCGTACGCGATCGCCGGCACGATGGAGATCGACCTCTATAACGAGCCCATCGGCGTCGGCTCGGACGGGCAGGACGTCTATCTCAAGGACATCTGGCCGTCGGCGGAGGAGGTCGCGTCCACCGTCGAGCAGGCGGTGCGTCCGGAGCAGTTCACCGACAGCTACGGCGAGGTCTTCGAGGGCAACGAGGACTGGCGCGCGCTGGAGATCCCGACGGGCGACCGCTTCGCCTGGGACGACGACTCGACGTACGTGCGCAACCCGCCGTACTTCGAGGGGATGACGCAGGAGACGACGCCCGTCGAGGACATCACGGGCGCGCGCGTGCTCGCCAAGCTCGGCGACTCCGTCACCACGGACCACATCTCCCCGGCGGGCGCGATCAAGAAGGACTCGCCCGCGGGCCAGTACCTCATCGCCAACGGCGTGGAGCCGCGCGAGTTCAACTCGTACGGGTCGCGGCGCGGCAACCACGAGGTCATGGTGCGCGGCACGTTCGCGAACATCCGCCTGCGCAACCAGCTGGCGCCGGGGACCGAGGGCGGCGTCACGCGCTTCATGCCCGGCGGTGAGCAGATGTCGATCTACGAGGCGTCGGAGAAGTACCTCGCCGAGGGCACGCCGCTGGTGGTGCTCGGCGGCAAGGAGTACGGCTCGGGTTCGTCGCGCGACTGGGCGGCGAAGGGCACGAACCTGCTCGGCGTGAAGGCCGTCATCGCGCAGTCGTTCGAGCGCATCCACCGGTCGAACCTCGTCGGCATGGGCGTGCTGCCGCTGCAGTTCCCCGAAGGCGAGTCCGCCGATTCGCTGGGCCTCACCGGCGAGGAGGAGTTCTCGATCACCGGGTTCGCCGAGCCGCTGAACGCGGGCGAGCTGCCCAAGACGGTGGAGGTCACCGCCGGCGACGTGTCGTTCACCGCGACGGTGCGGATCGACACGCCGAAGGAAGCCGACTACTACCGCAACGGCGGCATCCTGCTGTACGTGCTGCGGAACCTCGTCACCGCCGGCTGAGCGCCCCACCCCGCTGAGCGTCACATCGTGGTCGCCAGGGCGACCACTATCGGACGCTCAGCGTGCCGGGGCCGATAGGGAGCGGCGGCGCGCCGGGACATCGAACCGTCGCGCCGTCATGCCGGGAAGTGCCCGGCATGACTCCTGACCCGCATCACATGATCGCCGACGCCGTCGACCGTCTCCACGCCGGCGAGTCGGCCGCCACGCGCCGCCGCTTCGTCGGCGGTGCCGCCGCCGCCGTCGGTGGCCTCGGCCTGATGGCCCTGCCGTCCAAGGCCATGGCGGCCAACGACGCGCAGACCATCCTGAACATCGCCGCCACCGCTGAGGTGCTCGCGACGATCGTCAACACCGTCGGCGCCGAGAAGGTCGACTTCGACGACCGCACCACCCGCAACAACGTGCGCGCCGCCGCGTACGAGGAGAAGCTGCACTACGAGTTCCTCACGGCGAACGGCGCGAAGGCGGCGACCACCAAGATCTGGATCCCGGACTCGCTCTTCCGCAACGAGAAGAACCTGCTCGGCGGTCTCGTGGCCGGCGACCAGGTCTTCGTCAACGCCTACCTCATCGGCGTCACGGCGTTCGCCGCCGGCGGCCAGGCCGACCTCGCGCGGTACTCCGCCGAGATCATGGGCGTCGAGGCCGTGCATCGCGCGCTCGCGCTGCAGTCGCTCGGCAAGCTCGGCAACGACCGCGCGTACAGCCGCTACGACTTCACCGCGATCGAGGACGCCGTCACGGCGATCACGAAGCTCGGGTTCGGCCTGGGCACCGCGGGCAAGGGCAAGGGCCGCTTCTACGAGTACTCCGAGG